>DRKS01000093.1 GCA_011051655.1 Sedimenticola sp.
CAAGCTGGCGAAGCAGGTTGGACGATCGGCCGCCGAAGCATAGCCGTAGCTATGATTCAAGGCTGATCGTTCAAGATGCGAAGCCAGATTGTTCCAAAAACCAAATAGGACGGAGTATAAATTAACCGCCATCACCTTATGAGGCCAAGTACATTGAATTTCATAAATTTCTCAATTAACCGGGTCCGCCTGGTGAGAAATGCGGGTTAATAATCGTCTTCGTAGCGGCGGGGTTTGGTGCGTCTTTCCAGCCGGCCGCGCACGTATTTGTCAATGGCCTCCGCCGCCGTCTTGGCCTGTCCCATGGCCAGGATGACGGTGGCCCCGCCGGTGATGGCGTCGCCGCCGGCGAATACGCCGCGCTTGCTGGTCTGGCAGGTCTCCTCGTCCACCCGGATGATGCCCCACTTGTCGGTCTTCACCCCCTTGTCCGTGGCGGGGATCATGGGATTGACGTCGCAGCCGAGAGAGAGCACCACGGTGTCCACGTCTTCGGTGAAGAATTCACCGGTGGGCAGGGGCCTGCGCCGGCCGGACTCGTCCGGATCGGACAGGGTCATTCGTTCGCATTTGATCTGCTTGACGAAGTTGTTGTCGTCGACGATGAACTCCACCGGGTTGGAGAGCCAGCGCCAGTTGATGAATTCCTGTTCGGCGTGTTCCAGCTCCTCGGTGCGGGCCGGGGCCTCTTCCCGCGAGCGGCGGTAGTAGCAGGTGGTGTCGGCCCCCAGGCGCTTGGCGGTGCGCAGGACGTCCATGGCGGTGTTGCCGGCGCCGATGACGGCCACCTTGTCGCCCTGGTAGAGGGGGGTGGCGTATTCCGGAAACTTGTCGGCCTGCATGAGATAGATGCGGGTCAGGTATTCGTTGGCGGAGTAGACGCCGTTGGCGTTGACCCCCGGGATGTCCAGCATCTTGGGCAGGCCGGCGCCGGAGGCGACGAAGACGGCGTCGAACCCTTCCCGCTCCAGCAGGTCGTCGAGGGTGAGAATCTTGCCGATGATCATGTTGTAGACGAAATGCACGCCGATTTTTTCCAGGAACTCGATGTCCTCGTCGATGATCTCCATGGGCAGCCGGAAGCGGGGGATGCCGTAGACCAGCACCCCGCCGGCCCGGTGGAAGGCCTCGAAGACTACCACCTCGTGGCCGCGGATGCGCAGCTCGTAGGCGCAGGTCAGCCCCGCCGGTCCCGCCCCCACGATGGCGATGCGCTTGCCGGTGGAGGGGGGGATCTCGGGCAGTTCCAGGGTGCCGTGCTCGCGTTCGTAGTCGGCGGCGTAACGCTCCAGGTTGCCGATGCCGACGGGCTCCTTCTTCTTGCCGACGACGCATACGGCCTGGCACTGTTTGTCCTGGGGGCAGACCCGGCCGCAGGCGGCGGGCAGGAAATTCCGCTCCCGGATCTTCTTGGCGGCCTCGGCCATTTGTCCCTGTTCGATCAGCTTGATGAAGGCGGGGATGTCGATGCCGACGGGGCAGCCGTCCACGCAGTCGGGCTTTTTGCACTGAATGCAGCGCTTGGCCTCGGCGATGGCCTCCTCCAGGGAGTAGCCGATGGGCACTTCTTCAAAATTGTGGATTCTGTCTTCCGGCGGGAGAAGGGGCATCTCCTGGAAGGAGAGCGCCATGCGTTCTTTGTTGCTCAGTTCGGGACGGTTGGGCATAAAGCGTTCCTATAGTGCTTCAAGGGCCTGCTGCTCTTCGGCCACAAACATTTTTTGTCTTTTTATCAGTTGGTCGAAGTCGACCTTGTGTCCGTCGAAGTCGGGCCCGTGAAAACAGGCGAATTTCGTTTCTCCGCCGACGGAGACGCGGCAGGCCCCGCACATGCCGGTGCCGTCCACCATGATGGCGTTGAGTGAGACCATGGTCTCGATGCCGGTGGGGCGGGTGAGTTCGCAGACGGCCTGCATCATGGGCACCGGCCCGATGGCCAGGACGTGGCTGACCCGCGGCTCGTTTTCGATAATCTGTTTCAGGGCGTCGGTGACAAAGCCCCGGATCCCGGCGGAGCCGTCGTTGGTGGTGATCATCACTTCATCGCAGACCTTCTTCAGCTCGTCGACCATGATGAGCAGGTCCCTGGTCCTGGCGCCCACGATGCCGATCACCCGGCTGCCCAGCTTCTTCAGGTCGCGGGCGGTGGGGATGATGGCGCCGGTGCCGAAACCGCCGCCGATGACCACGCAGGTGCCGCGGTAATACCGGACATGGGAGCGCTCGCCCAGGGGGCCGACGATATCGGTGAAGCATTCGCCGACCTCCATGCGGTTGATTTCGATGGTGGTCTTGCCGGCGGACATGATGATGACTTCGATCTGTCCCTTTTCGCTGTCCCAGCCGCAGATGGAAAGGGGGATGCGTTCGCTGTGCTCATGGGGACGGATGATGACGAACTGTCCCGCCTGCAGGGTGCGGGCGATCAGCGGGGCCTCGACCACATAGTGATAGGTATCGGGGCAAAGCTCCCTTTTGGAGAGTATCCTGAAGCTCTGATCGTAACGGGCGAGAGGGGCGGGCCTGGTCTTGATCAGGGGCAGGTAGAGCTTGGCCTCGTGGCGCACGATATAGGCGTCGTCCCAGTCGTAATTCTCGTCTTTTCCCAGGATGACGCTGTAGGCCTTGTGCAGCTTTTTCTTTTGCCCGGCACTCAGGAAGTTTCTTTCCAGCATCTTGCCCAACGCCCTGGCGGCGTGCATGCGGACCAGGGAGCGGGTGTCGGAGAGGCGCTCGAAGGCGGTATCGAACATCTCCAGGCGCAGCCTTTCATCGAACAGGTCGGTATCGATCCGTATGGCCAGTTTGCCCATGGCGTCGAGGGCGTTGGAGCGGAGCTGATGGTTGTCCGATTTCGCCGCCTCCAGGATCTGGGGCAGGGCCTTGAGGATTTCGGGCACCCTGAAATAGGCCAGCGCCTGGGTCAGGTTGATGAGGGCGTACTTGTCGTCTTTGTTGCGGTCCCAGGCCTCGAGCAGCGGCGCAACGGCCTTGGTGCTGTTGAGCGCAATGATCCGGCCGAGGCGGGCGCAGGATTCGGCGTCTGCGTTCACCAGCTCCTGGATGAGAAAGGGAAGGACCACGGCGCCGAAGCGGGTGATCTGCTTTTCCGCCCGGTTGGCCAGGCTGATCATCTCGGCCATGCCCAGGTGGTCACGGTAGAACAGCTGGGTGAGGCTGGGGCAAAGCCTGATTTTTTCCTCGTCGGTCAGCTCGGCAAGCTGTTCGATCCGGTCCAGCGCCTGGGCTATAGACTCCTCGCTCTCCGTTTTTAATTTATTGATTATGTTATCTATTCTTTGGGACATAGTCCGCCAGCCTCTGATGAGGGAATCCGATGTTCGGGATTGGAAAAACGCAAGAGTATAAGACGTTGGCAGGGGGTTTGCCAGAAACGGGAGCGTGCGGCTTGCATTGGCCGGCGGGAAACCGTTATCATCCGCGTCGTTTCGCAGGCGCGTAGCTCAGCTGGTTAGAGCACCACCTTGACATGGTGGGGGTCGTTGGTTCGAATCCAATCGCGCCTACCAACTACCAAGCTGCAAGTCACAAGTTCCAAGGTTCAAATTGATCTCCTGGGGCTTGTAACTTGCGGCTTTTTACTTTTTCACGTGGCCCTTCGTATCGGTCACCACTGGAGAAAGCGTCATGCCAGTCATCACCCTTCCCGATGGCTCCGAGCGGAGTTTCGATCATCCCGTAAGCGTTCATGAGGTGGCCGCGGATATAGGGCCCGGCCTGGCCAGGGCCGCGTTGGCGGGCCGCGTGGATGGCGCATTGGTGGATACCGGCTTTGTCATGGACCGGGACGCCCGGCTGGCCATTATCACCGACAGGGACGAAGAGGGCATCGAGATAATCCGCCATTCCACCGCCCACTTGCTGGCCCAGGCGGTGAAGGCCCTGTTTCCCCAGGCCCAGGTCACCATCGGTCCGGTGATCGAGGACGGCTTCTATTACGACTTCGCCTTCGAGCGCCCCTTCACCCCGGAAGACCTGAAGGCCATCGAGGCCAAGATGGCGGAACTGGCCAAGGCGGACATGCCGCTGGTCCGCTCCACCATGGGGCGGGACGAGGCCATCGCCTATTTTCGGGGGATCGGGGAGGCATACAAGGCCGAGATCATCGAGGACATCCCGGCGGACCAGACCCTGTCGCTCTACCGGCAGGGGGATTTCATCGATCTTTGCCGCGGTCCCCACGTGCCCAGCACCGGCCGGCTCAAGGCCTTCAAGCTGATGAAGGTGGCGGGCGCCTACTGGCGGGGGGATTCCCGCAATGAGATGCTGCAACGCATCTACGGCACGGCCTGGAGGGACAAGAAGGAGCTCAAGGCCTATCTGCACCGCCTGGAAGAGGCGGAGAAGCGGGATCACCGCAAGATCGGCAAGGCGCTGGATCTGTTCCATACCCAGGAAGAGGCCCCGGGCATGGTGTTCTGGCACGACAAAGGCTGGCGGATCTATCTCATCATCCAGGACTATATCCGCGCCAAGCTGCGGCAGCACGGCTACCAGGAGGTGCACACGCCCCAGGTGATCGACCGCACCCTGTGGGAAAAATCCGGCCATTGGGAAAAGTTCGGCGACATGATTTTCACCACCCATTCCGAGAGTCGCGATTACGCCATCAAGCCCATGAACTGCCCGGCCCATATCCAGATCTACAACCATGGCCTGAAAAGCTATCGTGATCTGCCCCTGCGGTTGGCGGAGTTCGGCTCCTGCCACCGTAACGAGCCCTCCGGCACCCTGCACGGGCTGATGCGGGTGCGCAACTTCGTCCAGGACGATGCCCATATCTTTTGCACCGAGGACCAGATCCTGTCCGAGGTCTCGGACTTCATCGATCTGCTGTTCGAGGTCTACCGGGACTTCGGCTTCGATGAGGTGATGGTGATCCTCTCCACCCGCCCGGAGCAGCGGGTGGGTGAGGACGCCCTCTGGGACAAGGCGGAAAAGGCGCTGGAAGAGGTGCTGGACCACAAGAAGCTGGACTGGACCCTGCAGCCGGGGGAGGGCGCCTTCTACGGGCCGAAGATCGAATTTTCCCTGCGGGACTGCCTCAACCGGGTCTGGCAGCTCGGCACCATCCAACTGGATTTTTCCATGCCCGGCCGCCTCGATGCCCACTATATCGCCGAGGACAACAGCAGGCAGGTGCCGGTGATGCTGCACCGTGCCATCCTGGGATCGCTGGAGCGCTTCATCGGTATTCTGATCGAGCATTATGCCGGCGCCTTGCCGGTCTGGCTCTCCCCCGGACAGGCCGTGGTGCTGAATATTACCGATCGGCAGGCGGAATATGCCCAAAAAGTGGCCAATAACCTGCGTGATCAGGATCTTAGAGTGGAATCGGACTTGAGAAATGAGAAGATCGGTTTTAAAATCCGCCAGCACACACTCGAGCGGATCCCCTACCTGCTGGTGGTAGGCGACCGCGAAATGGAAAACGGCACCGTGGCCGTGCGCACCCGCGCGGGAGAGGATCTGGGCGCCATGTCTGTTGAAGACATCGCCCGGCGAATCAGGCAAGAGGCCGCGAGCCGTGCAAATTAGACTATGCTTGTCAGGCCAGAAGCGCCGGGATAGCCGGTGCTTTGCCGTCTGGCAGGCTTATTTTTCTTCTGGAGGAACCTGGTATCGCTGCGAAAAACAAGAATCGCCTGAATAAAGAAATCACGGCGCCAACCGTCCGTTTGATCGGCGCCGATGGAGAACAGGTGGGGATTGTCTCTCTGGCGGAGGCGCAAAGTGCGGCCGATGAGGCCGGTCTGGACTTGGTGGAGATTGTACCGAATGCAGAGCCGCCGGTTTGTCGCATCATGGATTATGGCAAGTATGTCTTCGAGCAGAAGAAGCAGAAGCAGCTTGCCAAGAAAAAACAGAAGCAGGTTCAGGTAAAAGAAGTGAAATTCCGTCCAGGGACGGGCGAGGGGGATTATCAGGTAAAACTGCGCAACCTGATACGTTTCCTGAAAGATGGCGACAAGACCAAGGTGACCATGCGGTTCCGCGGTCGCGAGCACGCCCACCGCGAGCTGGGTCTGGAGATGCTGAAACGGGTCGAGGCCGATTTGGCCGAGTACGGCACCGTGGAGCAGCAACCCCAGATGGAAGGCCGGCAGATGGTGATGGTGCTGAGCGCCAAGAAAAAGCGACCTTAAACATTCAACGAATGCGGAGTAGACAGAAATGCCCAAGATAAAGACGAACCGTGGCGCGGCGAAGCGATTCAAGCGCACGGCATCCGGCGGCTTCAAGCGTAACCAGTCGCATCGCCGCCATATCCTCACCAAGAAAAGCACCAAGCGGAAGCGCCAGTTGCGTTCTCCGTGTGAGCTGCATGCCGCGGACGTGAAAAGCGCGCGCCGCATGCTGCCCTACTGTTGACCGACTGAGGATTTCGAGCGATGCCAAGAGTGAAACGTGGCGTAACAGCACGCGCCAAACACAAGAAGGTGCTGAACGAGGCAAAAGGTTATTACGGCGCCCGGCGCAAGGTATACCGGGTTGCCAAGCAGGCAGTCATCAAGGCGGGCCAGTATGCCTATCGCGACCGCCGCCAGAAGAAGCGTCAGTTCCGGGCGCTGTGGATCGCCCGCATCAATGCCGGCGCCCGCGAGAACGGTATCTCCTACAGCCGCATGATCAACGGCCTGCACAAGGCCGGGGTGGAGATCGACCGCAAGGTGCTGGCGGATCTGGCCATTTTCGACAAGCCCGCATTTGCCGCCCTGGCGGAAAAGGCCAAGGCCAGTCTTTCCAGCTAAACCGTGGGCGCGCCCCACGCACCAGGCAAAAATGAGGGGGAGGGCTGGCCGGCCTTCCCCCTTTTTAGTTTCGACTGTTTGTTGAAAAAATGACTACAGAGACCGACTCCCCCCTCGATATCGGGCAGCTCGTTGACGAGGCGGAAAACCAGATTTCCGCATCTCGGGATATTGCCGCACTGGATCAGGTGCGGGTGCGCTATTTGGGCAAGAGTGGCTTACTCACGGCCCGGCTGAAACAGCTTGGCCGCCTGCCCAGGGAAGAGCGGCCCAAGGCGGGCCAGGCCATCAACCAGGCGAAGAATGCCCTGCAGGATGCCATAGACGAGCGCCGCAGGGTGCTCGAGCAGGAGGCCCTGCAGCAGCGGCTCGCCTCGGAGCGCATCGATGTCACCCTGCCCGGTCGTGGCCTGGGCAGGGGCGGGCTGCATCCGGTGACCCGCACCCTGGAGCGTATCGAGCGCCTGTTCGCCAATGCCGGCTTCAAGGTCGAAGAAGGACCGGAGATCGAGGACGATTATCATAACTTCGAGGCCCTGAATATCCCGGCCCACCATCCGGCCCGGGCCATGCACGATACCTTCTACTTCGATGAGCATCTGTTGCTGCGCACCCACACCTCCCCGGTGCAGATCCGGGTGATGGAAAATGCCGGGCCGCCATTGAAGATCATTGCCCCCGGCCGGGTCTATCGCTGCGACTCGGATTTGACGCATACCCCCATGTTCCATCAGGTGGAAGGCTTTCTGGTGGATGAGACGGCCACCTTCGCTGATCTGAAAGGCGTCATCTACGACTTTCTGAGCCGTTTCTTCGAGCGTGATCTGAAACTGCGCTTCCGCCCCTCCTATTTTCCCTTTACCGAGCCCTCGGCGGAGGTGGACATCGAATGTGTCATGTGCGGTGGTGAGGGCTGCCGGGTATGCAGCCAGACCGGCTGGCTGGAAGTGCTGGGCTGCGGCATGATCCACCCCGAGGTGTTCCGTCATGTGGGCATCGACAGTGAGAAATACACCGGCTACGCCTTTGGCATGGGAGTGGAACGCCTGACCATGTTACGCTATGGCGTCAATGACTTGCGGTTGTTTTTTGAAAATGACCTTAGGTTTCTGAAACAGTTTGCATAAGACATGGTTTCGAGTATCCGGCTTCTGGTGACCAGGTAAAGATGGCAGGCGGCTACTTCGAAACTTTTTTCAGGATTTAAGATGAAATTCAGTGAAGCCTGGTTGCGGGAGTGGGTGAATCCCGAAATAACCACCGATGAGTTGGCGGACCAGCTCTCCATGGCGGGCCTGGAGGTGGATTCGGTAAGCGCGGTGGCCCCCCGGTTTCATGGGGTGGTGGTTGGAGAAGTGCTCTCGGTGGAGCCGCATCCGGATGCGCAGAGACTTCGGGTCTGCGCCGTTGATGTGGCCGGGGATGAGCCGCTGAATATCGTTTGCGGCGCCGCCAATGTGGCGGCCGGCATGCGTGTGCCGGTGGCCCGTGTCGGCGCTGAGTTGCCGGGTGATTTCAAGATCAAGCAGGCCAGGCTGTGTGGCGTGGCCTCTTTTGGCATGATCTGCTCCGCCTCGGAGCTTGGGCTGGCGGAGTCCTCCGATGGCATCATGCCCTTGCCCGCCGATGCCCCCGTTGGTGAGGATTTCCGCCGCTATTTGAACCTGGATGACCGGGCCATCGAGGTGGATTTGACGCCGGACCGCGGCGACTGCCTCAGTATTTTGGGGATTGCCCGGGAGGTGGGGGTGATCAACCGCTGTCCTGTAAGCGCGCCCCGGATGGCGCCGGTGCCGGCGGTGATCGAGGATAGATTCTCCGTCGAGATAGAGGCCCCCGAGGCCTGTCCCCGCTACGCCTGCCGGGTGATCCGGGGTATCGATCCCACCGCCGAGACGCCCCTGTGGATGCGCGAACGCCTGCGCAGAAGCGATATCCGCAGCATCAGCCCGGTAGTGGATGTCACCAACTATGTGCTGCTCGAGCTGGGCCAGCCCATGCATGGCTTCGACCTGGGCAGACTGGACCGCTGTATCCGGGTGCGCATGGCCGGGCCCGGCGAGAAACTGACCCTGCTGGACGGCCAGGAGGTAGAGCTCAAGCCGGACACCCTGGTGATTGCCGATGCCGGCGGGCCGGTGGCCATGGCGGGCATCATGGGCGGTGAAAACTCCGGCGTAACAGATTCCACCCGGGATATCCTGCTGGAGAGCGCCTTCTTTGCGCCCACAGCCATTCTCGGCAAGGCCCGCGCCTACGGCTTGCATACGGACTCGTCTCACCGCTTTGAGCGCGGCGTGGATCCGGATCTCCAGGTAAAGGCAATCGAACGCGCCACAGTACTGCTGCTGGATATCGTCGGCGGTGAGGCGGGGCCGGTGGTGGAGGCCGCCTTCCCGGACCGGCTCCATCAGCGGCCACGGATTCACCTGCGAAGCCAGCGGGTGCAGCGCGTCCTGGGGGTCAGGATCGCGGATGACGAGATCGTCGATATCCTCGGCCGCCTGGAGATGCGGGTGGAGGCCGCAGACGACGGCTGGGTGGTGGTCCCGCCGAGCTGCCGCTTCGACATCGGCATCGAAGTGGACCTGATCGAGGAACTCGGGCGCATCCATGGTTATTCCGAGATTCCGACCACCCATGCCCCCTCGAGCATGCCCATGTACTCCGAGGCGGAGACCGCCTTTGATCTGCATCAGGCCAAACAGGTATTGGTGGACCGCGATTATCAGGAGGTTATCACCTACAGCTTTGTCAGCCCGGAAATCCAGGGCCGGATGGACCCGCGGCACAACAGCGTGCGGCTGGCCAACCCGATCTCTGCTGAAATGTCCGTCATGCGCACCAGCCTGTGGCCGGGCCTGGTTCAGACGGCCCGCTACAACCAGGCCCGTCAGCAGGGCCGGGTCAGGATCTTCGAGTCTGGTCTTAGGTTTCTTCGACAACATAATGATATAAAACAGGAAATTATGCTTGCAGGCCTGGTGGCAGGAACTGTTGCCCCGGAGCAGTGGGGGCAGCCGGGGCATGAGGTCGATTTTTTCGACCTCAAAGCCGATCTCGAAGCTGTTTTGGCATTGACCGGCTGTGCGGAAGAAATTATCTTTTCCTCTGGCGAACATCCCTCTTTGCACCCGGGGCAGACGGCCAGGATCGAGCGGAACGGAAACCTTGTCGGCTGGCTGGGGATGCTGCACCCAAAACTAGAGCAAGAATTAGAACTTACAGGCCGCACCTTCCTGTTTGAGATCCGTCTCGGCGATGCTTTGGAAGGCCGCTTGCCGGCCTTTGAACCCCTCTCCAGGTTTCCCTCCATCCGGCGGGATATCGCCCTGGTGCTGGATGAGGGAATCGCGTTCGGCCAAGTGCGGGAATGCGTGCAGCGGGCTGCTCCAAAAATTCTTACAGACATACGGCTTTTTGACGTCTATACTGGTGACAATATAGATTCAGGACGAAAAAGCCTCGCTTTAGGCTTGATTTTACAGGAAACTTCCCACACTCTTACGGATGATGAAGTAGATGGCGTGGTGACAGCAATAGTCCAAGCGCTGAAAAAAGAACTCAATGCGCATCTGAGAGAATAAAAATGGCACTTACCAAAGCAGAAATGGCGGAAAAGCTGTTCGATGAGCTGGGATTGAACAAACGGGAAGCCAAGGAGATGGTCGAGATGTTTTTCGAGAAAATCAGGAGTTCCCTGGAGGAGGGGAACCAAGTAAAGCTGTCCGGATTCGGCAATTTCGATCTGCGCGAGAAAAAACAGCGGCCGGGACGCAACCCCAAGACTGGTGAGGAGATCCCGATTTCCGCCCGGCGCGTCGTAACTTTCCGTCCGGGCCAGAAACTGAAAGCACGGGTGGAAGCATATGCTGGACGCGAGTAGCGGTTCGGTAGAATTACCGGCAATTCCGGGCAAGCGTTACTTCACCATCGGTGAAGTGAGTGAGCTCTGTGGCGTCAAACCCCACGTACTGCGCTACTGGGAGCAGGAGTTCGAACAGCTCAAGCCGGTCAAACGACGCGGCAACCGCCGTTATTACCAACGCCACGATGTCCTGGTGATCCGTCAGATCCGGAGCCTGCTGTATGAGCAGGGATTCACCATTGGCGGCGCCCGCCAGCGGCTCTCCAGCGAGACGGCCAGGGATGACCAGAACCAGAGCCAGCAAATCATCCGCCAGCTGCGCACGGAACTGGAAGAGGTCTTGCAGATCCTCAAGCGTTGACGGACGAGGGCCGGATGCATTCCATCATCCAGCCCGTTGTCAGGCGTCGTCACCCATCTTGGGTCAATCTCCGGCCCAGCGATTGACATCACCTCTCAGTGCGCCTAGGATGCGCACTCTTTTCGGAGCGTAGCGCAGCCTGGTAGCGCACCACAATGGGGTTGTGGGGGTCGGAGGTTCGAATCCTCTCGCTCCGACCAAATATATTCAGAGTATTTTGACGTAAATTTACAGCCTGGCTTTACAGGGTGCTGAAAGGTTCCAGCGAGAGGGTTCGAACCGATAAGAGGTTCGACTCACTTGCGGGAGCAAGTGAGATCGCGAAGCGACCCCGAAGGGGCGGAGGGCAGGAGGCCCGGCGTAATCCTCTCGCTCCGACCAAATACATTCAGAGTATTTTGGCGTAAATTTACAGCCCGGCTTTACAGGGTGCTGAAAGATTCCAGCGAGAGGGTTCGAACCGATAAGAGGTTCGACTCGCTTGCGGGAGCAAGTGAGATCGCGAAGCGACCCCGAAGGGGCGGAGGGCAGGAGGCCCGGCGTAATCCTTTCGCTCTGACCAAAACGCAAAAGGCCGCTGTTTCAGCGGCCTTTTTTCAATCAAGCGCTTCAGACTCCGCTTCCAACCCTTCCTGCTGCATTGGTCGAGTGCAGGGATCGGAATCTAAATCTGGCCATACTGCTGATGACTGTTTATTATCCCGATTCCGGCAGGGAAGTTTTTTATCAAAGATTTCATTGAGGGGAGAGATTATGGAATACAAGAAGCAGCAAGTCATGGCAGGCCTCGTGCTGGCATTAGGCCTTAATATCGGTCTCATCAGCGCGGCCCAGGCGGTGAGCCTGCATACCGGATGCGATATGGATTGCTGGGCCTGTGGTGACCTCAGTCCCGAGTGCGAGCATGCGCTGCCGGACAGCGACGGTGACGGCGTCATGGATGACAAGGACCAGTGTCCCGCGACACCTGCCGGCGTGGCGGTCGACGCAGTGGGCTGTCCCCTGGATTCCGATGGCGATGGCGTGGTGGATCATGAGGACCGCTGCCCCGGAACCCCTGCCGGTGTGTCGGTGGATGCCCAGGGTTGCCCCCTGGATTCCGACGGTGATGGCGTGACGGACGATAAGGACCGTTGCCCCGGCACCCCCAGAGGCGCGGCCGTCGATACCCATGGCTGTGAGCTTGACTCTGACGGCGATGGTGTTTTGGACAGCAATGATGCCTGCCCCGGGACACCGCGCGGCGCCAGGGTCGATGCCAGAGGTTGCCAGGTCATCGAGAACATCACGATTGATCTCGTCAATGATGAGTTTGATTTTGACAGCGCGGCGCTGAAGCCGGATATGAAGTCGGCGCTCGATGACGTGGCGAGACGGATAAAGGCAAGCAAGGGCGACGAACACCTGCTGGTCATCGGGCACACCGACAGTGTGGGTTCGGATGCGTACAACCAGCGCCTGTCGGAGCGCCGCGCCAAGGCGGCGGCCGGTTATCTGATCAGCCGGGGCATCGATGCCACCAGGATCCGGACCAAGGGCGTGGGCGAGAGCCAGCCCGTAGCCGATAATTCCACCAAGAGCGGGCGCGCCAAGAACCGCCGCGTGGAGATTCGAGTGGAATAAACCGCTGCCGGTCTGTGCCGGAAAAACAAAAAACGGGGGCCAATGAGCCCCCGTTTTTTTTGTGCCGAAGTATGCTTATCGGCTGTGAGCCGTCCGACTGGTCCACTGTGACCTGGATTCAAATTCCAAAATAAAGCCGCCGGACTGTGTGCCATGCCACTGTTTGAACATTGTCCCGGTGCCACACTTCCACCATGAAACATGAAATGTTATCTCGGAGGTGGCGCCATGAAGATCGTTGACAAACAAGTATCGGGCGGCATTCGTCTGCTGGTTTTGGGTGTCGCATTGCTGGTGGTGACGCCGGGCGGCGCAGTGCAGACCGATTGGTCGTCTGCAAGGGCAGATGCGGTTGCAATACGGCCTGTGGATGGATTGCTCGGGCCGAAAGTGCAGAATGAAGGTGTGGAGCGCAAGGTCCGGCGCTGTTCGGTAGGGAATCCCTGTAAAAGAAAGGTGGCGAAAGGCCGGATCAAGAGGAGGAAGGCCATGATGCTGGCCATAATGATGGGGCTGGGCGCAGGCCAAAAGTGAATCGGCCGTTCTCCAACAGATAGATCTGCCCGGCCTGACCCGTCAAGCCCCGGGGGCATCGCGAGAGCGATGCCCCTTTTTTTCTGTTGCGGGCTCTAATGTAATAGGATGTTCGTTACGCCATCGAAGAACGGGATACCTCCAGGATGATAAAAGCTGAAATCCCGCTGCTGGGCTTCGCCGCCTTCAGCGGCACGGGCAAGACCACGTTGCTGACACGGCTGATTCCGATTCTGAGGGCGCGGGGAGTGCGTATTGGTGTGATCAAGCATTCCCACCATCGGTTCGAGGTGGATGCCCCCGGAAAGGACAGCTATGAGTTGCGCAAGGCCGGAGCGGCCCAGATGCTGCTCACCTCAAAATACCGCTGGGCGCTGATGGCCGACCGGGATGAAGCGCGGGAGCCTGAGCTGCAGGATGAACTGGGCCGCCTGGATCAGGCCCATCTTGATCTGATTCTGGTTGAAGGCTTCAGGCATGAGGCCTTCCCCAAGATTGAGCTGCACCGGCCTTCCCTGGGCAGGCCGCTGCTCTGCCTGGAGGATCCGAATATCATCGCCATAGCAACGGATGCGCAACTTCCGGCGCATACCGGTCTGCCGCTGCTGGATATCAATGATGCGCAGGCCGTGGCAAGGTTTGTGCTGGAGCCTGTTCTGGCGGGGCGGTTTTCGGGCGTGGGGCAAAAATAACCGCCGTCAACCGTCGCGCTCATCACTGCGCCTGAGCTTGCGGCCCAGTTCCTGCGCCAGGTTGCGGTAGATGATGAGACCGATGTCCGGCCGCAGACGCGCCAGCTCGGTGATTTCCCGGTGACTGAATACGGCCGTTTCCACGGTGGTCCGTGCAATGGCGGTGGCGCAGTGCGGGGTCCCATGCAGGAGGGATATTTCCCCCAGGCATTCGCCGGCGCCGATGTCTCCCACGGGGCTTGGCGGGTCGCCGATGCGGATTTCCACTTTGCCTTCGAGTATCACGAAGGTTTCTTCACCCCTCTGGTTTTCCGTAAAAATCCGTTCCCCCTGTTGATAGGTTCTCAGGGTACAGCGGCCCGCCAGCAGGGCGGACTGCTCCTGGGTCAAACCGGCGAACAGGGGGATATGGGGTACTGCATCGGCAATCCTGGGGGGCGGCTGGCGCCCGATGAAGCGCCGCATTACCAGCTCGACGATGGGCTTGGCCGGGGGGATCAGGTTGACCGGGCCCGGGTCGGGCGGAATCAGAAGCCGCACCATGCGGATGCCGTCCAGCCGCTCGACCTCGTGAAACACCATGGCCGGAATATAGGCGGCGGGCATGTAACCGAGTTCCAGCAGGGTGCGCTGCATCCGCGGCGCATGGGCGTTGACGTCCACCTCCAGGTACTCGATGCCCCACTGCTCCCGGCATTTGCGTTCCAGCTCGGAAAGCAGAAAATGAGTCGGGCGGCTGGTGAGGCCGATGATCTCGAAGATGCGCGCCGTTTTTTCGACTTCGTCCAGGGTGAAACCGATGGCCCCGGCGATCTGGTCATCGGCCCGGGCGATAAGATAGTTGGATTGCTGCACCCTCAGCTTGAACAGGCCGTAATGCAGGCGCACCGGCCCAAAGATCTCCCGGATGCGCACCCGGCCGCGCTGGAAATGCAGCAGCTTGGTGTAACCCTCGGCCGTCAGCTCATCCAGCTCGAAATTTTTGTCATAAGGATAGGCCGCGGCCTCTTCGTCGATCACGGCGTCGCAGTACAGGCCGCAGCCGCTCATGGCCAGCTCCGCCAGCAAATAAACCTCCGGAATGAGCCGGGGGTTGTTGCGCCGCAGCTTGAGGGCATCGCCAAAATACCGGACCATCAACAGCAGGCTTTCGCGTTTGGAAAGCAGCAGCTTCATTGGCAGGAAGCCCACTGTCGCGAATCCGTGGGAAGCGGCGATTTTTTGCGCCAGGGGATGCACCACGCGGCAGTCCACGATGGCCAGTTGCAGGCGCTCCCGGGTGCGTTCCAGCCGGGCCTCCATCAACAGCTTGCCGATGCCCCGCTCCCGGGCGTCCGGATGCACCGCCAGGCGGCCGAATTCGCCTACCAGGTCCGCATGGCCTCCCATTTCGAGCAGGACCGATGCGGTGCCGACGATACGCCTCTTTTCGGTGTCCTCGGCGACCAGCAGCAGCGTGTCGTCGGCAAAGACCATTTTCTTGAGCAGTTGGGGATCATAGTATTGGGGGTGGGAGTAGTCCTCGCCGTAGACCGCGGCAAACACCTCGCGGATTTGTGTGACGTCCGATTCTTTGGCCTCGCGGATGAGAATCATTTGTTGTTATACGCCCACTCCCCGGCCACGGCGGCGATGGCGACATAGTATGCCGCGCCCACACTTAGCGCGCTTTCGTCAAAATCGAAGCGGCTGGAGTGGGCGGGGAAGCCTTCGTGACCCGGAATCCGGCCGCCGATACGCACGTAGCAGCCGGGCACATGATTCAGATAATAACTGAAGTCCTCGCCACCCATGTTGGCGCTGGCGAGCTGCCCGACATTATCCGCGCCAACCGCGGATACCGCCGCCCGCCGGGCCAGCGCCGCCATCTCGGGGCTGTTGATCAGCGGTGGCGTGCCTTTGGTTATTTCGACCTTGATCTCGGCGTCATGGAGCTGACCCACCGAGTGGGCGATGCGCCGGATGGCGTTATGCAGGTGGTCGCGGACCTGCGGATCCTGGGCCCGGATGGATCCCTCCAGCAGCGCATGCCCGGCAATGACGTTGGCGGCGGTCCCGGCGTCGAAATGGCCCACCGAAACGACGGAGGGGTGGGCGGGATTGACCTCCCGCGAGACGATGGTCTGGATCGCCATCACCAGCAGGCTGCCGACCACCACGGCATCCACTGATTCGTGGGGGCGGGCGGCGTGGGCGCCCTGGCCGGAGATCTCGATGCGGAATTTATCGCTGGAGGCGTTTACCGGGCCGTCGGAAATGATCACCTTGCCGGCGGGGTAGTGCCGGTCCAGGTGGCCGCCGAAGATGAGAGCGACATCCTCCAGCACCCCCTCGCGGATCATCGCCTTGGCGCCGCCCACGGTCTCCTCCGCCGGCTGAAAGATCAGCCGGACCGGCAGCAGTGGCGGCTGCTGCCGGGAAAGATGCATGGCGGCGCCCAGCAGCATGCTGATGTGGCCGTCGTGCCCGCAGGCGTGCATGACACCCTCCACCTCGGAGGAGAAGGGCAGTCCCGTCTCCTCGGCGATGGGCAGGGCGTCCATATCGGCGCGCAGGGCGATGAAAGGGCCTTCGTGCCTGCCGGGGATGGTGGCCACGATGCCGGTGCCGGCTATGCCGCTGCGGTAGGGGATGTGCAGCCGGTCCAGGAATTGACACACCTTGGCCGCGGTGCGGGTCTCCTCCCAACTGAGTTCAGGATGCTGGTGCAGGTCCCGGCGCAGGGCGACCATACATTCCTGAACCTTTGGGTCAATGGCTTGCATGGCGGGCTCCTGTGCAAAAAGGCCTGATCCGGGATTTCCCAGCCCGTATCTGATGCACCCGGAGATGGATCGGTCGGGCTTTACCTTAAAGATAGATCCGCCGGGCGGGTAAAAGCAATACTGATTTTGTGGATAATGCCGGGGCCCTTATTTTTCCGCCGTGATATAGCAGATCCAGCCGGCGTCCGCTTCACCCTCCCTGGCCGGCTTGAAATCGCCATCGGGCTCGCCATCTTCGTCAAAGCCCTGCCAGTAAACCGTTACCCGGCTGAACCCGGCCTCCTCCAGCAGTTCCCTGATCTCGGGCAGAGTCCACAGCCGCCAGTCGTAGCTGAAGGCCTTTTTCATCCGCGAGCCATCCGGAAAGGCGAAGTGGATATGACAAATCAGGCCGCCGCTTATGGGTTCATACCTTTCCTGCTCCCAGATATAGGTGAAATTCTCACCCTCTACCTCGGTTTCCTCGGTGATTTCACGGAAGCTGTCGTAGCCGCCATAGGCGTCCAAAAAGAATACGCCATCATCCGCCAGGGCCTTGCGCACCCGGCTGAAATAGCGCTTCAGGTCCTTGCGGTCCTTGAACAGCCAGTAGCTGAAATTCATGGCGGAGATGACATCCGCCGGTTCCGTCTTGACCTTCAGCACATCCTTCTGCAGCAGTTGAACGCGCTTGCGGGCAGCCTCAGGGAGCTTGCTGAGGTTATTGTTTCGTCCCCACTCAAGGACCTCGGGGTCGATATCCACGCCGATGGCGCGGTTGCCTTTTCTGCGCTGGACCCAGTCGCAGCAGACATTGGCGGTGCCGCAGAAATCCTCCCGCAAAAGCCTGGCCCGGCGGTGGCGCAGTTTCTTGAAGGTCTCATCCACAAAATCGATTTCCGCCTCGGCGCACTGGACCGACAGCTCGTAAAGCACATGGCGGTCCGCCTGTTCGGCCAGGGTCGGCCCCTTGGAGTGCTTTTTCTTTCTGCTTTTACGGGCTGATTTACTACTCATCATGGCGTCTCTGGCTTTGGCTCGAGGGACTCGGGAAGCTGCGAAACAGGGGGGGATTCTACTGTGCCGGAGGAAGAGAGGCCAGGGGTGCACGGATTCTTGCCTGGAAGGCCCCGTGGTGCGAAAAATGATCGGAAATCACGGAACTTTGTATCCGGAGAAGATTGCGTGCGAACCTGTTCTGGTTTAACCTTGCGCCTCCCGAATCCGCAGAGGTGTCCGAGTGGCTGAAGGAGCACGCCTGGACGATGCGCAGGAAGCGCAAGTGTCGCGGGAGGCAGGACGCCGGGAGCGACAAGTGTGTAACACTTTTCAGGCATGGCTTACCATGAATGAATAATTGCTACACGAAATAATTTGGAGAGGTGTCCGAGTGGCTGAAGGAGCACGCCTGGACGATGCGCAGGAAGCGCAAGTGTCGCGGGAGGCAGGACGCCGGGAGCGACAAGTGTGTAACACTTTTCAGGCATGGCTTA
>DRKS01000094.1 GCA_011051655.1 Sedimenticola sp.
CTCCCTCGCTACAATCCACCTAAACCCGACAGGCCCCTGGATTGATGCAAGGGAGGTGAAGGGAGGCGGGCTCAGGGGTAGTGAAAGCACTGTTTATGCCCCGGCCCTACCGGGGAGCCCAGTAGCGAAGATGCCGGAATTTGTTGATCAGGGCAAGGTCTCGTTCCTTGGCGGCTTCGGGTATGTTTGTAACAACTCGTACTCCGCTGTTTTTGCCTGCGCCGGAGGTCTTTGTTGGAGGCCGGTCGGTCTGAGTGGAAGCGGGGGATTTCCCTGTTATAAAAAAACAGGGCCAATTTTTTTAACTCTTTCTCCTGCTTGGCGCGGGTTTCTGAAAATGGCCTGGATTGAAGGCGCTACCGAAACAGGTTGCGCCGTGCTTGACTTTTTACAGGGTTATTTTGACCTGTATCAATCAGCACTACAGCAAACTGTTTTGTTTTGATGAGCATCCAGGCGGCGGAGCAGATTGCTGGCTTCAAGGCTGCCCGGGAACAGGGCGAGCTCTTGTTCGAGCTCCCTGCGGGCCGCCTCGCGTTGGCCCGTGGAGAGGTATATCCTGGCCCGCATGAGGTGCAGTTTGGGATGGCGTGGCCGTATCCTGTAGAGCTTCTCCATTGCCTGCATGGCCCGGCCCGGGTTTCCGACCCGGAGCTGGAGCTTGGCCATGTTGATCAGGCAGTCGGGCAGAGGCGCCAGCGAAAGGGCCTTGGTCATGTAGCTGTCGGCGGGTCCGTAATGCCCCAGGTTCATTGAGGCGATCCCCATGTTGCAATAGACGGATGACCAGGCGGCGGGGTTTTCGTCATAGGCGTTGGCAATGCCTTTTTGGTAAATCTCCAAGGCCCTGGCCGGTTGTCCCTTGATATCCCACATCACGCCCAGGTTGATATAGGCGCGCAGGCTGCCGGGGGATTTCTCCACGCTGTCCTGCCAGAAGCGGGCCGGGTCGCTCCAGACGGCGGCGCGCGCGTTCCAGCCGAAGGGAAGCAGCAATATCAGCAGGGCCGCCGGGATGATGGTCGCAGCCGGCTGGCGTTTTTGCGCGGCCAGCCAGACGGCAACGGGCAGAAACAGAAAGACCGACGGCAGGTAGTTGCGGTGGACGAAGGCGATCTCCAGGGGTATGACCGTGGATTCCAGCAGGTGGTTGATAAGGAACCAGAAGAGCCCGAGCCAGACCAGCGGATAACGTTTTTTATAGAAGGAGGCCGCGCCCAGAAGGATGGCGATGGCGCCCCAGGCGATAATGGTCGTGACGGGGTTGAACAGGGATTGGGATACGGGATATTTGAGAACGAAGGCCAGCCGGTCGGGGTGAGGGAACAACAGCAGGCTGAGGTAATGCATCAGCACCCGGCCTTCCGTCATGAGCCGCTGGAGGCTCGTGAATTCCCGTCCTGGAGATTTTTCCAGCAGGCTCCGGACGATCCCGGCCGGGCTGTAGCCCAGGGCCAGGGCCCCCGCCAGCGGCAGGACCACGACGGCCCCCAGCAGCCAGGCCAGCCGCCTGCGCCGGGCCTGGGGGCCGGCGGCGTCCGGCGGAAGGGCGGATTCCAGGACCAGCAGGCCGAGGGGGAGCAGGGCGGCGTTTTCCTTGCAGGCGAGCCCTCCGGCAAAACTGGCCGCCAGCGCCGCCCACCAGACCCGGCTGCCCGGCGACTCCCGGGTCCGCAGATAGGCGATTGTCCCCAGGAGGTAGAAGCTGGCCGACAGGGTGGTCATGCGCTGGATGACATAGTAGACGGTATCGGCATGGAAGGGATTGAGGCCCCACAGCAGGGCCCCCAGCAGGGCCGCGCTGATTGCCGTCCGCCTGTCTTTGCCGAACTGAAGCAGCAACCTCCGGCAGAGAAAAAAGAGCAGAAAGATGTTGAGGCCGTGGATGACCAGGTTGATGATGCGCCCGGATTTGGGGCTCAGCCCCAGCAGGTTGTTCTCGATCAGAAAGGAGATGGTCGGAATAGGGCGCTGGGCGGCCGGGTAGGGGTTCGAGAAAATGGCGTCATGGATCTTTTGCCACGACAGGGACGGATCCCTGAAATAGGAAACGGCCCGAAAGTAGCCTTCGGAATCCAGGTAGAAGCGCCCGCCGGCGGCGTCCCAGCCGGCGGCCAGGATGGCGATAGCCGCCGCCATCAGCAATGCCATGGCCAGCGGCCCCTTGAGCTGTGGTTTGGATGGCATGCTAGGGCCTAGATGGTGGGCAGTTCCAGATCCTGGAACAGCGCCGCGATCTCCTCCGTGGAGCGCGATGCCAGCGCCTTGTCCACTATGTCACGGGTCAGATGAGGGGCCATCAGGCCGATGAAGTCATACATGTAGCCGCGCAGGTAGGTGTTGTGCTTCAGGCCGATGCGGGTGGTGCTGTGGGTGAACAGGTGGCTGGCGTCCAGGGCGCACAGGCCCTGGTCCAGCTCCGGGTCGTATCCCATCTTGGCGATGATGCCAACGCCCAGGCCCAGGCGCACGTAGGTCTTGATCACATCGGAGTCCGTGGCGGTGAAGACCACGTTGGGGGTCAGGCCCCGGGCGGTAAAGGCCTCGTCCAGGCGGGAGCGGCCGGTGAAGCCGAATACATAGGTGACGATGGGATATTTGGCGATGGCCTCCAGGGTGAGGGGCTGTTGTTCGCGCAGGGGGTGACCGCTGGGGACGATGATGACGCGGTTCCAGCGGACAACCGGCAGCATGACCAGATTTTCGAAAAACTCCATGGCCTCGGTGGCGATGGCGAAATCCACCGTCCCCTTGGCGGCCTGTTCCGCAATCTGCATGGGCGTGCCCTGGTGCAGTTGCAGGCGCACCTCCGGGTAGCGCCGGATAAAGGTGCTGATGACCGGCGGCAGGGCGTAGCGGGCCTGGGTGTGGGTGGTGGCGATGGACAGGCTGCCGCGGTTTTCATCCTTGAATTCGCTGGCGGCGGAGCGGATATTCTCCACTTCATCCAGGATACGGCCGGCCATTTCCAGAATGGCCCGGCCCGCGGGGGTCACATGGGTAAGGTTTTTCCCGCTGCGGCCAAACACCTGTATGCCCAGTTCGTCCTCAAGGAGGCGGATCTGCTTGCTGACCCCAGGCTGGGAGGTGTAGAGCCTTTCGGCGGTGGCGGAGATGTTGAGCCCGTGCTGCGCGACTTCCCAAATATAACGGAGTTGCTGGAGTTTCATGGCCTATATATAGCAAAATATAATATCAATGCAAAAATAACTTCTTTTTTAGAATAATCATGTTTATAGCCATCCCTTCTAACGGTAGAACGAATAATTCATTTCAGTAATAAACCGAATGGCATAAGGTAACCGGTCGGGCTCGAATCGGGTTATTGGCAGGTGAGAATTCAACCCGGGCCCCGTGACCGGTCACGGGGCCCGGCTTCAAAACGACAGTTGACGAGGTTTGTATTGTGAGCGAACAGGATATCTTTATCAGGCAAGAAGATTTTGATCGGTTGGAGCAGGCCATACAGGATTATCAGGAGGGCCGGATCGATCATAACAGCCTGGTGGCCGAGCGGCTGATGCTGGGTACTTATGGCCAGTGGCAGGAAGGGCTTTGCATGGTCCGCTCCAAATTGCCCGGCGGGCGGGTGAGGCCGCGCCAGTTGCTGGGGTATGCGGAGGGGCTGGAGAACATCACCTGTCTCGAAAACGTGCATATCACCACCCGCCAGGATATCCAGTACAACAATGTTCCCCTGGAGGAGACGCCGGCGCTGCTGCGGCTGTTGGCGAAGCACGGCATCACCAGCCGGGAGGCCTGCGGCAATACGGTGCGTAATGTCTCGGGCTGCCCCATGGCGGGTTTCTGCCCCAGGGAACACGTGGACGTCATGCCGCACATCGATGCGACCGCGCGCTATTTGATCCGCAATCCCCTTACTCAATCGCTGCCGCGCAAGTTCAAGATCTCATACTCCGGCTGCGAGGCCGATTGCGCCCAGGGGGCCATTCAGGACCTGGGGATAGTGGCGACCCGCAAGGAGGGGCGTGAGGGATTCAAGCTGCTGGCCGGCGGCGGGTTGGGCCCGCATGCCCGCCAGGCGGTGGTGCTGGAGGAGTTCATCGAGGAGGAGGCCCTGTTGCCGGCCATCGAGGCGGTGCTCGCCCTGCATGACAAGTACTCCGACCGGGCGCGGAGATCCCGCTCGCGCATCAAATTCCTGGTGGAGCGTTTCGGGGTCGATGAGTTCGTGCGGAAATTCCGGGAAGAGTATGCGCGTACCAGCGCCGCCTTCGACAATGCCAGGGCGCCGCGGGGCGAGTGGCGCCAGGCCCGGGAGGATGCCCTGGTGTGCGGCCATGGTGCCCCGCGCCAGGTCATGCCCCAGCACCAGCCAGGGCTCTATGCTGTGCCCATCGACGTGCCGGGGGGGGATCTGACGGCGCAGCAGCTCCGTGGTCTCTGCGCTCTGCTGGAGAGGGAGGGCCATAGTGAGCTGCGGGCCACCCAGGATCAGAATTTCATCGTGTTCAACGTCCCCGAGGCGGGTATCGAACCCCTGGCCGACGGCCTGAAGGAGCTGGGTCTGGGCCTGCCGAGGGCCGGCACCAATGTGGTGGCCTGCCCGGGCACCAGGACCTGCCAGCTGGGCATCACCTCTTCGCGGACGGTGGCGAAGATGCTGGATGGCGGCAGTCACGACCTCACCATTCGCGTGAACGGCTGCCAGAACACCTGTGCCCATTCCGAGATTGCCGATATCGGCTTCTTCGGCAAGGGCAAGCGTCATTTCGGCAAGCTGATCCCCAGCTACGCCATCCGGCTCGGCGGATCGGGCCTGGCCGGGGGCGCCTTTGGCTTTCCGGGGCCCGATATACCGGCGGCCCGTGTTCCCATGGCCGTCAAGCGCATTCAAGAGGCCTTCGAGGAGGGGCGCGCAGAGGACGAGAGCTTTTTCAGCTGGAGCCGCCGCCAGGGCGCCGGCTATTTTGAAGAGCTGCTTGCCGACCTGACCCAGGTGCGGGAGTTCGAGCTCTCCATGCTGCAGCGGGATCACGGGGAAAGCGCGGTGTTCCGGGTTCAGTCCTCCGGGGTCGGCGAGTGCGCCGGGGCCCATACGGACCCCCTGGACAAGCTGCTGCTGGATATCGCCTACGAGCGTAACCTGCGGGACGCCTTCGCGGCGAAGAGCAAATACAAGGATGCGGCGGAGAGCCTGGCCAATGTCTTTGCTCTGGCCGGGCAGGCGCTGCTTATCGCGGCGGGGGCGGAAGACACCACCCCGGACGAGTCCGAACTGGCGCAGGCGCTGGCCGAGGCGCTGCCCGATGACAATGAGGTGGCGGAAGGGTTCGCCGGTTTGTACGAGCAGTTCGCGGACTGGCGCACCGGGCTGGATGAGCTGGTCTATCCGGGGCTGGTCGAGAAGGCGGATGCCTGGCTGAAAAGCGCCCGCCTGCTCTGCAGGACCTTGCAGGCCAGGCGCAAGGAGCAAGAGCGTAAAAAATCGGCGCAGGAAGTGGCCTGATTGTAGTTGGATCATGTAAAAAAGGCCCGCAATAACTCTGTTTATTGCGGGCCTTTTTCAGGCTTGACTGACGATTACCTCGCGTCGAGGTATTCGCTCAACCGGCCGGGGGGAACATAGCCGGGAAGTATCTTGCCGTCTTCGAGCACCAGGGCGGGGGTCCCCCGCACGTTCATCTGCTGCCCCAGGGCGTAGTGATCGCTCACCGGATTGTCGCAGTCTCGCATCTCGATCTCTTTTCCCGCCTTGGCCTGGGTCATGGCCTCGTTTCTGTCATCGGCGCACCAGACGGAAACGGCCTTGCGGTAGGAGGCGCTTTTCAGGCCCGCCCGCGGGAAAAAGAGGTAGCGTATGCGGATGCCCTTCTCCAGGTATTCGTCCATTTGCCCATGCAGCTTGCGGCAGAAGCCGCAATCGATATCGGTGAATATGGTCACGGTATGCCTGGTCTTTTCCGGCTCGTAGATCACCATGTTTTCTTCACCCACCTTTTCCACGGCCGCCGCCGCGGCCATGGCGATCCTGGGGGCCGTGATATTTTCCATCGCCTCCAGGTCGATGATGCTGCCGCGAATCAGATAGCGCCCGTCCTTGGTGACATAGAGCACGTCGGGTCCCGCCACGACCTCATACAGCCCCGGCACCGGCGCCGGCGTTACGCTCGCCGATGCCAGTTCGGGGATGCGCGCCTTCAGGGTGGCCATGACCTCTTCGGGCACCTGGCCCGTTTCGCCCGCCCTGGCGGGCATGGCCATGGTGGAAGCCAGCAGCAGGGTCGTGAACCCGATGGCCGCAAGCGGCTTCAGGCAGGTCTTGTTTGCGCTCATATCTCAGTCCCGGAAGTTGATGTATTGTAGCGGCAGGCCGAAATCCGACTCCCGAAGCAGGGCGATGACCTGTTGCAGGTCATCCCTTTTCTTGCCGGTCACGCGCACCCGCTCCCCCTGAATCTGCGCCTGCACCTTCAGCTTGGCCGCCTTGATGGCCTTGACGATTTTCTTGCAGGTGTCCGTGTCGATGCCCTGCCGGATGATTACCTGCTGACGCGCCGCATTCAGGCTGGTCTCCGGCTCCTTGATGTCCATGCAGCCGATGTCGATTTTCCGTTTGACCAGTTTCTTCTCCAGAATATCCATCATCTGCTGTAGCTGGAATTCGACCTCGGCGCGCAGGGTGATTTCGGCGCCGGACAGCTCGAATTTCGCGTCCACGCCTTTGAAATCGAACCGGGTGCCGATCTCCCGGTTGGCTTGATCCACGGCATTGCGTACTTCCTGCAGGTCCACTTCGGAAACCGCGTCAAATGAGGGCATTTTGGGGTTGCTCCTGTCGTTTGATGTTTCGGATTGGCGAAGGCTACCATATCCGGGTGGTTTTTGGATGAACAGACTGGGGGCCGTGGTTGGGGTTTTGCGGGGGTTGCTTGGAGCTTCTGTTTGGGTTTTTACCTCTGTTGGGTGTTTGCTCGGCTCTGGATGGAGTATGGGTGGGGGTGCATCCCTGTAGCCGTGATCCGGCCCGGCTTCCCTGCCGGGCGTTTGCCCCAGTCTGAATCGGATATGGGTGGGGGTACATCCTTGTAGCCGTGATCCGGCCCGGCCTCCCTGCCGGGCGTTTGCCCCACTCTGAATCGGGTATGGGTGGGGTACATCCTTGTAGCCGTGATCCGGCCTGGCCTCCCTGCCGGGCGTTTGCCCCAGTCTGAATCGGATATGGGTGGGGGTACATCCCTGTAGCCGTGATCCGGCCCGGCTTCCCTGCCGGGCGTTCGCCCCAAAAAAAAGGTCCACTGGACCTTTTTTTTGGGGCTCACCCACGAGGGTGATGCTTTTCGTGGAGATTTTTCAGGCGCTCGCGGGCCACGTGGGTGTAGATCTGGGTGGTGGACAGGTCGCTGTGTCCCAGCAGCATTTGCACCACCCGCAGGTCTGCGCCGTGGTTGACGAGATGGGTGGCGAAGGCGTGCCGCAGGGTGTGGGGCGAGAGGTGCTTCGTGATGCCCGCCCGCCGGGCGTGTTTTTTGACCAGGTGCCAGAAGGCCTGGCGGGTCATGCCGCTGCCGCGGCGGGTGGGGAAGAGCTCGGAGCAGGGGCGTTCTCCGAGGATGTTCCGGCGAGGGCCCCTGTTGAAGCGTTCCAGCCAGTCCAGGGCCTCATCGCCGAGGGGCACCAGCCGTTCCTTGCCGCCTTTGCCGGTGATGCGCACCAGGCCCTGGGTCAGGCTCACCTGATCCGGCCGCAGGGTCACCAGCTCCGATACACGCAGGCCTGTGGCGTACAGCACTTCCAGCATCACCCGGTCACGGAAGCCTTCCGGGTCGTCGGTGTCCGGCGCCGCCAGCAGGGCCTCCACCTCCGGCTCGGTCAGGGATTTTGGCAGGGGGCGCCCCAGCTTGGGTGAGTCGATGCGGGCGCTTGGGTCGGCTTTGGTCCAGCCCTCCCGCAGGGCGTGCCGGTAGAATTGCCGCAGGCAGGAGAGAAGACGGGCGCTGGAGCTCGGTTTCCGTTTCTTCTGAAATTGCAATCCAAGGTAGTCCAGCAGGTCTTGCCGCCCGGCTTCGAGCAGGCCCCGTCCCTTTTCCCGCCGCAGCCAATCCGCCGCGGCCCTGAGGTCGGACCGGTAGGCGGCGAGGGTGTTGCGGCTCAGGCCGCGCTCCAGCCACAGGGCGTCGGCAAAGGTTTCTATGATGGGATCATCCGGCTGCTCCGTCACGGGGCTATCCCTTCATGGGCCAGGAGCCAGCGCTTGATCTCCATGTTCCGGCCCTCGGTCCGGCCCGCATACCCGCCGGGGCCGTTGGCCGCCACCACCCGGTGGCAGGGTATCACGATAGGCAGGGGGTTGGCCCGGCAGGCATTGCCCACGGCCCGGGGGCCTGAATCCAGCGCCCTGGCGATATGGCCGTAGCTGCGGGTCTGGCCGGCGGGGATCTGTTGCAGCTGTCTCCACACGGATTGCTGAAAAGGCGTGCCCGCCGGGCGCAGGGGGAGGGAAAAGGACCAGCCTGGTTCTCCAAAATAGCGGCGGAGTTGCGCGGCCGCGCGCCTTGCCGCGGCGTCGGCCGGTGGTGACAATGCCGTATCTTCAGGCAGGAAATCAATCCTGCAGAGGGCCTCGTTGCGGCTGACAATCCCCAGTGGGCCCAGGGGGCTGGCGATGA
Organism: Sedimenticola sp.; assembly: GCA_011051655.1. GTDB lineage: Bacteria > Pseudomonadota > Gammaproteobacteria > Chromatiales > Chromatiaceae > DRKS01. The sequence goes on from DRKS01000094.1 coordinate 8,631, forward strand.
TCGCCTGGTAGTTTGAATGTGCAGACATAGGGGCTCTTGGTGTATGTTGGCCGCTTGCATGACAGAGACGCTTGCCAGCATTATCGCAAGCAGCCTATATATTAAAGTAACTCTGATTGATCCAGAATAATCTTGAAAAGCCCGGGACAGCACGGCCATGCGGAAAAGACAAATTCTAACGGTATTGATGGCGCTATTGGCGCTCCTGACCCAGGGATGCAACAAAATGGCGCTGGAGAGGGCCATTGCGCTGGGAGACAATCCCGATCCGGATGATCCGGTTTCCTATAGCTCCGCCGCCAAAAGCAAGGCCCCTGTCTGCCGTAACCTGGTGGTCCTTCGCCATTATTGCCTGGGTGGCAGGGTCAAAGACCTGTTGGCCTCCCGGGAGCCCTTCAGGCAAAAGGCCCGGGATGGAAAATATCTCTTTGATTTCCGGGAGAAGTACGGTTTTACTACCGTTGCTGCCTTCCAGGGAAGAATACTGTCCGTAACCCGTCTTATCCGGCCCGCATCCTGGAGCACGCTCCGCCGGTTGACCAAATGGCTTGAGAGAGACTACGGTCTGCCGGAGGACCGGAGTTTTTTCCCCCCGAATGCGAAAACCAGGAAAAGCCGGGAAAAGGCCATTTACAGCAAGCGGGGCCAGGTTCGCCTGATTTGGGAGCGGCTGGGGTGGAATGGCATTCTGGTCTGGAAGAATATGCGGGAGATCGAGATCACTTTCCTGGATCAGGAACTGAATGAGATCTATCAGGCCAGCCGGACGCCGAAACGCTAACCGGCAGGGCATTTACGGCCCTTGTCCGGGGTTCTCCGTAAAGAAAAAACCGCTATGACAGATAATCGCTGTCAGCTCCCTCTATTTTCCACAAAGTCTGTGGATAACATTGTGTAAAACCCGCCAGACTTTGCGCCTGAGGCGCTTCATTGCGGGGTCTGATTCAAAAAGATCATTTTTTAGCCGGTTTTATGCATATTCGATTAAAATCAATTGGTTACATATGTTTTTTCATGAAGAGACCTTCGTGATATGACGCCTGTATCAAGGCGGCGGCGGTGACCGCAGAGCGGTGTGCATAAAAATCTTTGCAGGCACAGTGGGTTAGAAATTAATTTCAGCCCATTGCTGGAGAAAACGATGCCAACTCAAGCGAATTGACCGCCAGTTCCCGGCTTTCATTTACTCCGGAGTCCCGAAAAGGGAAAGACCCCCATATAACCGGTTTGCCATGGGTTGGAGACGTTTTGCAATGGTGATTCTCAATACTGTCTGTGCCGGTTGGAGGCTGGAGAACACGACTATCGGGAACTGCTACAGTCCTTGACCTGCAATCGCAATATCAGTACTTTGTACCGTTTTTCTGGTAATTCTTTGCCGCAAGGGCGGTTTTGAGGCCATGGGGAGATCTTTAACGTGGAATTGAGTGGTGCCGAGATCCTTGTTCAGAGTCTGAAGGACGAGGGTGTCGAACATATATTCGGTTACCCTGGGGGTGCCGTCCTGCATATTTACGATGCGATTTTCAAACAGAAGGACGTGCAGCACATTCTGGTCCGGCATGAGCAGGGCGCCGTGCATGCGGCGGACGGCTATGCCCGTTCCACCGGCAGGCCAGGCGTGGCGCTGGTGACCTCCGGGCCCGGGGCCACCAATGCGGTAACCGGCATCGCCACCGCCTACATGGACTCCATTCCGCTGGTGGTGCTCACCGGCCAGGTGCCGACGCCTTTCATCGGCAGCGACGCCTTCCAGGAGGTGGATACCGTCGGCATCACGCGCCCCTGCGTGAAGCACAATTTCCTGGTGAAGGATGTCCGTGACCTGGCGGAGACCATCAAGAAGGCCTTCTATATCGCCACCTCCGGGCGTCCGGGGCCGGTGGTGGTGGACGTGCCCAAGGACGTGACCTCACCCTATATCAAGATCCCCTACGCCTATCCGGACAGGGTCAGGCTGCGTTCGTACAATCCGGTGAAGAAGGGCCACTCCGGACAGATCAAGAAGGCGGTGGACCTGATGCTGTCCGCCGAGTGCCCGGTTTTTTATACCGGCGGCGGCGTGGTGAGCGGCGATGGCGCCGCCGAGCTGACGGAACTGGTGCGGGAGACCGGCTTTCCCATCACCAGTACCCTCATGGGTCTGGGGGGCTATCCGGGCACCGATAAACAGTTCCTCGGCATGTTGGGCATGCATGGCACCTACGAGGCCAACATGGCCATGCATGAATGCGATGTGCTGATCGCCGTCGGCGCCCGTTTCGATGACCGGGTCACCGGCAAGATCAAGGACTTCTGTCCGGATGCCAAGATCATCCATGTGGATATCGATCCCGCCTCCATTTCCAAGAACGTGCGGGTGGACATCCCTATCGTGGGGCCGGTAAAGGGCGTGCTGGCGGACATGGTCAGGGTGGTGAAGGGGCACAAGAAACGGCCCCACGCCGGGAACCTGGACCGGTGGTGGGGCCGCATCGAAAAATGGCGTGGCAAGAACTGCCTGAAATACAACGCCAGGAGCAAGCTGATCAAGCCTCAATTCGCCCTGGAGGTGCTGCAAAAGGTGACGGGCGGTGACGCCTATGTCGCCTCGGATGTGGGCCAGCACCAGATGTGGGCCGCCCAGTTCCTGCAGTTCGACCAGCCCCGGCGCTGGCTGAATTCCGGCGGCCTGGGGACCATGGGCTTCGGCCTGCCCGCCGCCCTGGGCGCCAAGGTGGCCCATCCGGACAAGGATGTGGTCTGCGTCACCGGCGACGGCAGCATCCAGATGAACATCCAGGAGCTGGCCACCTGCAAGCACTATGATCTGCCGCTGAAGATCCTGCTGCTCAACAACGGCTATCTGGGCATGGTGCGCCAGTGGCAGGAATTCTTCTATGAGGGCCGCTACTCCCAGGTGGATGTGGAGGCCCGGCCGGACTTCGTCAAGCTGGCGGAGGCCTACGGCCATGTGGGCATGCGCATCGAGAATCCCACCGATCTGGAAGAGGCCATGCGCGAGGCCTTCGCCATGAAGGACCGGCTGGTCTTCATGGATGTGGTCATCGATCCGGCGGAAAATGTTTATCCCATGATGGAGGCGGGCAAAGGGCATCACGAGATGCAGTTGTCCCCGGAGTGTGAGTTATCCTGATGAGGCATATTATTTCAATCCTGATGGAAAACGAGTCCGGCGCGCTCTCCCGGGTGGCCGGGCTGTTCTCCGCCCGCGGCTACAACATCGAATCCCTGACGGTGGCCCCCACGGAAGACCCGACCCTGTCGCGCATGACCCTGGTGACCCGGGGCAGCGACGAGATCATCGAGCAGATCACCAAGCAACTGCACAAGCTGATCGAGGTGGTCAAGCTGGTGGATTTGTCCGAAGGGGCGCACATCGAGCGCGAGATGATGCTGATCAAGGTCAAGGCCGTGGGCGGGCACCGGGAAGAGGTGAAGCGCCTGGTGGAGATATTCCGCGCCAATATCATCGACGTGACGGATACCAGCTACATCGTCGAGATGACCGGCGACGGCGACAAGCTCGACGCCTTCATCAAGGCGGTGCACGAGGACCTCATTGTGGAAACGGTGCGCACCGGCCCCTCCGGCATCGCCCGGGGCGCCAAGGGGCTCGCTATCTAGCTGGCTCCAGAAACCATGTGCGAGGCTCCTTCACGGCTGAAGCCGCGAAGAGAAAAGCGCCGTTTCCGGGCGGACGCTGTCCAATCCCGATCGGCGGCTGGCGGACAAAGGCCGTCAACCGTATAAACCGTAAACCGAACCTAAGGTATTTTTCATGAACCTGAACATCTACTACGACAAAGACGCCGACCTCTCCCTGATCCGGGGGCGCAAGGTAAGCATCATCGGCTACGGCTCCCAGGGGCACGCCCATGCCAACAACCTGAAGGACTCCGGCGTCGATGTGGTGGTGGGCCTGCGTCCCGGTTCCGCCTCGGTGGCCAAGGCCGAAAACTCCGGCCTGGCCGTCGCCTCCGTGGAAGAGGCGGTGGGGCGCGCCGACCTGGTCATGATCCTGACCCCGGACGAGTTCCAGTCCCAGCTCTATAAGACGCAGATCGAGCCGAACCTGAAGCAGGGGGCCACCCTGGCCTTCGCCCACGGCTTCAGCATCCACTACAACCAGATCGTGCCGCGGGCCGATCTCGACGTCATCATGGTTGCCCCCAAGGCGCCGGGCCACACGGTGCGCAGCGAGTTCGTCAAGGGCGGCGGCATTCCCGACCTGGTGGCGGTCTACCAGGATGTATCCGGCCAGGCCAAGCAGATTGCGCTTTCTTACGCCTCCGCCATCGGCGGCGGCCGCACCGGCATCATCGAGACCACCTTCAAGGATGAGACCGAGACCGATCTGTTCGGCGAACAGGCGGTGCTGTGCGGTGGTTGCGTGGATCTCATCAAGGCCGGTTTCGAGACCCTGGTGGAGGCCGGTTATGCCCCGGAGATGGCCTACTTCGAGTGCCTGCACGAGCTGAAGCTGATTGTCGACCTGATATATGAAGGCGGCATCGCCAACATGAACTACTCCATCTCCAACAACGCCGAGTACGGCGAGTATGTGACCGGCCCCAAGGTGATCAATGACGAGAGCCGGGCGGCCATGAAGGAGGCCCTGAAGAATATCCAGAACGGCGAATACGCCAAGCGCTTCATCCTGGAAGGCCAGACCAATTATCCGGAGATGACGGCCCACCGGCGCCTGAATGCGGCCCATGAGATCGAGCAGGTGGGGGCGCGCCTGCGTTCCATGATGCCCTGGATCACCGCCAACAAGATCGTGGACAAGAGCAAGAACTGATCCCGGACCGGGGATCGGTTGTCAGGCCCCCCTTCCCGGGCGCGAACCGGTGGGCGGCGTTATAATCCTGTCCGACAACCCTGTCCCGGGACCGACGATGACGGACGAAGCAACCGAAAAGCCCAAGCGCCGGCGCGGCATCTACCTGCTGCCCAACCTGTTCACCACGGCGACCCTGTTTGCGGGGTTCTATGCCATCCTGGCGGCCATGAGCAACCGCTTCGAGGCGGCGGCCATCGCCATCTTCCTGGCCATGGTCGCGGACGGCATAGACGGGCGGGTGGCGCGCATGACCAATACCCAGACGGATTTCGGCGCCGAATACGACAGCCTGGCGGACATGGTGGCCTTCGGCCTGGCGCCGGCCCTGGTGGTCTATCTCTGGGCGCTGTCGGGGCTGGGCAAGTTCGGCTGGCTGGCGGCCTTTGTCTACACCGCCGGCACGGCGCTGCGGCTGGCCCGTTTCAACACCCAGGTGGGGACGGCGGACAAGCGCTATTTCCAGGGGCTGGCCAGCCCCGCCGCCGCGGCCATCATGGCGGGCGCCGTGTGGGTCGGGGTGGTGCAGGAGGTCGCCGGATCGGATGTGCCCTGGCTGGCCGGCACCATCACCCTGGCGACCGGCCTGCTGATGGTGAGCAACATCCGTTATCACAGCTTCAAGGAGATCGATTTCCGGGGCAAGGTGCCGTTCATCGTCCTGGTGGCGGTGATGCTGGGGTTCGCTCTTACCCTGTGGCACCCGCCGCTGGTGCTGTTCCTGCTGTTCCTCGGCTATGCGGTCTCGGGTCCGGTAATGACCCTGTTCCAACTGCGCCAGCGGCGGGCCAGGCGGGAGACGAAGGCGGCGGAGACCGATCACAAAAAGTAACCGGTCAAAACAGATGGGCGCCGGTCTTACGGCTTCTCCACCGGCTCGGGTCTTTCGATGCCGTAGCCCTGCACGTAATCCACGCCCATGGCCCGCAACTTCAGCCGCGTTGCCTCGTTTTCCACGAATTCCGCGATTGTCCGCAGCCCCGCCACATGGCCGATCTGGTTGATCGCCTCCACGATGGCGTAGTCCATGGGGTCGGTTGTCATGTGCTGGACGAAGCCGCCGTCTATTTTCAGATAATCGACCGGGATGGTCTTGAGATAGGAAAACGAGCTCATTCCGCTGCCAAAGTCATCCAGGGCGAAGCGGCAGCCCAGTTCCCGGATTTCCCTGATGAACTCCACCGTGTGGCTGAGGTTGGCGATGGCCACGGTTTCTGTTACCTCGAAGCAGACCGATTCCGGCGGGATGCCGTGTTGTTGCACCATCTGGCGGATGAAATCGAAAAAGGTGCTGTCGCCGAGGGAGGCGCCGGAGAGGTTTATGAAAAAGGGGCCGGGTTTTCCGGTCCGTCCGGTTTTGTCATGCAGGGCGGCCAGGTGGGAGCAGGCGGCATTGACCACCCAGCGGTCCAGGGCGGGCATCAGGCTGTAGCGCTCGGCGGCGGGAATAAAGACCTCCGGGAGTATCAGGCCGCCGTCCTTGTCGCGCATGCGCACGAGAAATTCGTACTGTTGCCCCCCGCCGCCGGCGGTCTTGTCATCGGCCGCCGGCAGGATCGCCTGCTGGTAGAGGAGGAAGCGGTCTTCCTCCAGGGCCTGGGTGATGTGTGAGGCCCATTGCATTTCGCTGCGGCGCAGGGCCAGTTCGGCATCCCCCTCGGTGTAGACGTGGATGCGGTTGCGCCCCAGGTCCTTGGCGGCATAGCAGGCCATGTCCGCGGCGCTGAGGACTTCTTTCACGCTGCTGCTGACCTCGGTGATGCCGATCAGGCCGATGCTGACGCCGATGGAAAAAACCTTGTCCTGCCATATGAACCGGAAGTCCTTGACCGCCTGGCGCAAGGTTTCGGCAATCTGCTGGGCGTGGTCCGCCGGACAGTGCTCCAGCAGGACGCCGAATTCGTCGCCGCCGAGCCGGGCCACCGTGTCCCTGTCTCGTACTTTTTCATGCAGCAGGATGGCCAGTTGCCGGAGCAGCTCGTCCCCCGCGATGTGGCCGGAGGTGTCGTTGATGATCTTGAACTGGTCGAGGTCCAGGTAGAGCAGGGCATGATGCCGCCTGTGCTCCCTGGCATCGGCCAATGCGCGCCGCAGGCGGCGCTCGAACTCGATCCGGTTCACCAGGTTGGTGAGAGGGTCGTGATAGGCCATGTGGCGGATGGTCTGCTCCACCTCGCGGTGGGCGCGGCGCACCTGGGCGTCTTTCAGTTCTCGCTCCACGGCCGGCACGAGGCGCGCCAGGTTGTCCTTCATGATGTAGTCGTGGGCGCCGGATTTCATGGCGGTCACGGCTATTTCCTCGCCAATAGTGCCGGAGACGATGATCACCGGGATATCCGGATCAGCGGCTTTCACCAGGGCCAGGGCATCGCGGGAGTCGAACCGCGGCATGTTGTGATCGGTGATCACGAGATCCCAATCCCTGGTCTTGAGCGCCATCTGCATGGCTTCGCTGTTGTCCACCCTCAGGTATTCCGGCTCCCAGCCGCCGTTTCTGAGCTGGCGCAGCAGCAGCAGGGCGTCGTCTTCCGAGTCCTCGACCAGCAGGACGCTCAGCGGCTTGCCCATCAGGCCCGCTCCGCCTGTGGAGGGCCGATGTTCAGGGTCAGCCAGTAGCTCCCGATCTGCCGGAGCGTTTCGGTGAACTGATCGAAATCCACCGGCTTGCGGATGTAGCTGTTGGCCCCGAACTCATAGCTGGAGGCGATGTCCCGCTCCTCTTCCGATGAGGTGAGGACGATGACCGGGAGCTTGCGGGTGCGCTCATGGGCGCACAGGCGCTTGAGCACGCCCAGGCCGTCGATCCTGGGCAGCTTCAGGTCCAGCAGAATCATCTCCGGGGTGATGCCCGGGTCCCGCCCCGCGTAGCTGCCCTCGCCAAACAAGTAATCCAGGGCTTCGACCCCATCGTGGGCCACGACCACCTCGTTGCGGATATTGTTTTTCCGGAACGCCCGCAGGGTCAGGGCTATGTCATCCGGGTTGTCCTCCACCAGGAGGATGGTCTTGTGTTCCATATGACGCCTCTATGCATGATCTGCGCCTGATTGCGCTCCGAGTGCAAGTTTATGTCCCGCCGGAAGATGATGCTATCCCTTCCCCGAGGGTGAAATAGAATGTCGCCCCCCTGGCTTCCTCCCCTTCGGCCCAAATGCGGCCATGGTGCCGGTGGACAATGCGTTGGGCCGTGGCCAAGCCGACGCCGGTACCCTCGAATTCATCCGACCGGTGCAGCCGCTGGAAGGGTGCAAACAGCTTTCCGGCATAGCGCATGTTGAAGCCCGCGCCATTGTCCCGGACGTAATATACGGTCTCGCCGTCTTTTTCTTTACCACCGAATTCGATCCGGGGCCGGGGGGTGTCGCCCGTATATTTCCAGGCGTTGCCCAAAAGGTTTTCCAGTACGATGCGCAGCAGCCGCTCATCCCCCCTGGCGCTGAGCCCTTCCTGGATGCGAAACTCCACTTGGCGGCCGGGCTGGCTCTCCTGAAGCCGGGTTTCGATATCGCGGGCCAGGGCGGTCAAATCCGCCTGCGTAACGGTCAGCCCCCGGCGTGTCACATGGGCCAGTTTCAGCATGTCGTCGATCAGCAGCCCCATGCGCTGGCTGGCGGCGCGCACCCGGCGCAGGTAATCCCGCCCGGTTTCATCCAGGTCGTCCCAATAGTCCTCGAGTATCGCCTTGCTGAAACCATCGATGGAGCGCAACGGTGCGCGCAGGTCATGAGAGACCGAATAGGAAAAGGCTTCCAGCTCCTCGTTGCTGGCCTCCAGTTCCACTGTGCGCTGCGCCACCAGCTCTTCCAGATGCTCGCGGTACAGGTTGAGTTCCTGTTCCGCCCGTTTGCGTTCGATTTCCACGGAGATCTTGGCGGCGATGATTTCAAACACATCCTGTGCCTTTGGTGGCAAATCCAGTTTCCGGCGGGCTATGACGCAAAGCACCCCGATGGGGCTGCCGCTCTTATCCTTCAATGGAATACCGACGTATCCTTTTGCCCGCATCGCCACCAGATCCCGGTCATCCGGAAATAGCTCACTGACCCTGTCCGGATACACGCAATAGCCCTTCCGGATCACGATTTCGCAAGGTGCTCCGGGCAAAGCGTATGAATATTGATCAATGGTCTTTCCATCCAATACCATGGATAGCGCCTGGACATTATCCCCCTCCGTCAGTTCAGCAATGATGGCGCTATCCGCCTTCAGCCATTCACATAGAGCGGCGGCGATGCCTTCAAAGAATTCCTGTCCTACAGCTTTTACCGTGCTCTGGAAAAGGGCCCTGAAGGCCTCCTCGGCCTGCTTGCGCCCCGTGATGTCTTGGTATGTCCCAAGTACGCCGATGATGTCTCCATTCAGGTTGGTCAGCGGAACCTTGCTGGTTTCCAGCCAGATCCGGCTGCCGTCCGGGCCGGTCTGGGGCTCTTCGTAGCGGAGCTTGGGCCTGCCAGTCTGTATCACCTGGCGGTCGTCCTGCCGATACTGTTTTGCCTGGTCCGCCCAGGTGAGCTCGAAGTCGCTCTTGCCGATGATCTGTCGCGGCGACTCCAGGCCGGTATCCCGGGCGAAAATGCGGTTACAGCCGAGATAGTTGCTGTCAAGATCCTTCCAGAACACCCGCGCCGGAATGGTGTCCAGGACCAGTTTCAGCATCTTGGTGGATTCCTGTATTGCCGCCCTGGCCTGCTGGCGCTTTTTCATCTCCTTTTTGAGTTGGTCATAGGAACGGCGCAGTTCCCGGGTCTTGGCGCGCTGAAAAATAAATACCAGCCCGATCAGGTATAAAAAAAGCAGTCCTGACGACAGCATCAACAGGCGTGTGGCCCGGTGCCCGGTGTCTATGTCATGATGAATCGGGGCCTCGCCGGCGCCCAGGGTGTTCATGGTGTTCATGAAACCGTCCGAGGCCTCGTGCAGGGCGTCCTGGAGTATCTCTTCATGGCCGTCGGCCGCCGCTTTCGTGAAATGCCCGATCAGGCGCCGTTCTTGAATTATCCATTCCTCATACCGGTCCCTTAACCGCGTGGCCAGCTCGTATAGCGTCGGGTTGTATTGCGTCAACGCCAGATAACGATCGAGAAGGGATGCCGCCGATGTGGTGATTTTGGTCAGATTCCTGGCGGCCGCTTGTGTATCCCCTGTTTTGAGCAGCCTGATCTCGGCCTCCTTGACCGAAAGGAGCGGACGCCGGAGGGCGTCCAGCATCTGGATGGCCTTTTGCCCCTTTTCCCCCCGGCTGATCCTTGAATGCAGATCGAGGGCGAATACTGCACCGAGATACAGAATCACCCCGGCGCAGATGCTGATCAGAAGAGCCCGTCCGGAAAAAATGCCGCTTTTTGTTCGATCAGAAAACATCTTTGCATATTGTGCCCCGAACCCAATGCCGTTGTCGCGGATATAGCCAAAAATGCCGGGATTTGAGCAGCCAGTGTTTGCCCGGAAATGTTAATCCTGCACCAATGCACAGAAGCATAAAGGCTTATGTTTTTGATTAGACAGTTTTTTTGCGTTTTGAAGCGGCTTTTTCTCAATTCGATATGGGCGCATTGAGGGAGAATGAAGCCGGCCTGGAGTCAGGTCGCGCCATAATAGATTTGTTCCCATCTTTGTTCCCATCGATGAAGATTTCCGCATGGCCGGGGCTGGACGATATTTTGACGAAGGTGGGCAGAACCTGCCGTGATGCCCAGAAGACGGACAGGACGAAAACGATCAGGCCCGACAGTATGATGCTCTTTCTCAGATTCATTTTCGCCATGCTTTCGCCCGCCACCCCAGGTCAGGAAAGTCCCGGATTTGCCGGATCTTCCTCAGAGGGGGGCGCCGTCCACTCCGACATAGTCGGCATAGGGCTTCCATTCGAACCAGTCGATCTTGCCCTTGAAGGCCTCGTTGTTGCCATCGACGCCTTCGGGATGCTTCCAGTCGTCGCCGATAAAGACATCCTTGGTGTCCCGCCGCTCCAGATAGTCTCCCGGCAGTGCGCCCCATTTGCAGGATGCGCTGCCGGTGATGCTGTCCGAGGTGTTCAGGTAGCCGGCCCAGTTTTCGCCGAGATCGTCTCCGTTCGGCCCCTGGTCGTCGATGAAGATGTCCACGGGTGTTCCGTTGGAGCCGGCGATATTGGCCTTGTCGCTGTTGAAGACGATCCTGATCTTGTACCAGTGGCCGTCCACCATGGGCCAGTCGTCATGGGAGTTGAGCTGGTGCAGGGGTGCGTCGTTGCTTGTGGTGCTGTCGTCCGGCCACTGTGGATTCGGACAGGTATGCCGCACGGCGTCATTAGTGTGGTACTTGAACTGCACCCGCGCCTTGCCGGCCCTGGAGGCCAGGTAATCGCCGGCGTAGTCGGATCGCATGATGGTGAAGACGTAGGTGCCTGATTTCTGCATGATCCGGTTGAAGGTGGTTCTCCTGCCGTCTCCGGCGGTGGAGCCCACGCCGCCGGCGTCGAAGTCGTCGTCCAGGCCGTTGGCCGGGTTGACATCCACGTAGTCCTTGTCCGCCTTGCCCAGATAGACCCGCGTTTCGAGGGTGAACGCCCGGGGGGACTGGATGCAGGTGTCGTTATTCTGAATGGCGATGTAGGTGGGCGTCAGTTCGGTTTCATCGCCGGTGAAAAGTCCGTCCCCCAGCATGCTGAAGGCCGGGTCTCCCACTGTCCCCGTCAGCAGCCCGCTGTTGTCGGCAACGGTGGCGCTGCCGCCCGCTTCACCGAAGTCGAAGCGGCTTCCCCAGGTGGGGCAGCCGTTGCTGCTGATGGCCACGGCGGTGGTGGTGACGCCGCTGTCCACGTTGTTGAAGATCTCACCGCCGACCGCCGCGATGGTGTCGCTGCCAACGTCGCCGGCGGCCAGGTTGGCATTCAGCGTAACGATGGCGGTGGCCTGCCCCGCCACGTGGGTGACGGCGGTGATTGCCGAGGCGCCGCCGGCGGTCGTATCCCCGTAGCTGAGATCCCCCAGCCCTATGGCCCCTGTTTGCCCCGTGCCCGTATAGACTCCCTCGGAGAAGGTCACCAGCACCTGATTGTGACCGGTGGCGCCCTCAACGCGGGTGATGGTCGGCGCGGGCTGCGCCGTGACGGCCACGGCGGACGTGCCGAGGGCGAAGTTGCCCGGGTTCGGCCCGAAAATGGCGTTGCCGGCGGCGGCCACGGTATCCGTGTTCACGTCCGAAGCCCCCAGTGGCGCATCCAGGGTGAGGATGGCCGTCCGGCTGCCGGCGGTATGGGATACCGCGATGATCGACGTGGCATCACCCGTTGCCACATTGCCGTAGCTGAAGTCGCTCACCTGCAGGTTGCCGCTCTCGCCGGTATTGGCGTAGACCTGGGTGGCAAAGGTCACCTTCAGGGTGCTGGCGCCAACCACGCCCTCGACCGATTGGATGGAGGAGACATAGGCGGAGGCATCGGCGAGCGCGACAGTGTCGATGGGGCCGGGGTATCCCTGCACGCCAAAGACGGAGTTGCCGGCCAGGGCGATGGTGTCGATGCCGATATCATCGGTTGAATCGAGGGGCGCGCTCAGCGTGAGTGTCGCCGAAGAATCGCCCGCGGCATGGTCAACGGCGGTGATGGTCCTTGAGTTGTCATTGTCCGTGAGCACCAGATCGCCCGGCTGCAGCGCCCCTGTCAGATCGGCGTTGGCGTATGTCATCCCGGACAGTTTGAGCACCACCCGGTCCGATCCCGCGACCCCCTGGACGAGGCTGATGGTGGGTGCGGGAAGCTGTGTCACCGTCATCGGATTGGTGGTGTAGGAGGCCAGGGCCCCGTTCGCATCGTAGACCGAATTGGCGGCTACGTTGAGAACATCCACGTTGAGATCATCCGTCAAATCCAGCGGGGAACTCAGGGTGAGTATGGCCAGGCTGTCCCCCGCCGCATGCTGAACCGCGGTGATGGTCCGGCTGTCATCGGCATCCGTCAGCACGAAGTCGGCGGGCTGCAGGGCGCCGGTTCCGTCCGTATTCGCATAGGCGCCCTCGGAGAAGGTGACGTAGAGCTTGTCCAGGCCGCTCTGCCCCTCCACCCTGGTCAGCATGGGCGGCACCCGCTGGTCGAAGTAGGAGGCGGGCTTGGTGACGTTCCATATCTTCACATTGTCGATCTTGCCTTCGAAATGCCTCAGCGATTTGTCGTAGGGCATGGAACCGATCACGAGACGCCACTGGCAGCTCTTGTCCGTGGTGCCGGTGTTCAGATGCGATATGCAGGTGCTGAGCCCGTTGCCCACATCCGGATTCGCGCCCTCGCCCTCACCGTCCAGCGGCTGAGTGTTCTCGTAGACATTGGTCACCGGCACATCATTGGTCGTCACATCCCGGCCGTTCACATAGATCCGGATCCTGCCCTTGGACAGATCGTTCGGATCATGATCCTGGTCGTATTGGGAGGCGTCATAGGTTACGGCCACGTGCGTCCACTGGTTTAACGGTATCGCCTCGGTACTGTAGGCGCCGCGCCAGCCGCAGTCGTCCGCGGCGCAGGCCGCCGTATCGTCCGCGCTGCCGCCACCGTTCACATTGACCTGGAAATAGAGCCGGTAATCGCCGTTGAGGTATTTGAGCATCATGCTGTAATCGGCCCAGTTGCCCCAGGTCGCCTTGGAGATCAGGTAGCGGTTCGGGGTGGCCCATTGCCAGGTGTCGCCGTCGTCCAGCGCCGGGTAGGCGCTGGGGTTTATCCACATCTCGAAGGCGAGACCGTACTTGAAGGAGAAGAAGCGGTCGGCGCGGTGGGTGCCGTCGGTGGACCAGTTGCCGTTGGTGGAGCCCGGCTCCACGAAGGCGCCCACCCCGGATGTCGGATTGCCCGTGGTCGGATTGGTATAGGCCTTGTTTGCGATCAGCAGCGCCTGGCCGCCATCGACGCCGGCGGCGTAGGCGCCGGCGCCATCGCCATCAGCCGCCCACTGGCCGCTCATGTTCCAGGTGCCGGAGTCGTTCAGGTTGCCCTCGAAGCGCATGTCCAGCACTTCGTCGAAATTGTAGCGGCGGGAGTCGTTGCCGCTGCTGCCCCGCTTGTCCATGTTGTGGATGGAGTCGCCGGTGGTGGGGCCGTGGCAACTGGCGTTGCCGCAGCCGCCACCGTTGGGATGGGGGGTGTACTGGTTGTCCGTGCCGCTGTTCTCCCTGAAATGACAGTTGCTGGCGCAGTTTTGCCCCATGACGTTGAGGCTGCCGGCGCCGCCGTTGATCCGCGGCCGTCCCATGCGGCGTGCGGCATTGGAACCGTGGGCCTCGTGGCAGTCGGTGCAGCTCAGGACATAGTTGATGCCGATGAAACGGTCCGCTGATTCATAGGCGCCGATGCTCCACATGGCCCGGCCCCGCCCGGCCTGGTGTTTGGGCCAGGCATAGTTGCTGTCCGGGCCGAAACCGTTGTAGTCGGTGCGCGGCCAGTTGTTGGTTTTCGTCGCCTTGTAATAGGCGTCGGGACTGGTTGATCCGGCGGATGCGCCCGCCGAACCCAGGCCGTGCATGTCGAGCCAGCCGGTGCTGCCACCCTGGCCCCAGTTGATCCCCAGGTTCTGCCCGCCGAGGGGCAGGGCGCCGTGGCAGTCGGTGCAGAAACGTGGGTAGGCCGGCAACTGGTTCTCGTCGAAGGTGTCTCCCAGCGGGGTCTGGTAGAAGCCGTTGCCGAGGTTGGCGAAGTCCGCCATCTTCTCGCCGGCGTCGTCGCCGTAGACGGTGAGATTGGCCTGCCGGTCCGAGGGCCGGGAGATGCGGGTGACGGGAGTCTTGCCCTGGTCCGCCTCCCAGTACTGCCCCGTCACCAGGTGGACGTTGTGGCAGGAGACGCAGTTGAGGGTGTAGGTTTCTCCCTCCAGGGTGAAGGTCCGGCCCAGGGGGTGGGAGCTGGCCAGGGAGAAGGCCTCTTCTATATCGTCGATCCTGGCGATGTGGTACTGATCGCCGGTGTCCCAGTCGTTGTCGGTGCCGCCGCTGAGGGTGGCGGTGATCTGGCTGGCGTTGTGGCTGGTGATGGGGCCGGAGCTGCCGTCGGTCAGGTTGTAGACGATCCACTCGCTGCCCAGCACGGAGATCTTGCGGAAGGTGCCGTCCGCGTCGGTGAGGGTGGCCTGATCGTTGGCGCCGTCATGGGTCCCCTTGTGCCCGGTGACGGCGAAGTTCTGGACGTTCATGATGACATCCGCCGTGGTGTCGCCGGTGTGGCAGCGGAAGCAGAGCTGCTGCTTGTAACCCTTGGTCATGGCCTGGTTGGGCTCGCCGTTGGTGGCCACGTCCTGGTAGGCCGCGCCATGGGGATCGTGGCAATCGGTGCACTTCAGGTTCTGCTTGGAATCCGCGCCGTGGGCCGAGTTCTCGAAATCCGCATGGTTGGTGTAGTACTTGGGATCGGCGGTGGCGATGTCCGTGGGATCGCTGCCGTCGCCGTGGCACTTGTCGCAGACGGTGCTGGCCGCATCGTTCTCGTAGCCGGCCTTGAGCCGCTTGTCGTTCGGATCCGGGTTGTTCCAGTGGGTCTTGGTGTATTCGTGGCAGTCGCTGCAGATCCGGTTGGCCGCCGGGTTGCCGGTCTCCGAGCTGGACTGCCAGGACAGCGGCGGGTAGTTGCCGGACGATTTGCCGTGGCCGTTGACGAAGAAACCGTAGGTGTTGGCGCCGGTGTCCAGGTCCAGGTCGCCCACGATATTGGGTGGATCGCCGGGGCCGACCGGGCCGGTCACCGGCGGGGGATTGGCGCTGTCGTTGTGGCAACTGCCGCAGAACTTGGCCTCTCCCAGCTCGCCCAGCCAGGTATCCGCCCAGGTGTAGTTGCCGCTCTGAGGCGTGATCCAAAGCCCCGCATCCCCCTCGGAAGAGCCGGGCCGGAAGAAATAGTACTTGGCCAGCACCGCGCCCTCGCCGTGGCAGTTGGCGCAGACTCCGGTGCCGGTATCCGGCCCGGTGTTGGGGCAGGGGGTGGCGGGGCGCCCGGTGCAGAGGGGATTACCGTCGGCGAAGATCACCTCATTGGGGGCATTGGAGCCCGGCACGAAAGTGCCGTGGCAGCCCCAGTTTCCGTCGCCACAGGTGATCTTTGGGCCAAATTCCTTGGTGACATGGACTTCATGCGCCCCCGCCCCCAGGGGCAGGAATCCGTTTTCGTGTTTATGGCAAAAGGTGCATCTTATGCCCACGTTGTGGGTATGGTCGGCCTGGTCCGGATTGTCGTTATTGTTCCGGTGGTGGCGGGTCTTGGTGTGGCAGACTTCGCAGGGACCGTCATAGACGGCATCCCCGTCGGCGAAGCTGTTCGCGCCCACCGGGCGGAAAAACTTCACCGTTTTGGGGCCGCTGTTCGGGGTGTTGATGACATTCCGGATAAGTTTGCCGTAAACGATGGCGAAGGTATCGCCGGCGCCTATGTAGGAGAGGTCCATGGCGCCGTCGATGGTCAGCGTGGTGGTGGTGTTGCTGAGCACCCGGTAGCTGAGATTGCCGATCGAGCGGCCGCGGATATCCTTGGCGTTCAGGTCGGGAAACACCACCCGGCCTGCATATTCATCGGTCGTCCAGTTGGCGTCGTTGTCGGTCAGGGTCGTGGCGTCGACGCTGTCGATGATGCCGGAGAAGAGGTAGCCTTCGCTGCCATAGATCGCCTTCTGCGGCTGGTAATGGGGATTGTGGCAGGTTTTGCACTCGATGTTCCAGGTCCCGTAGCTGTCATCGATCTGAAGGCTTGAGTGGGGGTTGCGAAAGGGCGCCACCAATTCGTTATGGCAGCTCCAGCAGAGGTTGTTGGCCTCGGTGTCGTCGATGTTTACCGGCGTGTGGGGGTTTTCGAGCCGGAGAAGGCTTTGAAGCCCGCTATGGATGTCATGGCATTTAGTACAATCGATGCTGAGTGTTGGATTTGCCTGTTCATGGGGGAAATCCAGGGCGAAGGCAGCCATGGCCATAAAGGCCAGGGTAACAGCAAGAAATATGTCTATTATGTTTTTTTTTCGCATAGCTGCCAAAAAACATCCATAGCTAAAGGCAGGCCTTGCTTGAATAGCGCACGATAAAGAGACTTGTGCTTGCCAATAAATGGGCCTTAACAGCAGCCGGAGGCTGTCAAAACGAAAAAAGCTCCTATCGTTTCCCTTTCAGGCAGGCGTCTCTGCCAAGTCCTGATCAATACCCCATAAGGCCCTATCGGCTGAGCCTTAATTTTTTTGAGTATGGATGCCGCTTTTTCCTTTGATTTAGAGAAGGCTGTTCTTGGCTGGGCGGGAGTTGAATGTGGGGGAACAAGAATCCCGAAGTGATTCGGCCCTCTGGCCGTGGGCTGGCTTTTATTTTAGGGTGCCTTTGGTGTTTTTGGATACAATAGGCGCCGCACTGTCTGGGCGAATAGGGGATATCGATGTTGGCGCGTACCAACTCGCAGTTTTCCAGGTTGCTCGTTCTTTACGCCGCTCTTGCCTGGGGCGGTGTTTTCAGTATGGCCTCCCCCTCCTTTGCCGCACTCATGCCGGCCTATGAAACGGCCGCCGGGATCGATGCGCAGACCCCCGTTGCGCTCGCCCTGGACCGGCGCGGATAC
>DRKS01000095.1 GCA_011051655.1 Sedimenticola sp.
ATGCGGCATGTTGCGCTGAATTTGCTTAAAAAAGACAAAAGCGTGAAGCTCGGTATAAAGAACAAACGATTAAAAGCAGGCTGGGATGAAGGCTATCTGGCTAAACTATTGATGGCAGCCTAAATTTCGTGCGTTTGCCCTGGGTGAGGAAGCGTTCGACTTCCGGGGCGCCCATTTCTTTGGGGTGCCTGACGCCGTGAAAGAGGATGAAGCGCTTGACCCACTGGAGGTAGGCCCGCTCGGTCCTGATGCTGTAGTGCTTGCGCCGGATGGTGCCGCGCACCCGGGCGAGCAGCCTTGAGTTCCCTACGATGTTGTCTGTGGTGGTTTCCATCGCCCAATCCTTTGCTTCCGTTGGCGCTCGGGCATTTTTATGCCGGATTTGTGTTTGGGGCAATATGGCAAATATGGCTTTGGGGGTCAAGATACGGGGCGGGGGCGTCAAGGATGTCCTGTTTTTGAATTCAAATCCCCCTCGGTCCCCCTTTGCGAAAGGGGGAGGGTTGGTTGGTGCGTGTCTGGTGGTTGGAATGATGCTTTGTGTCTGGATTCAAATCCCCCTCGGTCCCCCTTTGCGAAAGGGGGAGGATTGGTTGGTGCGTGTTCGGTGGTTGGAATGACGCTTTGCGTCTGGATTCAAATCCCCCTCAATCCCCCTTTGCGAAAGGGGGAGGGTTGGTTGGCGCGTGTCCGGTGGTTGGGGTGATGCTTTGTGTCTGGATTCAAATCCCCCTCAATCCCTCTTTGCGAAAGGGGGAGGGTTGGTTGGCGCGTGTCCGGTGGTTGGAATGAGGCTTTGTGTTTGGATTTAAATCCCCCTCGGTCCCCCTTTGCGAAAGGGGGAGGGTTGGTTGGTGCGTGTCTGGTGGTTGGAATGAGGCTTTGTGTTTGGATTTAAATCCCCCTCGGTCCCCCTTTGCCAAAGGGGGAAGGTTGGTGGCTGCATTTTGGCAAAGGAGGAGGGTTGGGGGCTGTACTTTGGCAAAGGGGGAAGGTTGGTGACCGTGGGGAAGGCGTGATGGGTCTGTGGGTTTCGGCCGGCTGGGGAAAACGGCCCGGGGTGATAATGTTGTTGCAACAACAGTTGTTCTGGCATTTAATTAGCCATTATGCCTTATCGTATCGAGGAGTCTCCGGGGTTTCCGCTGTACCGCGTCAATATGCGCCTGCGGGCGCTGGGGACGCAGCTTCTGCGTCCTTATGGGTTGACGCCGGAGCAGTTCGCCGTGCTGGCTACTTTGTGCAACCGGGACGGCATGAGCCAGCGGGAGCTGGCGGACCTTTTGGTCAAGGACCGGCCCAATATGACGCGCATATTGGACAAGTTGCAGCATAAGGGGCTGGTGGAGCGCAGGTCTCATCCCCAGGACCGGCGTATCTGCCAGGTCTATGCCACTGCCGCCGGGCAGGATCTGGTGGCGCGCCTGGCGCCCGTGGTGCTGGAGGCGCGGGAGAGGATGTTCGGCGCCCTGTCCGGGAGGGAGAAGGCCACCCTGCGCCGTCTGTTGGAAAAACTGTTCAGATCGCTGGAGGGGTTATGAAGCGGCGCCTGCTTCTGTTCATGCTGTTGTTCGCGCCCGCCGTGCAGGCCCAGGAGCCGCCGCCGGCCCGGGTGGTCACCGCCCTGGTGGAGGAGCGGGAGCTGAGCCCCGCCGCCCGCATGGTGGGGCTGTTGGGTTTTTGGCGGGTCTCCGAGGTGGCCGGCGAGGTGGAGGGGCTGATTGTCACCCATAACTTCGATACCGGGACGATGCTGAAGAAGGGGGAGGTGCTGGCGGAGCTGGATACGGAGCTGCTGCGCAAGGATATCGAGGCCGTGAATTCCCAGATCGCCGAGGCCGGGGCGGAGGTGGAGAAGCTGGCCCTGGAGGTGAGCCGCCTGGCGCCCCTCAAGCGCGCCCAGGCGGCCAGCCGCAGCGCCTATGACGAGGCCTTCTACTCCCACAAGGCCCTGGTGAAGCGCAGGGACACCCTTGAGCGGCAGCGGGAGCGCCTGCAGTTGCTGTTGAAAAAGAGCCGCGTGCGGGCGCCCTTCGACGGCATTGTGCTGGAGAAGAAGAAGGAGCTGGGGGACTGGCTGGGCAGGGGCGAGCCCCTGGCGCGGCTGGGCGCGGTGGATGCGGTCCAGGTGGTCGTGCCGGTTTCCGAGTCCCTGTTGCCCTTCCAGCATGCGGGCCATGAGTTCGACCTGTTCGTGCCCGCCCTGGGGCGCAGCCTCAAGGGCAGGCTGCGGGGGGTGGAGCCTTTCGCCGAGGTGCGGTCCAAGTCGGTCTATCTGAAGATCGGGCTGCCCTATGAAGCGGGCATGATCGAGAACCTCTCGGTGGAGGTGGAGGTGCCCACGGCCGATCCCCGGCGGCTGCGCCTGATTCCCCGCGGGGCGCTGTTGCAGAGCCCGGGCGCCGATATGGTCTACACCGTCGCGGAGGGCAAGGCCGTGCCCTTGCCGGTCCATATCGTCGCCCGCACCGGTGAGTTCATCGCCGTGGACGATGCGGGCGTCAGCGCCGGGATGGCCGTGGTGGTCGATGGTAACGACCGCCTGCGGCCGGGCCAGGCGGTTCAAGTGATCGACCAGTAAAGTTGACGGTTTACGGAAAAACAACCAGATGACTTTTGTTTCCGCCGTCAACCGTAAACCGATTCAATGATCCGGCTTTCCATCCGCCAGCCCGTTTCCACTTTTTCCGGGGTCATCCTGGTGGTGCTGTTCGGCCTGCTGGGTCTCTACCGGCTGCCGGTGCAGCTTACGCCGGATGTGGAGGCGCCCACCATCTCGGTGAGAACCGTCTGGATCGGCTCTTCGCCCTATGAGATAGAGAAGGAGATCGTCGAGCGCCAGGAGGAGGTGCTGAAATCCATCATGGGGCTGCAGAAAATGGAGTCTTCCTCCCAGAACGGCTTTTGCGAAATCACCCTGACCTTCAAGGTGGGGGCCGACCTGGAGTCGGCCATGACCCGGGTGGCCAACAAGCTCAATGAGGTCAAGCGCTACCCGGAGAACGCCGACAAGCCGGTGATCAGCGCCGCCGGCGGCGAGAGTTCGCCGGTGATCTGGACCATGCTGAAGATGCGCGAGGGGGACCTGGAGCGCATCAAGACCTACCGCACCTTTTTCGAAAACGAGGTGCGCCATATCCTGGAGCGGGTCCCCGGCGTGGGTTCCCTGTTCGTCTTCGGCGGCACGGAGAAGCGGCTGGAGGTGGTGGTGGATCCGGTGCGGATGGCCGCCCGCGGGCTTACCATGGAGAGGGTGGCCGGGCGGCTCAACAGCGCCAACGCCAACATCTCCGCCGGTGTGCTGGGGGTGGGCAAGCGCAACTACCGGGTGCGCACCGTCAGCGAGTTCCAGTCGGTGGCGGAGCCGGGAGGGGTGCTGCTCGAGGACGACGGGGTGCACCGGGTCTACCTGGCCGATGTGGCCGAGACCCGCATCGGCTACTACCCCAACGCCGCCCCCGTTCTGCACAACGGCGTGCCCATGATCGTCGTCGGGGTGCGCAAGGAGGCGGGGGCCAATGTGCTGGATCTCACCGCGCGCATGCGAAAGGTCGTGCGGGAACTCAATGAGGGCCTGCTGAAGGATAACGGCCTCTATATCGACTGGGTGCACGACCAGACCGGCTATATCAACACCGCCATCGACACGGTCAAGATCAATCTGCTGCTGGGCGGGCTGCTGGCGGTGGGGGTGCTGCTGCTGTTCCTGCGCTCGGTCAGCTCCACCGCCACCGTGGCCATCGCCATTCCCATCTCGGTGGTGGGCACCTTTTTATTCATGTATCTCTTCGGCCGCAACATCAACGTGGTCTCCCTGGCCGGCATCTCCTTCGCCGTGGGCATGCTGGTGGACAACGCCATCGTGGTGCTGGAGAACATCGACCGTCACCGGCGCCTGGGCAAGGATCCCTACCACGCCTCCTACGACGGCGCCCGGGAGGTCTGGGGGGCGGTGCTGGCCTCCACCGTGACCACGGTGGCGGTGTTCCTGCCGGTGATCTTCATCCAGGAGGAGGCGGGCCAGTTGTTCCGCGACATCGCCATCGCCATCAGCTTCTCCATCATGATCTCCCTGCTGGTGTCGATCTCTGTCATCCCGGCGGTGACCCGCCAGTTCTACGCCCTGGGCCGCAAGGGCGCCAGGACCCAGGCGCCGGGGGAGGGCAATCCCGCCGTGCGGCTGATCATGGCCTGCTCCCGCCTGACCCTGAAAAACGCCGTCACCCGCCTGGGCACGGTGGCCCTGTTCACCGCCGCCTCGGTGATGACGGTGCAGGCCCTGTTGCCCAAGGCCGAATACCTGCCCCAGGGCAACCGCAACCTGATTATCAATATTCTCGTGCCGCCCCCCGGCCTGTCCGATGACAAGCGCCGGGAGATGGGCCGCTACATCATGGACGAGCTGGAGCCCTACCGGCTGGAGGACGGCCGCGACGGCGTGCCCCGGATCGAGAACCTGTTCTATGTCTCCTCGGACCGCTTCACCCTGTTCGGCGGGACCTCCGAGCATGTCACCGAGGCCCGCCGCATGATGCCCCTGTTCAGCCGGGTGATGAACGCCATCCCAGGCGTGTTCGGCGTCTCCATCCAGCGGGGCATCTTCGAGTCCGCCATCGGGCGGGGGCGCACCGTGGACGTCAATGTCTCGGGGGAGGACTATCCCACCATCGTCGGCGCGGCCCGGCTGCTCTATGCCGAGCTGGCCCGGGCCATCCCCGGCGCCCAGATCCGTCCGGTCCCCTCCCTGGAGATCGGCTACCCGGAGGCCAATCTGAGGCCGGACCGGGAAAAGGTACTGGCCAACGGCCTGTCGGAGCAGGCCCTGGGCATGATCGTGGACGTGCTCATGGACGGCCGCAAGGTGGGCGAGTACAAGCCCGAGGGCAGCAAGATCATGGACATGGTGCTGACCGCCGGGGAGGGCCGCATCCGCACCCCCGAGGACCTGCTGGACGGCCTGGTCGCCACGCCCTTCGGGGAGCTGGTGCGGGTGGGGGACCTGGCGCGGCTGGAGTACACCCAGGGCATGACCCAGGTGGATCACCTGGAGCGCAAGCGCAACGTGCGCCTGGAGGTGACCCCGCCCCCGGATTTCGCCCTGCAACAGGCCCTGGAGGCGGTCAACGAGGAGCTGGTGCCCAGGCTGGCGGCGGCCGGCAGGCTGGATGGCGTGAACGTGCACGTGGGCGGCAATGCGGACAAGCTCACCGAGACCCGCCTGGCCCTGCAATGGAATTTCCTGCTGGCGGTGGTCATCACCTACCTGCTGCTCTCCGCCCTGTTCGGCAACTATCTCTATCCCCTGATCATCCTGCTCAGCGTGCCCCTGGCGGCGGCGGGGGGGTTCGCCGGCCTGCGCCTGGTCAACCTGCTGATCGCCCCCCAGCCCTTCGATATCCTGGTGATGCTCGGCTTCATCATCCTGGTGGGCACCGTGGTCAACAACGCCATCCTCATCGTCCACCAGGCCCTCAACAACGTGCGCTACGAGGGAATCGAGGGGCTGGAGGCCATCCTGCAATCGGTGCGCACCCGCATCCGCCCCATCTTCATGTCGGCCACCACCTCCCTGTTCGGCCTGTTGCCGCTGGTGCTGGCCACCGGCTCCGGCTCCGAACTCTACCGGGGACTGGGTTCGGTGATCCTGGGGGGGCTGGCGGTCTCCACCGTGCTGACCCTGTTCGTGGTGCCGGCCCTGCTGGCGTTTTTGATCGGCTATGAAAAGCCGCGGGAGTCCTGAACAGGCCTATTTCCTCAGGCGCTTGTTGCCCGGCTTGCCGCCGGAGGATTCGAAGAACCAGTTGCTCAGCGCCTGCCGCTTGCCTTCCTCGTGCTGCCGGCGGGCGGACGTCTCCGCCTCCGCGCACAGCTCCAGGCCGATGGCGCGGGCCCGCTGCCGGTTGTCTCCGGACAGGTCGAGCAGGCCCTCGCCGGACAGCCGTTCGATCATCCTTTGCGCCAGCGTCTCGCAGCGGAGGTCGATGTCGCCGGCCCGGGCCGGCAGGCAGGCGGCGGCCAGCAACAGTAGTGGCGGCAGTGTTCTCATGGGTGATTCTCCCCTGGTTTTTCCGGGTTCAGACGGGCCCCGGCGGCATTGAAGATCCTGCTGCGCAGCAGCCCCCACTTGTTCAGCCGGTACAGGATCGAGGTCTCGAGGACCCCGAGGCCGTAGACCAGGCTGCGCCGGAAGCCGATGGACGAGGCCTCTTCGAAGTACTTGGTGGGACAGGATATCTCGCCGATGGAGAAACCGAAATAGGCGATCTGGGCCAGCATCTGGTTGTCGAACACGAAATCATTGGAGTTTTCGTTCAGGGGCAGGGATTCCAGCACCCGGCGGGAGAAGGCGCGGTAGCCGGTGTGATATTCCGACAGCTTTTTGGACAGCAGGGTGTTCTGAAACAGGGTGAGCGCCCGGTTGGCGATATATTTGTACAGGGGCATGCCGCCTTTCAGGGCGCCCTCGGTGAGGATGCGGGAGCCCAGCACGGCGTCGTACTCTCCCACCGCCACCATGGAGGCCATGGCCACCAGCAGTTTGGGCGTGTACTGGTAGTCGGGGTGGAGCATGATCACCACGTCGGCCCCGTGGTCCAGGGCCGCCCGGTAACAGGTCTTCTGGTTGGCCCCGTAGCCCTTGTTCTCCAGGTGGACGATGGTCTCGATGCCAAGCTCCCTGGCCAGCTCGGCGGTGCGGTCCGCGCTGGCGTCGTCCACCAGTATGACCTCGTCGACGAAGGACCGGTCCACTTCGCTGTAGGTCTGTCTCAGGGTGGCCTCGGCGTTATAGGCCGGCATGACCACGATGATTTTCTTGTCATGAATCATTTTGCGATATCTTCGAGCAGGCGCCTGGCCTTCCAGTAATCGGGCCGGGTTCTGAGTATATCGTTGAGCAAGCCGACAACTTCAGGCCTGCGGCCCAGCGCCATCAGGACCAGGGCGTGGTTGAAGCGGATGTCCGGGTTGTCCGGCGCCGCCCGCACGGCCCTTTCCGAATAGGCCAGGGCCTGTTGGTAGTCGCCTTTTTGGTAGTGAATGAAGGACAGATCGGACAGGGCGTCGATCTGCCCGCTGTCGATTTCGAGCAGTTGCCGGTAGCGCTTCTCGGCTTCGGCGTAGCGGTTCAGCGCCAGGTTGGTTTTGGCCAGTTCCAGCAGGATCTCCCGCCTGTGGTAGCCAAAGGGCAGGGTCCGCTCCAGGTTGGCCAGCAACTGGGGCCTGAGTCCCAGGTTGCGGTAGAAGACGCTCAGCATGAGCCGGGCGTCCGGGCGGACATCGCCCTCCAGGATGGGGGTGTCGGCGGAGAAGACGATGGGCCGGGCCGAGCCCCGGGCCTCGTTTTTGACAAAGAAGGCGGCGGCGAAGTCGTAGTAGACCAGGGACCAGTCCGGGTCCCGGTAGAGGGCCGGGACCAGGGTCTTGGACTCCTCCGAGGTGTGGTGCAGCAGGGCGGTTTTTACACCGAAGCCCGCGCTCCAGCGCTTCCAGAAGCCGTAGTCCCGCCGCGCCCGGCTTCGATCCCGGAAGAAACGCTCGCCGTAGATCTCCCAGCGGCCGTCCATGAAGGGGATGCGGCCGGGGTAGAAGTGATAGAGGTAGAAGCCGCCCAGCCGGTTGGTGTTGTAGACCTGGCCTCGGATGCCGTGGCGGCGGATGAACGCGGGCAGGCCGTGGGGGAAGAAATCCGGGGTTACCCCCAGCCGCGCCCGGGCGGGGATCTCCATGTCAACGTAATAGCGCCCGGAGAGCGGGTAGGCGCTCCACAGCAGCATGCCCGCCACCAGGAGCGACTTCAGCCCGGCCCGGCCCGCCGCCGGTATCCTGATGCGTCCGGCGTAAAGGGAGAGGTTTTCGGCGATAAAGGGGGCCGCCACCAGCGCGAACAGCACCATGTTGCGCCGTCCGGTGAAGGCGGCCAGGCAGAGGGCGGCGACGATCAGCAGGCGCTCCATGGGTATGCGCCTGGGGTTGAGCGCAAGGGAGAACGCCGTCAGGCCGAGCAATGCGGCAAAGAACCAGAAGGCCGGGGCCCCCATGGCGGCCTCGCCAAAGGTGGGGCTGAGTTCGTTCACCGCCTTCATGTAGGCGGGGGCCTCCCGGCCCACTTCCCGGAACAGCAGGAGGCTGTACTCCAGGGCGCCGGCCCCATAGGGCGAGGCCAGCATGGCGGCGCTGACCAGCGCCAGCAGGAGACTGAGCCGTTGCAACCGGTTCTCCCGGCCCCTGGCGAAGCGGACGGCGTGGACCAGCCAGTAGCAGCCCACCATGAAGGGGCCGATGACAAAGAGCCCGTGGCTGTTGACCCAGATGATCTGCAGCGCCACCAGGAGCAGGATCTGGGCGGGGGTTTCATATTTTCCTTGCCTCAGCCGGGAGTAAAACAGCATCATCATGAGGAAGGTGATGATTTCGGGGCGGGGCAGGAAGCGCTCGGCGGACGCCCCCATGGCGAGGAAGGCGATCAAGGTTGCCCCGGCCACGCCGATAAAAGAGCGGAGCTCCCGGTAAAGAATGAAAAGGGTGAGCCCCCAGACGACGATCATGAACGGCACCGGGCCGTTCAGCCCCGCGAGGCGGTGGGACAGGGCCAGGGCGGCCTGAAACAGCCAGTGGGAATCATGGTAGGGCTTGTTAAGGGCACCGGCGGAGTAGAGGTTGGTCTCCGGGACCCGCAGATGCCGCAGAATGTCCTCGCCGATGGCCAGGTGCCACCAGACGTCCAGCGAGCAGAGTTCGTGGATCAGAAAAGAAGCAACCACCCATATGAGAGAAGCCGCTAACAGTCTGTTGAGCAGGGGCGCGGTCACCGGCCAACTGTAGCATGTTGATCTTGCAATGCAATTTGGAGCGGCATGAGGGGAGATAGGATCAGGCGCATGGCGCTGTTGGCGCTGTTGCTCGGGTCAGCGGCCTGGGTGGCGGCCCACCGCGGCCAGTTCGATATGGAACTGCTGGAATCCTGGGTAAGGGGCACCGGCCCCCTGGGGCCCCTGGTGTTCATGCTGGTTGCGGCCGCCGCCACCGTCCTGCTGGTGCCGGCCTCCCTGTTCACCCTGGCCGGCGGGGTGTTGTTCGGCCCGGTGCTGGGGACCCTGTATACCCTGTTCGGGGCCTGCGCCGGCGCGGCCCTGGCCTTTCTGATCGCCCGTTATATCGCCTCCGACTGGATTGTGCGCAAGAGCCATGGCCGGTTCGGGCGGCTCATCGAGGGGGTGGAGGAGGAGGGATGGCGTTTCGTCGCCTTTGTCCGGCTGGTGCCAATTTTCCCGTTCTTCCTGCTCAATTACGCCCTGGGGCTGACCCGGATCGGGTTTTCCCCCTATATCATCGCAACCTTCGTTTGCACGGTTCCGGGGGTGGTGGCCCTGACCTATCTTGGCTATGTGGGGCGCGAGGCCCTGGGGGGCGGGGAGGCGCTGATCCAGAAATCACTGATCGCCCTCGGCCTGCTGGCGCTGACGGCCTTTTTGCCCCGCTTCGCCAAGCGGCTGCATGATAAAGGACTGAGGACTGAGGACTGAAAACTGAAAACTGAAAACTGAAAACGCAAAGTCCGGCCCGGAAATAAAAAAGGCCGGAGGTCTGTGACCTCCGGCCTGCCGTTGCGGGATTGTCTGAATGTATTCCCGGTGTTCGGCGCTTACTTGCTTTTGTCGATCATGTAGTCGACAGCGGCCTTCAGCTCGTCGTCGGAGCAGTCGGCGCAGGTGCCGCGGGCGACCATGGCGGGGTTGACCTTGGAGCCGTGGAGGGCGACGTCATACAGGGCGTCTTTACCCTTGGCGATGCGGGGAGCCCACTGCTCCTTGTTGCCGATTTCCGGAGCCATGACGCCGGCCGCCATCGGGGCGTCGTGGCAGTTCTTGCAAACGGTCTTGTAGATGTCTTCACCGGACCTGGCCTGGGCATTCATGCCAAATACCACCATGCCAGCGGCAGCCAACGCGATAATAGTTTTCTTCATTGCTATCTTTCTCCGCAAAGGCCCCTTGTTATTGCCGGCTAAAGCTCTGTTTGTTCGGCTGCAGGGGCAGGGTTTACAAAATACTTGACCGGAACGTTAAGTCATCCGGGTCGAGCAAAAAGAACTGCACTTATACCAGCGTAAAATGGGCGGGTCAAATCCAATGCCCACTTGATTTGTGCGGGTTTTCTCCCGAAAAACAATGACTCGGATCAACCTGATCCCTTGCGGGTCCATCCCGCCACCATAATCGAAACGCCTGGAATATCGGGCCGTACTGGTCCGGCTTCCACGGAAATAGACCCCCTTTTCGTCCGTTTGTTTCACCGGCCGGCCGATAATTGTCAGCCAAAGACGGGAAGGGTGGTGTAGTGTATAGGCGCTGTGATGACCAATAAGGAGGACCCGTGGAAACCTTGACCGCCCTGATAAAAGAACTCAACGGCATCGTTTGGGGTGAGTTCATGCTGGTGCTGATTCTGGGCACCGGCCTTTTCCTCATGGCCGGCCTGCGGATGATGCCCCTGTATCGGCTGGGTTATGGTTTCCGCATGCTCTGGCGGGGGCGCAGGGGGCGGGGGGAGGGTGATGTCAGCCCCTTCAATGCCCTGATGACCTCGCTTTCGGCCACCATAGGGACCGGCAATATCGCCGGTGTCGCCACGGCGGTCTTCTGGGGCGGCCCCGGCGCCCTGTTCTGGATGTGGTGCACCGCCCTGGTGGGGATGGCCACCAAGTATGCGGAAGCGGTCTGCGCGGTGCATTTCCGGGAGGTGGATGAGCAGGGCAATCATGTCGGCGGCCCCATGTTCTATATAAGGAACGGGCTGGGAGGGAGATGGGGCTGGCTGGGGACCTCGTTCGCCGTTTTCGGCGCCCTGGCGGGTTTCGGCATAGGCAATACGGTGCAGGCCAATTCGGTGGCGAGCGCCTTGAATTCCGGCTTTGCGGGGTTTTCCCTGCCCCATGCGCTGACCGGTGTGGTCATGGCGGTGCTGGCGGCCCTGGTGCTCGTCGGCGGGATCCGGCGTATCGCCGAGGTGGCCGGAAAACTGGTGCCCTTCATGGCGATCACCTACCTTCTCTCCGGCCTGGCGATACTGATCATCCATGTCGCGGAAGTCCCGGCGGCCCTGGGTCTGATCGTCAAAGACGCCTTTACCCCGGCGGCGGCCACGGGCGGTTTCGCCGGCGCCACGGTGATGCTGGCGATTCAGTGGGGCGTGGCGCGGGGGATATTCTCCAACGAGGCCGGCCTGGGCAGCGCGCCCATCGCCCATGCGGCGGCGGAGACGGACAGCCCGGTGCGCCAGGGCACGGTGGCCATGCTGGGCACCTTCATCGACACCATTGTCCTGTGCACCATTACCGGGCTGGTGATCATTGTCTCCGGCGCCTGGACCAGTGGCGAGACGGGGGCGGCGCTTTCCTCCGCGGCCTTCGAGCGGGCCCTGCCCGGCTTCGGCGGCTATGTGGTGACCTTCGGCCTGAGTCTTTTTGCCTTCACCACCCTGCTGGGCTGGAGCTTCTATGGCGAGAAGTGCGTGGAATATCTGTTCGGGGTCAGATCCATCATCCCCTTCCGGGTGCTCTGGATACTTGCCATTCCCATAGGCGCAACCGCCGAGCTGAAATTCACCTGGCTGGTGGCGGATACCCTGAACGGCCTCATGGCGCTGCCCAACCTGGTGGCCCTGCTGCTGCTCAGTCCGGTAGTGTTTCGCCTGACCCGGGAGTTCTTCGGTAAAAACGGGGGGGCGGGATAATCCGTGGGAAAGGGGCTTTTCCTCTACCGGGCGTCCTGCTTCTCCGCGCAGGCCACGCAGAGATCCGAATAGGGCAGGATTTCGAGCCGCTGCTCCGGGATGGCCCTGCCGCAGTTGGCGCAGGCGCCGTACTCACCGCTGTCGATGCGGGCCAGGGCGCGGTTGATCTGGGCCAGTTCGCGGCGTCCCGCGTCGCCGAGGGCGTCCAGCACCTCGTCGTTCTGGCGCTCCACCGCCTGTTCGGAGAAATCCGGGGTCAGGGGCTCGTCGATGTGGCGGGCCTTGTCCGCCATCTTGTGGATGCGCCGGTTCAGCTCTTCGCGGCGCGCCAGCAGCTGCTGGCGGATGGCCTCGTACTTTTTCACTGGTGTCTCCAGGTTCGGGTTGGGGGCCTGCTTATTTCAGTTGCCGCCGGCAGTCTGCGCAGATGCCGTAGAGGACCATGCTGTGGTCCACGATCTCGTAACCGGCCCGGGCGGCGATTTTGCGTTGGCGCTCTTCGATGATGCCGTCATGAAACTCCTCCACCAGGCCGCAGCGGGTGCATACGAAGTGGTCGTGATGGTTTTCCCGGTTCAGCTCGAACATGGCCGGGCCTTCGGTCTGAAGGCGCGCCACCAGGCCGGCCTGTTCGCACTGGGTCAGCACCCGGTAGATGGTGGCCACGCCGATATCCTCCCCGTTTTGCAGCAGGAGCCTGTAGATATCTTCGGCGGTATGATGCCGGTTGGGGTGCCTGCCGAGTATCTCCAGGATCCTGAGCCGCGGCAGGGTGACCTTCAGCCCGGCGCTCTTCAGCTTGTCAGAATAATCGGTCATGGCCTCATTTTCACAAAACAGAGGACGGCCTTCAGTATACCAGCACCGCCTCGTATGACGGGCAACCGGTCCATTATGGGGGTAGAATGCAGGTTCTGGTTTTTCCGGTGAATTCTATCATTGAGAGATATGCAATGCTGAAACAGACTGAATCCTTCCAAAAGGGAGAGGGCCTTCCCTGGGCCGATGTGGTGGATACCCTGCCTTTCAACCAGGATGGCCTGCTGCCCGCCATCGCCCAGCAGCATGACAGCGGCGAGGTGCTGATGATGGCCTGGATGAACCGGGAATCCCTGGCCGAGACCCTGGAGACAGGCCGGGTCTGCTATTGGTCCCGCTCACGGCAAAAGCTGTGGCGCAAGGGGGAGTCATCGGGGCAGGTGCAGCGGTTGAAGGACCTGCGCCTGGATTGCGATGGGGACACCATCCTGCTGCTGGTGGACCAGACCGGCCCCGCCTGTCACACCGGCCGCCGCAGCTGCTTCTTCAATGCAGTGCGGGGCGAGCGGGTGGAGGTGATCAGCGATCCCCTGATCGATCCGAAGGATCTTTATAAATAGATACCATGCTTGAAATCACGCCTATCCCGGCCTTTTGCGACAATTACATCTGGCTGCTGAAAAATACCGGCGGCCGCGCGGCCGCGGTGGTCGATCCGGGTGATGCCGGCCCGGTGCTGGAGGCACTGGGACGGGAGCGGCTCCATCTGGGCGCCATTCTGATAACCCATCACCATCCTGACCATACGGGAGGCATCGGGGGGCTGAAGGCGGCGTTTCCGGACGTCCGGGTCTATGGCCCGGCGGGGGAGCCTGTTGCTGGCGTCGGCTCTGCGGTGGAGGAGGGTGGCGAGGTCCGGCCACCGGGTATCGAGGCCTGCTTCGAGGTCCTCGGGATGCCGGGCCACACCGCCGGGCATGTGGCCTATTACGGCGGGGGCGCACTGTTTTGCGGCGATGTCCTGTTCGCCGGCGGCTGCGGCCGGGTGTTCGAGGGGACCATGGAACAGATGGCGGCCTCGTTGGCCCGGATCGGCCGGTTGCCGCCGGATACGCTGATCTACTGTGCCCACGAGTACACCCTGGCCAATCTGGGCTTCGCCCGCTGGGTGGAGCCGGAAAACCGGGCCGTCCGGCAGCGCTGGGAACAGGCCCGGGCCCTGCGGAATGCCCGCAGGCCCACCGTGCCCTCGCGGCTGGAACTCGAACTGGAGACCAATCCCTTTCTGCGCACCCGGGTCCCCGCCGTCATTGCCGCGGCGGAGCAGTGGGCCGGCCGCCCCCTGGAGGATCAGGTGGCGGTGTTCACCGCATTGAGGAACTGGAAGGACCGTGACTATGACTGACACCACCCTGATACTCAATGCCCGCATGGTCAGCGACGGGCTTGTCACCGAAGGGGACCTGCTGATCCGCAACGGCCGGATCGAACGGATAGGCGGCGATCTCAGCGCCATTCCCGCCGGCTCGATCATGGATGCCGGGGCCAAGGTCCTGCTGCCCGGCATGATCGACGACCAGGTTCACTTCCGCGAACCGGGCATCACCCATAAGGGGGATATCCATTCCGAGTCCAGGGCGGCGGTGGCCGGCGGCATCACCAGCTTCATGGATATGCCCAACACCAGGCCGCAGGCGGTGACCCTGGAGGTGCTGGAGCAGAAGTACCGGCTGGCGGCGCAGAAATCCCTGGCCAACTACGCCTTCTACCTGGGGGCCACCAATGACAACATCGACGTCATCCGCGCCCTGGACCCGGGGCAGGCCTGCGGCATCAAGGTCTTCATGGGGGCCTCCACCGGCAATATGCTGGTGGACCGGGAGGAGACCCTGGAGGCCATCTTCCGCGACGCCCCGGTGCTGGTGGCCACCCACTGCGAGGACACCCCGCTGATCCGGGCCAACGAGCAGGCCTTCCGGGAGCAGTTCGGCGCCGACGTGCCCATGGAGTGCCACCCGGAGATCCGCAGCGAAGAGGCCTGCTACCGCTCCTCCAGCCTGGCCGTCGAGCTGGCCCGCCGGCTGGGGACCCGCCTGCATGTGCTGCATCTCTCCACCGCCCGGGAGCTGAAGCTGTTCCAGCCCGGCGCCCTGGACAACAAGCGCATCACCGCCGAGGCCTGTGTGCATCACCTCTACTTCCATGCCTCGGACTACGAACAGAAGGGCACCTTCATAAAATGCAATCCCGCCATCAAGACCAGGATGGACCGGGACGGCCTGCGCCAGGCCCTGGTGGACGGCCGTATCGACGTCATCGGCACCGACCACGCCCCCCACACCCTGGACGAGAAGTGCAACCGCTATTTCGAGGCCCCGGCGGGCCTGCCGCTGGTGCAGCACGCCCTGCCCATGGTGCTGGAGCTCTACCACGAGGGGCTGCTCTCCCTGGAACTGGTGGCGGAAAAGACCAGCCACGGCCCCGCCCGGCTGTTCGACATCCCGGAGCGGGGCTACATCCGGGAGGGCTACTGGGCCGATCTGGTGCTGGTGGATCTGGATCGCCGCCACCGTGTCGAGCGGGAGGACGTGCTGTATAAATGCGGCTGGTCGCCGGTGGAGGGCCGGGTTTTCAACTCTGCCATCGACACCACCTTCGTCAACGGCCACCGGGTCTATCACCGGGGGGGATTCGACGAGAGCGTCAAGGGGCGCCGCCTGGAATTCGACCGCCCAAAATCAAACCGAAGACTGTGATCATGAATGAAGAAATCTTTACCAAGTGCAGGCTGAAGCTGGACTATCCCTCGTTGATCAGGCTGGCCGCCCTGTTGGGGCTGTGCGCCGGGGTGCTGGCCATCCCCTTTGTGCTGCTGCTGACCTCAGGGATGGCAAAGTTCAACATCGTAAGCGTCATATTCTTCGCCCCCCTCTCCGGGGCGGTTGCAGGACTGCTGATGGCCGTTTTGGGCTACCCCCTCTATTCCTGGGTGTTTGTGAAACTGGATGGGCAGGTGTATTCCGGGTATTTCCAGGTGATCGCCGGTTCAGGCATCGGCGCCGGAGACAAGGAGACCGCCGGATAAATCCGGCCCCCGTCCTTCGTTCGCCCCGCCTAAAGTTTGCGCCCGGAAAGACGACCTCTTATGGGTGATGCGATCCCTTCCTGCCTGTTCGAGCCTCCTGAAGCGGCCCCGGTTCCTGCTGGGCCTGTCCCTGCTCTTTCTGGCCGGCGGGATCTGCCGGGCAGGAGGGGCGCGTCATGAGGCCTCTTTGCACCAATCCCATTGGGGGTATTCCGGCTCCCCCCTTCAATGCACCCTGGTTCATGAGATCCCCGCTTATGGCAAGGCCCTGTTCATACGCAGCGCCGGCGGTGGCTTGATCTTCAGTCTCAGACCCAGGATACGGCCCCCACAGGTAAAAGAGGTGCGCCTCACCACCGGTGCGCCACCCTGGAGGCATGGGGAGGTGAAGGCCTCTCCCTGGCGCATCCCCGTCCCCAAGGGGCATCTGAATATCGACCTCGACGGCAGGTATTCAGCCCGGATTTTTGAACAACTGGCCCAGGGGATGTCCCCGACCTTCGGCTATATCGATCCGGTGAATGGCGGAGTCGAAATGGAGGTTGTGCTTTCTCCCGTGTGGCTGGGGCCAGCGCTGGCCGAGTTCCGGTCCTGCATTGCCAATCTGCTGCCATTCAGCTACGAGCAGATCCGCCGCAGCGCCCTGCTTTTTGACTTTGGCAGCAGCCGTCTGCTGCCAAAGGCGCGGGAGCGTGTGAATCAGCTGGCGGAGTTCGTGCTGGCGGACAAGGGCGTACGCCGGATCAGCATCGAGGGGCATACCGACAACCTGGGCCGCGCCAGCTACAACTACAGGCTGGGCAGGCGCCGCGCCGAAGCAGTGAAGAGTCTCCTGCTGGCCAAGGGGGTTGCCGCGAAGAAGATCGTCGTCAGGTCCCATGGCGAGCGCAGGCCGGGGGCCAGCAACAAAACCGATGCGGGACGCGCGCAGAACCGGCGCGTGGTCATCCGTCTGGAGCGATAGCCTTTCGGCCGCCCGCCCGCCGGGTCACCGCCCACACCTCCACCCGCGCGGCCCCGCCCCGGCGCAGGACGCCGGCCAGCTCATCGACGGTGTTGCCGGTGGTGACGACATCGTCGACGATGGCGATATGGCGGGCCGCAAGCCCTTCCCTCAGCCTGAAGGCGCCGCGGATGTTGCGGCGCCGCTCCTTTTTGTCCAGCCCCGATTGCGGAGCAGTCGCCCGGTCGCGGCTGAGGGCCCGGATGTCCACCGGGATGCCGAAGCGGCGGGCCAGGGGGCGGGCCAGCTCCAGGGCCTGGTTGAATCCCCGCTCCCGCTGGCGCGAGGGGTGCAGGGGCACGGGGACGAGAAGCTCCGGCAGTTCATGCCCCCGGTGCTCCAGAAAATCCCCCAGCAGGCCGGAGAGCAGGCGGCCATAGACCAGTTTGTCCCGGAATTTCAGGCCGCTGACGAGGTGGTCCAGCGGGTGCTCATAGCATAGCGCCGCCAGGCAGCGGTCAAACCTTGGGGGTCTTTGCTGGCATTGCCCGCACAGGGAGCCCGCCGGGGCGGTCGCGGGCAGGGGCAGGGCGCAGAGGCGGCAGGCGTGGCGGTTGTGGGGCAGGCTGTCCTGGCAGCCGCGGCACAGGTCCCGTCCCTCCCGCCCCGGCGCGCCACAGAGGACGCAGGTGGCGGGGTAGGCGAGTGCCTGGATCGTCTTCAGCCAATTGTAAACCATCTGCATCGCTCCTGGTTGACAGGGGATTCCCTTCCTTTACCATTGTCGGGCTTTTTCGGCCCGGAGAAAAGATGCGACCATGACCGAATATCCCCTGCGGCACGACTGGACCCTGGATGAGATCGAGGCCCTGCTGGATCTGCCCTTCAACGATCTGCTCTACCGTGCGCAGACGACGCACCGGGCGCACTTCGACCCCAATGCGGTACAGGCCTCCAGCCTCATCAGCATCAAGACCGGGGCCTGTTCCGAGGACTGCGGCTATTGTTCCCAGAGCAGCAAGTACAACACCGAGCTGGAGCCGGAGAAACTGCTGCCGGTGGAGGATGTGGTGCAGGCCGCCCGCGCCGCCAGGGAGAAGGGGGCGAGCCGCTTCTGCATGGGCGCGGCCTGGCGCAACCCCACGGACAAGAATCTGGACCGTGTCATCGAGATGGTGCAGGCGGTGCGCGATCTGGGCATGGAGACCTGCCTGACCCTGGGCATGCTGACCGAAGAGCAGGCCGCCAGGCTCAAGGAGGCGGGGCTGGACTATTACAACCACAACCTGGACACCTCGCCGGAATTCTACGGCGAGGTGGTCACCACCCGCACTTACCAGGATCGCCTCGACACCCTGGCGCGGGTGCGCGACCAGGGCATCAACATCTGCAGCGGCGGCATCCTGGGGCTGGGCGAGACCCGGCGGGACCGGGCCTCCATGCTGCGGCAGTTGGCGAATCTGCCCCGACATCCCCAGTCCGTGCCCATCAATATGCTGGTGCAGATCGAGGGCACCCCCCTCTACGGCGCCGATGAGCTGGATCCCTTCGAGTTCGTGCGCACCGTGGCGGTGGCACGGCTCGTCATGCCCCGCTCCCATGTGCGCCTCTCTGCCGGGCGCAATCGCATGAGCGACGAGTTGCAGGCGCTGTGTTTCCTCGCCGGGGCCAATTCCATCTTTTACGGCGAGCGCCTGCTGACCACGGACAACAAGGAGGCGGACCAGGACCGTCTGCTGTTCAAGCGCCTGGGCATCCGCTTCGAGCAGGATGGGGCCTGGCAGCCGGCATGAATAACCCTCCCCGTAGGAGCGGCGCCCCCGCCGCGATGACTTCGCACCGTGGCCTAATCATCGCGGCGAAGGCGCCGCTCCCACGGGCGTGAAAGATCTCGCCGCCGGGCTGGCCAGGCGGCGCCGGGCCCATCTCTACCGCTCCCGCCGGGTGCTGTCCGGCATGCAGGGCCCGGAGCTGGTGGTGGACGGACGGCCCATGCTCTCCTTCAACAGCAACGACTACCTGGGGCTGGCGTCCCACCCCGAGGTGATCACCGCCCTGCAACGTGGCGCGGAGCGCTATGGCGCGGGCAGCGGCGCGGCCCACCTGGTGAGCGGCCACGGCGCGGCCCACCACGCCCTGGAGGAGGAGCTGGCGGATTTTACCGGCCGCCCCCGGGCGCTGCTGTTTTCCACCGGCTACATGGCCAACCTGGGCCTGGTCTCCGCCCTGCTGGGGCGGGGGGACGAGGTCTTCGAGGACCGCCTCAATCACGCCTCCCTGATCGACGCCGGCATCCTCTCCCGCGCGCGGTTGAAGCGCTATGCCCACGCCGACGTGGATGCGCTGCTGAAGCTGCTGCGGGCCCGCCATGGCGGTGGGGCCCTGGTGGTCACCGACGGCGTTTTCAGCATGGATGGCGATATCGCGCCCCTGGCCGGGCTGGCGGAGGCCGCGCGCCGGCATGATGCCTGGCTGATGGTGGATGACGCCCACGGCCTGGGCGTCCTGGGCGAGCAGGGCCGGGGCAGCCTGGATCATCTCGGCCTGGGCCGGGACGACGTCCCTGTCCTGATGGGAACCCTGGGCAAGGCCTTCGGGACCTTCGGGGCCTTCGTCGCCGGATCGGAGGAGCTGATCGAGACCCTGATCCAGCAGGCCCGCACCTATATCTACACCACGGCGCTGCCGCCGGCGGTGGCGGAGGCCACCCGCGCCGGCCTGCGCATCGCCCGCGGGGATGAGTGGCGGCGCCAGCGGCTGCGGGAGCTGGTGGGACGCTTCCGCGCCGGGGCGGAGCAGCTTGGATTGCCTCTGATGGATTCCGTCACCCCCATCCAGCCGCTGCTGGCCGGCACCGCCGAACGGGCCCTGGCCTGGAGCCGCCGGCTGGAGGAGCGGGGCATCCTGATCAGCGCCATTCGTCCGCCCACCGTGCCGGAGGGCGGCGCGCGCCTGCGGGTGACCTTCTCCGCGTTGCACACGGATGAGCAGGCGGACCGCCTGCTGGAGGCCCTGGCGGAGCTGAAACCATGAGGCTGCATACCGAAACCACCGGCGCCGGGCCGGATCTGGTGCTGCTTCACGGCTGGGGCATGAACGGCGCCGTCTGGGAGACGGTGGCGGAATCCCTGAGTGCTGATTACCGGGTCACCATCATCGAGCTGCCGGGGCATGGCCATAGTCCCTTTGCCGGGGGTCTGGACAGCCTGCGGGACTGGGCCCGGGCCTGCCTGTCCGCCGCGCCGGATCGTGCGGTCTGGATAGGCTGGTCACTGGGGGGGCAGATCGCCGTCCAGGCGGCGCTGCTGTCGCCCCGGCGGATCTCAGGGCTTGTGCCGGTGGCGGCCAGTCCCTGCTTCGTCCAGGCGGATGGCTGGCCCCATGCCGTGGCGCGCGGCACCCTGGCCGGATTCGCCGCAACCCTGCGCGATGATCCCCGCACCACGCTGGAGCGTTTTCTGGCCCTCCAGGTGCGGGGTTCCGCCGAGGCCCGGCCCACCCTGCGGCGGTTGCGCCAGGACCTGAGTGACCGGCCCGACCCCGATCCGGCCGCTTTGGACAGGGGGCTGGAGCTGCTGCGGGAGACAGATCTCCGCGACCGGCTGGCCGGGCTTCAATGCCCCAGCCTGTGGCTGCTGGGGCAGCGGGACACCCTGGTGCCGGCCGGCGTGGCGGAGGATATCGAAAGGCTGCTACCGGCCGCGCGGATCCGGGTGATACCGGGCGCTGGCCATGCCCCCTTTCTCTCCCATGGCCGGGAGTCACTGGCGGCCCTGGCCGCGTTTCTGGAGCAACGGCGTGACTGAGATCTTCCCTCCCATTGACAAGCTCCAGGCCCGGATCGCCTTCGAGCGGGCCGCCGGCTCCTATGACGGGGCGGCGGTGCTGCAACGCCAGACCGGTGAGAACATGCTGGAACGGCTGGAGGTGGTCAGGCTCCAGCCCAGGGTCATTCTGGACGTGGGCGCCGGCACCGGCCTGGCCGCGGCGGCCCTGGCCAGGCGCTACAAAAAGGCCCGCATCATCGCTCTGGATTTCGCCCTGCCCATGTTGCGCCACGCCCGCCGCCGGGGTCCCTGGCTGCGCCGCCCCCTCTGTGTCTGTGGCGACGCCGAACAGCTCCCCCTGGCCGACGGCAGCGTGGATCTCATCTTTTCCAATGCCGCCATCCAGTGGTGCAACGACCTGGAGCATACCTTCGCCGGGTTCCGGCGGGTGCTGCGGCCGGGCGGCCTGCTCATGTTTTCCACCTTCGGGCCGGACACCCTGAAGGAACTGCGCCAGGCCTGGGGCGCGGTGGATGGTCATACCCACGTCAGCCCCTTTCCCGATATGCACGATGTGGGCGACGCCCTCATCCGGTCCGGGTTCGCCGACCCGGTGGTGGACGCCGACCGCATGACCCTCACCTATGAAAACGTGCGCGGCCTGATGCGGGACCTGAAGGCCATCGGCGCCCACAACGTCACCACCAGGCGCCGGCGGGGGCTCACCGGCAAGGGACGCATGCAGGCTATGGTCGACGCCTACGAGGCCTTCCGCTCCAACGGCCGCCTGCCGGCCAGCTATGAAGTGGTCTACGGTCACGCCTGGGCGCCGGAGCAGCGGCGGCGGGATTCCAATGTAGAGGTGCCGGTGGACCGACTGGTCCGGAGCCGGCCGGGATGAACGGCCTTTTTATCACCGGCACGGACACCGGCTGCGGCAAGACCCTGATCAGCCTCGGCCTGATGCGGCTGCTGCAAGGGCGGGGCCATTCCGTGCTGGGCATGAAGCCGGTGGCCTCCGGGGCTGATGTGACGCCGCAAGGGCTGCGTAACGGGGACGCCCTGCGGCTCCGGGCCCAGGGCAGCCTGGAACTGCCCTACCCGGCCATCAACCCCTACGTCTTCGCCCCCCCCATCGCCCCCCATCTGGCCGCCGGGCAGGCCGGTGAAACCATCGACCTGAATCTGATCTGCGCACACTGCGAAGCATTGGCCGCCCAGGCCGATCACGTCATTGTGGAAGGCGTCGGTGGCTGGCGGGTGCCGCTCAACGAACGACAGGCGGTTTCGGATCTCGCCCTGATGCTGGGGCTGCCGGTGGTGCTGGTGGTGGGCCTGCGGCTGGGCTGCATCAATCATGCCCTGTTGAGCGCGGAGAGCATCCTTGCCGACGGCGCGCCCCTGGCCGGATGGGTGGCCACCGAGGTGGAGCCGGGGATGCTGGCCAGGAGCGGAAACATCGAGACGCTGGAACAGTGGATCGGGGCGGCCTGCCTTGGCGTGGTGCCTTACCTGGAGGGGCCCTCTGCCGATGAGGTTGCGCGAAGCCTGGAGTTGCCTGATTTACAGGGAACAGTGGGCGTCAAATAGCCTCCTTGGGCTATAGTAAGGGGGGACGCGCCGGCCGGTATGCCCGGCAATCCCGGATCAAATTGACCAGGGCCTGTTAACACTAATCCAGCAGGTTCTGCTGGGGCTATTGGATTAGTGTTAACAGGCCCTAAGGAGGCAGGCAACATGGAACCTCTGACCATCTCCGACCTGTTCGTGATGCTGGTGGAACCCTCCGGCATCCAAAGCCGGATCATCTGCCAGCGGCTGGAAGAGGCCGGGGCGATCAAACCCCTGTGGAAGAAAAACGGCGCCGGCGCCCTGGAGGCGATGCCGGAGGCCGGTCCGGACCTGGTGATCAGCGCCATGCACCTGGAGGACATGACGGGCGCCGAACTGGTCCGGACCATGCGTGAGGATCCCGCGTTGGCGGACATCCCCTTCATGCTGATATCCAGTGAAACGGATGAACAGTACCTGGATCCCATCCGCCAGGCCGGTGCCATCGCCCTGCTGCCCAAACCCTTTGCCCCGGAAGACCTGAAGCGGGCGCTCTACGCCACCCTGGACTACATGGCGCCCAATACACAACTGCTGGCCGAACTGGATCTCGCCAACGTCAAGACCCTGGTGGTGGATGACAGCTTCACGGCGCGCAGGCACATCACCAGGGTGCTGAACAACATCGGCATCGAAAACATCACCCAGGCGGAGAATGGCAAAGAGGCCATCGAATTTCTGCAAAGCGATTATTTCGACCTGCTGGTCACCGACTACAACATGCCGGAACTGGACGGCCGGGAACTGGTGAAATACGTGCGCGACGCCAGCACCCAGTGCTCCATCCCCATCATGATGGTGACCAGCGAGACGGATGAAAGCCGCCTCACCGCCGTGCGCCAGTCCGGCGTCTCCGCCATCTGCGACAAACCTTTCGAAACCGCTTCGGTACAGGCGCTGCTGCGGCAACTGCTGGCGGATGCCTAACCCGGTTTCAAGATGCTTGTCACGAAGATAGCCGTGCGTACAGGGGTGGCTCTTTCGTGAGCCGATGAGAAACCGATCAAACCGATGGTTTATGAAAAAACCGGAAAAGAGAGAGGGGATCTTGCTTTTTATCCTGCTTGTCGTGACGGGGGCACTCACCCTGTGGGCCGCCTTGTCCAACGGCTCCGTTTTTGTCGTATTGCCGGTCTGCGGCTATGTACTGTTCGGCATGCTGTTGTTTTTGTTTTGGAGGCCGCCTGAGCCGCTGCTCCGGCACTTCGGCCGGGAGGAGATAAGAAACGCGGTTTTGGCCGTGCTGGCGCTCACGCTCTTGAGCGCCGCCCTGCTGTTGATCTGCGCCGAGGCGCCCCATATCGACAACACCCTTGACGGCGTCAACCTGCTGCGCATTTCTTTGCTGGCGGGGGCGCCCTTCGGGGTCATGTTCTGGGTGAAGCTGTCGCGGGTTTTCGACAAGCGCAATATCGTCATGCTGAAGAGCTTTCTGATCGCCTTCGCCCTTGCCGCCGCGGCGGGGGCCTCCCAGGTCAACCGGGTGGCGGGGGCGCGGGAGGACGTCCCCATTCAGACGGATATCCTCGGAAAGGAAAAACCCGACGGCGGCATCACTTCTTTCTTGACCGCCAGCGAGCCGCGCGGCTATATCTTCGTGCCCTACGGGGAGGATGAAGAGCGGCTGGTTCCGCCGAAAGGGGTATGGAATGCCCTGTACCGTGGCGGGGAGGTGAGGCTCTCCGTAATATCCGGGTACTTTGGCTACCCGTACGTCGCCGCCTTTAACGGCCGCCCGCTGAGGTAGGGGCCCCTATCGCGCCCGGCGGTTCCCGCCGCGGCCGAGAAAGCCGGTAACCGCGAGGGCCGAGAGCAGCAGCCAGATGGCGGGGGGCAGGGGCGTGGGGAGCATGTGGCCACCTGTGAGAAACCCCTCCTGGTGTATGGATGGTGCTAAGGGTAGTGCTTCAAATTGATATGCCGTAACCTCTACGCCTGCTGTCAGGGTGCCGGCATCAATGCCGGATATGACGCTCCCCAGGGAAGAATCCAGTTCCCCGTCCGGCTGAATGCTGATGGAGACGCCGCCATAGTGATGCATGTCCGGTCTCCCATTCGGGTTGTTTATGTAATGAAATTCCTCGCCGCGGAAGAAGAGGGTGTCGCCATAGACCTTTCCACCCAAGGTGACCGTGCCGGGGGTGTACAGGTGCAGTTGGCCGGGGCCGGTGTCCAGGGCGCCCAGGATGCTGATGTCCCCGGTGGCCAGCAGGTAGATGTCCCTGTCCCAAGAGCTGCGGTCGAAAGAGACCAGGACCGGCTCCGGGATGTCGATGGTGGTGAAGTTGAATACGCCGTCTGCATCCGGCGTGAGGCGTATGGAGCCGTCGGGGGCAAAGGCGCCGTCCATGCCGTTGGAGAGCATCAGGGGCGCGGCGAAGGATTGCGTGGTCAGGATTGCGCAGGCGAACAGCAGGCGGGCGACACTTTTCATTTTCCTTTCTCCTTATGTCGGGGGGTTCCGAGGGGCGGGGATTCGTGACGACCCGCTATGGATCGGTGTTCCTCAATCCATGGCCATTTCTCCGCCGGTGTTTTTGTTTTCCGGCGATTATACACCCTTGCAGCCGGAAAACACCCCGGCTACTTGTGATGCCGGTTCTCCACCAGGTGGTCGACCACGGACGGGTCGGCCAGGGTGGAGGTGTCGCCCAGCTGATCCACCTCGTTGGTGGCCACCTTGCGCAGGATGCGCCGCATGATCTTGCCCGAGCGGGTCTTGGGCAGGGCCGGGGCCCACTGGATGACGTCGATGGTGGCGATGGCGCCGATCTCCTTGCGCACCAGGGCCACCAGTTCCTGCTTGAGGTCCTCGTCCTCGGCCACGCCGGCCATCAGGGTGACGAAGGCGTAGATGCCCTGGCCCTTGATGTCGTGGGGGTAGCCCACCACGGCGGCCTCGGCCACCTTGGGGTGCAGCACCAGGGCGGATTCGATTTCGGCGGTGCCGAGACGGTGGCCGGAGATGTTGAGCACGTCGTCCACCCGGCCGGTGATCCAGTAGTAGCCGTCGGCGTCCCGGCGGCAGCCGTCGCCGGTGAAGTACATGCCGGGGTAGGTCTTGAAATAGGTGTCGATGAAGCGCTGGTGGTCGCCGTAGACGCTGCGCATCATCCCCGGCCAGGGACGGGTGATCACCAGGTTGCCGGAGCCTTCACCCTCCAGCACCCGGCCGTCGCCGTCGACGATGGCGGGGGTGATGCCGAAGAAGGGTTTGGCGGCGGAGCCGGGTTTGAGGGCATGGGCGCCGGGCAGGGGAGTGATGAGATGGCCGCCGGTCTCGGTCTGCCACCAGGTGTCCACCACCGGGCAGCGCTCGTCGCCCACCACGCGGTAGTACCACTCCCAGGCCTCGGGGTTGATGGGCTCGCCCACGGTGCCCAGCAGGCGCAGGGAGGCGCGGGAGGTCTTTTTCACCGGCTCGTCGCCGGCGCGCATCAGGGCGCGGATGGCGGTGGGGGCGGTGTAGAGGGTCGCCACCCGGTGCTTGTCCACCACCTGCCAGAAGCGGGAGTGGTCGGGGTAGGTGGGCACGCCCTCGAACATGAGGCTGACCGCACCGTTGGCCAGGGGGCCGTAGACGATGTAGGTGTGGCCGGTGACCCAGCCCACGTCGGCGGTGCACCAGTAGACCTCGCCGTCGCGGTAGTCGAAGACGTACTTGTGGGTGATGGCGGAGTAGACCAGGTAGCCGCCGGTGGTGTGCAGCACGCCCTTGGGCTTGCCGGTGGAGCCGGAGGTGTAGAGGATGAACAGGGGGTCCTCGGCGTCCATCTCCTCCGGCGGGCAGTCGGTGGAGGCGGCGGCCATCAGCTCGTGGTACCAGGCGTCGCGGCCCTCGGTCCAGCCGATATCGCCGCCGGTGCGCCGTACCGTCAGCACCGTGTGGACATTGGGGCAGTCCTTCAGGGCCTCGTCCGCATTGGCCTTCAGGGGTATGTTCCTGCCGCCGCGCACCCCCTCGTCGGCGGTGATCAGGGTCTGGCAGTCGGAGTCCAGGATGCGGTTGCGCAGGGAGTCCGGGGAAAAGCCGCCGAACACCACGGAGTGGACGGCGCCGATGCGGGCGCAGGCCAGCATGGCCACGGCGGCCTCCGGGATCATGGGCATGTAGATGCAGACCCGGTCGCCTTTCTTGACCCCCCGCGCCTTGAGCACATTGCCGAGCCTGCACACCTCGGCGTGGAGCTCGCGGTAGCTGATCTTCTTGTCCACGGCGGGATCGTCCCCTTCCCAGATGATGGCGGTCTGGTCGCCGCGGC
The DNA here is from genome assembly GCA_011051655.1 of Sedimenticola sp. Lineage (GTDB taxonomy): Bacteria > Pseudomonadota > Gammaproteobacteria > Chromatiales > Chromatiaceae > DRKS01. The sequence goes on from DRKS01000095.1 coordinate 26,161, forward strand.
TGTCGAGGTGCCGGTCCAGGCAGTTGTAGGCCACGTTGAGCCTGCCGCCCTCGAACCATTTGATATCGGCGCTGTGGAAGTCCCAGGCCTGGACCCTGTCCCATTTTCTGGACCAGGTGACGAACTGCTCCGCCTGTTCGGCCCAGAAGCCGTCCGGATCCTCCACCGAGCGCCGGTACATCCGCTCGTACTGCTCGGCGTTGATGAGTGCATTGGCAGCGAAGCCGGCCGGGACGGGGTAGACCTTTTCCTCGGACATTGTTTTTCTCCTCATCGGGATCAAGAATCTGCTGTTCGGCTAAGCTTAACGTGAAAGCCTTGAAGACAGAAGGGTGCTGATCATGGGAAGGCTCTTTCGCTTGGTTGCTCTTGCCGGCCTCATGGCGTTGCTCGCCGCCGGGCGCGGCTGGGCCGGTGATGCCTATGGGCAAGAGCGCCGCTATATGGTCAGGCTCATCGAGGCCGATGTGCGGGATACCCGCCGCTATATTGGAAAAGAGGCGCTGGATCCCCGGGTGATGGCGGCCCTGGGCCGGGTGCCGCGGCATGAATTCGTGCCCCCTTCGCTGCGCACTGCGGCCTACGAAAACCGCCCCCTGCCCATCGGCCACGGGCAGACCATCTCCCAGCCCTACATCGTCGCCCTGATGACGGACCTGCTGGGGCTGAAGCCGGGCGACCGGGTGCTGGAGATCGGCACCGGCTCCGGCTACCAGGCGGCCATCCTGGCGGAGCTGGTTGACCAGGTCTTTACCATCGAGATCATCGGGCCGCTGGGGAGAGAGGCCGGGGAGCGGCTCAGGCGGCTGGGATACCCAAAGATTGAGACCCGCATCGGCGACGGCTACTACGGCTGGGAGGAGGCTGCGCCCTTCGACGCCATCGTGGTGACGGCCGCCGCCGGCCACATACCCCCGCCGCTCATCGCCCAGCTCAGACCGGGCGGGCGCATGGTGATCCCGGTGGGCAGCCGCTTCATGACCCAGCAGTTGCTGCTGGTGGAGAAGGACGCCCGGGGGGAGCTGACCAGCCGTCAGATCCTGCCGGTGCGCTTCGTGCCGTTGACCGGGGCGCATTGAAATCGGTTTGCGGTTGGCCCATAAGGGGATTTCGCCGTCAACCGTGAAGCGTCAACCGTGAACCGTTTCCCCCGCTTTTCCATCGCCCTGGTCTCAGCGGTTGCGCTGGGCTACGAGATCCTGCTTATCCGCCTTTTTTCCATTATCCAATGGCACCACTTCGCCTACATGATCATCAGCCTGGCGCTGCTGGGCTATGGCGCCAGCGGCGCCTTTCTCTGTGTGCTGCGGGAGCGGCTGCTGGCCCGTTTTCAGGCCGCCTATATCGCCAGCCTGTTGCTGTTCGGGCTTTCGGCGGTGGCCTGCTTTCTGATCGCCCAGCAAGTGCCCTTCAACCCGGAGGAGATGCTCTGGGATCCGGCCCAGCCGTTGCGGCTGCTGGCCGTCTACCTGCTGCTGAGCCTGCCGTTTTTCTTTGCCGCCAATGCCATCGGGTTGGCGCTGAGCCGGTTTCGCCGGCGGGTTGCCGGCATCTACGCCGCCGATCTGTTCGGCGCCGGGCTGGGCAGTGTGGCCATTGTCGGCCTGCTGTTTGTGGTTTTTCCCGGGCGGGCGCTGCAATTGCTTGGCATCCTGGGGACCGGTGCCGCGGCGCTGGCCTGTTGGGAACTTCGGGTCCGGCGGGCCTGGGGCCTGCTGGTCCTTGGCGCGATGCTGCCGTTGCTCCTGCTGCCGGCGGACTGGCGGGGGCTGGCCATTTCTCCCTACAAGGGCTTGAGCCAGATGCTGCGTATCGACGGCGCGAGGATCGTGGAGCAGCGCTCCAGCCCTCTGGGGTTGCTCAGCGTGGTGGAGAGCCCGCGGGTGCCGCTGCGCCATGCCCCCGGCCTGAGCCTGAAGGCCACCGCCGAGCCACCGCCCCAGGTGGGGGTCTTCACCGACGGCGACGGCATGACGGTGCTCACCCGGGACAGCGGCCGGCGGGAGCGGTTCGGTTATCTCGATCAGCTCACCTCGGCGCTGCCCTATCACCTGGGCGGGCCGAAGCGGGTCCTGGTGCTGGGCGCCGGCGGCGGGGCGGAGGTGCTCCAGGCGCTCTATCACGGCGCGGAGCAGGTCGATGCGGTGGAGCTGAATCCGCAGATGGTCGATCTGGTCAAGGGTCGCTACCGGGAGTTCACCGGCGACCTCTATGGCCGGCCGGGGGTGAAGGTCCATGTCGCCGAGGCGCGGGGCTTCGTGGCCGCCACCAAGCAGCGTTATGACCTTGTCCAGTTGGCGCTGGTGGACGCCTTCGGCGCCTCGTCCGCCGGGCTGCACGCCCTGAACGAGAGCTATCTCTATACCGTGGAGGCGCTGCAAGAGTACCTGCGCCACCTCGCGCCGGACGGCTATCTCGCCATCAGCCGCTGGGTGAAGCTGCCGCCGCGGGACAGCCTGAAGCTGTTCGGGATGGCCGTGCAGGCGCTGCGAAACCTGGGGGTTGAAGACCCGGGGCGGCGGCTGGCGCTGATCCGCGGCTGGCAGACCAGCACCCTGGTGATCAAGAACGGGGAATTCTCCGCCGGGGAGTTGACGGATTTGCGCCGCTTTTGCCGGGAGCGGGCCTTCGACAGCGCCTACTACCCCGGCATGGCCGGGGAAGAGGCCAACCGCTATAACCGGCTGCGCCAGCCCTATTTCTTCACGGCGGCCCGGGCGTTGCTGGGCGAGTCCGGGGATGAATACCGCAGGCGCTATAAATTCAACATCGAGCCCGCGACGGATGATCGGCCCTATTTTTTCCACTTCTTCAAGTGGGAGCTGTTGCCGGAGATATGGGCGCTGCGGGGGCGGGGCGGCTTCCCCTTGCTGGAGTGGGGGTATCTTATCCTGGTGGCGACCCTGGCGCAGGCGGTGCTGGTGAGCCTGGTGCTGATCCTGTTGCCCCTCACCCTTCTGCGTTCCCGGGCAGGGAACGGGAGCTTCAGCCGCCGGCGGGTCTTTATCTATTTCGGGGCCATCGGTCTGGCGTTTCTGTTTCTCGAGATCGCCTTTATCCAGAAATTCATCCTTTTCCTGAGCCATCCCCTGTATGCGGTGGCGGTGGTGCTGAGCAGCTTTCTGATCTTCGCGGGCCTGGGCAGCGCCTGGTCCGGGCGTCTGGCGGCGGCCCGGGGTGATCGTGTGGTCCTGGGCCTGGCGGTGGGTGCCATCGCCTTGTTCGGCGGGCTGTTTCTGCTGTTGTTGCCGGTGGTCATCCCCATGCTGGCGTCATTGCCGGACCCGGTCAAGGTTCCCGTGGCGGTGCTGTCGATCGGACCTTTGGCTTTTTTTATGGGTATGCCCTTCCCCACGGCATTGGCCAGGCTGGGGGACGAATCGCCCGGTTTGATTCCCTGGGCCTGGGGGGTGAATGGTTGCGCCTCGGTAATAAGCTCTGTGCTGGCCACCCTGCTGGCCATTCACTTGGGATTCAGCCTGGTGGTGTTGGCCGCCCTGGCCCTTTATGGCGTCGCCTTTGCGGTCTTTCCGGGGCGCCGCGGTGGGGCTTGATGGGACTATGCCTTGGCCAGGCGCTGGGAGGCGGCGTTGCCATGGGTCTGGCCGCTGCGCCCATAGGTCGGAGAGGTGCTTGCCCGGCCGGTCAGGATATCGAGGGCCAGGGTGATATGCCGCTGGGTCAGTGCCACGATGCTGCCGTTGATTTCATTTTGGCGCTTCAGCTTTCCGGCCAGGCTCCGGAGTTCACGCCACTGCCCGGCAACAGGGGTGTCGCCGGGAAGGGATTGCACCAGGGCCTCCATGCCGGCGGCCCCGGAAGAGAATCCCTGGTCGACGAGAAATTGCTCCCGCTTCGCATGGTGGCGCTCGAGCTCTTTCAGGCAGTCGAGTTTTTTCAGGCTGATGGCGGTGATACGGTCCGGGTCCGGCTGACCCAATGCCTGGTGTTCCTCAATCAGGATGTCCAACAATTGGCGGGTGTGTTTCAGTTCCGTTGCCAGCAGCCTGGATAGTTGTTGCGGTTGCTTCATGAGCTACTTCTGCTTGGCCAGCGCCAGCTCGGAGGTGAGCAGGTTTTCCGCCGTGCTGACGGGGTCGATCACATGGCTGCCGGTGGCCAGGGCGTGCCTTGTCTCCGCGACACGCTGCGCATCCACCACCGGGAGGCTTTTGATCCGGTCTTCCAGAGATTTCAACAGGGTTGCCGATGATGTCAGACTGACGGTATCGCCGCCGCCGGATCCAGCGGATGACGGATTCGAGCCCCGGTCGCCCTTGGCGTCACCGACCTGACTGCTGTTTCCGGTATTATTGGTTGACCTGCCGGAAAGGCCGCTGATTTCTATAGTCATTACTGCTCCCGCGTTGAGCCTGCTTCGGTTAAGGCTATCGGCTTGGCCGCAAAGAACTTTAACCGGTTTGGCCGGGTATCGCCACAGCCGGGCGATTTTGAGAACCAATCGAATATCCGGCCCATTGTCATCAGGTTTACATCGAAACCCGCACCACTCCCGGCGATATGACAGTGGCCTCTATTTCTTTCTTTGAGCTCAGATTCTGCACCCGGATGCGTTCACCGGTTGCGCCGTTGCCCAGGGCCTTGCCCTGCATGCGAACCTGGATGGCGCCACTGCTGGCGACAATGGCCACCCGGCTGCCCTTTTTGATCGCCAAGGGAGCGGCGATCTGGTTGGGGGTGAGCACTTGGCCCCGCCGCAGGTTCCGCTTGAGGGTCTTGCCGATGGCCTGGCCGGGCCGTTCCATGAAGCCGCGGTGAAGGCGTGTGATGTCTTGTGCCACCAGCTCCAGATCCTTTGAGGTGAGTATGGCGCCCCGCGGCAAGTCGCGGGCGGCCACGATGACATCGGTGATGACGGCGACGGTGACCGGTACATAGAGACTCCAGGGTTTGGTGCCGCTGCAGCGGACGCCTACGGTTATTCTGCCCAGGCTGCGCCCGGCCGGCGGTGAGAACGCCTCCAGGGGCTTGTCACAGGCCTGGAGCCTCAGGCGGCTGTCCAGGCGGCCGACGCTGACCGTTGGCGGCACGGAATAGCCGGCGGTTTTCTCCAGGACATGGCGGCGGGCCGCTTCCCGGATGCTGTCATGGGACTGTACAGCCCTGGATGACAGCGCCGGCGCTGGTGATAACAGCGCCGCCAGAAGCACGAAAAAAAGGGGTGAAGCGAGATAATTCAAGGATTTGACCTGCATTCTGTTTCCCGTGGCAATGGGCCGTCAATATTCCGGCGCCCCGCTGAATCTGCTTGCAATCAATGCAATTTACATGCCCGGATGCCGGGGCATATTGCTCTAAAGCTTTGATAGGGTGCGCCGTTAACCTGGACACACCAAGGTACTGGGAGATAACAAAATGGCAGGAATCCTTGATGGCGTCGACATGCGCACCCAGCTCGCCGGGCGGAACCGGCTGGAATTGTTGCTGTTCCGGCTGACCGGGCGTCAGCGTTTCGGCATCAATGTGTTCAAGGTGCAGGAGGTCATCCAGTGCCCGCCGCTGACCCAGATGCCGGGGTCTCATCCGGTGGTGCGCGGCATCGCAAACATGCGGGGCAAGACCATTTCCGTCATGGATCTGTCCATGGCCATCGGCGGTCCGTCGCTGGGTGACATAGAGGGGCGCTTTGTCATCATTACCGAATACAACCGGCGGATTCAGGGCTTCCTGGTGGGGGCCGTGGATCACATCATCAACATGAACTGGGAGGACATACTGCCGCCACCCAAGGGTGCGGCGGGCGGCAGCTATCTGACGGCGGTCACCCAGGTGGAGAACGAACTGGTGGAGATCATCGATGTGGAGAAGGTGATGAAGGACATCATCGGCTGCACTGAAGATGTTTCCGCTGGTATCATTGATGAGGGTTTCGACAAGGCAGGGCAGCACGTGCTGGTGGTGGATGATTCCGTGGTCGCCCGCAAACAGGTAAAGCGGGTGCTGGATCAATTGGGTGTGGAATGCACCCTCTGCAATGATGGACGCCAGGCGCTGGAACAGTTGAAGGCCTGGGTGGCCGAAGGGAAGGATCTCGATAGCTGGTTGCCATTGATAATATCCGATATCGAAATGCCCAAGATGGACGGCTATTCCCTGACCGCCGCCATTCGCAAGGATCCCGAACTGCAAGGCCTGCACGTCTTCCTGCACTCATCCCTGAGCGGCGTGTTCAACGAGGCCATGGTAAAGAAGGTGGGCGCCAACCGCTTCCTTCCCAAATATGATCCCGATGAACTCGCGCAAATCGTGCAGGAGCGCCTCAAGGCTCATGCCGAAGGGCATACCCAGGCTGCCTGAGGGCCGCCTGGTGACTGTTCGGGTCGACCGGTGAACCAGGTTGCCGCCAGGGGCCGGCTGGTCTGTACTCCCGATGAGTATCAGGCCTTCAAGAGATTTCTGCGTGATGCAAGCGGCATCGAACTGGGGGAGGGCAAAGAATATCTCGTCACCAGCAGGTTGAGCGGCCTGATGCGGCAACACGGGCTTGGCAGCATGAGAGATCTGATGGCGGCGTTGTCCGGCGGACGTCAGCACCGGTTACGCGCCGGGGTTATCGACGCCATGACCACCAATGAAACCTTCTGGTTTCGTGATCCCTCGCATTTTCGATTATTGACGGCAAAGGTGTTTCCGGAGGCGTCCGCCCAGCGGCTTCGCATCTGGTCTGCGGCCTGTTCATCCGGACAGGAGCCCTACTCTATCAGCATGCAGGTGCAGGAATACCGGATAAACAACCCCGGCAAACTCATAGGTGATGTCGAGATCGTGGCGACGGATATCTCCAGCAGTGTACTGGACGAGGCCCGCAAGGGCGTCTACTCGGGGATGTCGGCTTCGCGCGGCCTCAATGAGGAGCAGCGGCAGCGCTTCTTTTCCCCTCATCCCGATGGACTGGAAGTGCGGCCGGAGATCCGCCGCCGGGTCCGCTTCCAGGAGTTCAACCTTACCCGCGGCTTTGAGTCCCTGGGCCGCTTCGATGTCATATTCTGCCGTAATGTATTGATCTATTTTCCCAGCGCGGCGAAACGCGACATCATCAACCGCATGGCCAAGGCGCTGCAGCCAGGCGGTTACCTCTTCCTCGGCTCCACGGAGTCCCTGTCTTCACAGGCCAATGCCTTTGAGATGGTCGCCGAGCAAGGCGGCATTGCTTACAGGCTGAAAGAATAGTTTCCAGCGGCTGCAAGGCTCCTGGTTGCCGGCAGATATTCATATTTCCGCGGTACTTGCACGCCTTGGCGTTTTGGTCCCGGCCCTCGCTGCCCGTTATTGCCGCCTGGGCGGAAAGCCCTTGCCGCTTTTGCTTTTTCAGGCCGGAGAATCATCGCGCCGGCCCTGAAAAAACAATGACTTAAATTGTTGGCACAAAGTCTGCAACATGCTGGTTGAAAAGAACCGCCTGGAGCAGACAGCATGAAACTCGATAACGTATTCGGCATCCATGAGCAGGCCCTGAAGCTGCGGTCCCGCCGCGCCGAGTTATTGGCCGGCAATCTGGCCAATGCCGATACCCCCGGTTTCAAGGCCCGCGATTTTGATTTCCGGCGGGCCTTGAAAGGGGAGATGGCCCGGCCGGTAACGCTTGAGAAGACCCACCGGAATCACATATCCACGACGGCGGCGGCCGGCTCCTCTCCTTTCCGGCTGCTTTACCGGGTGCCCGGGCAGCCGTCACTGGACGGCAACACCGTGGATACCCAGCTTGAGAAAAGCGCCTTTTCCGTCAATGCCATGGAGTATCAGGCCAGCCTGCGCTTTCTCGGCGGCAAGATAGAGGGATTGAAGCGGGCCATCAGGGGTGAATGACCATGTCCAGTATGAAGATTTTTGATATTACCGCCTCCGCCCTCAGCGCCCAGAGCCAGCGCCTGAACCTGGTGGCCAGCAACATGGCCAATGCCGACAGCGTAAGCAGCAGCATGGGTGAGACTTATCGCAGCCGCCAGCCTGTGTTCAAGGCGGTGTTCGACCGGATGAATCCCGGGGGGCAGGCTGCCGGCGTCCGGATGCTGGGCGTGGTGGAGAGCAAGGCGCCGCTGCAACAGGAGTATGCCCCCGATCATCCGCTGGCCAATGAACAAGGCTATATCTTCCGCCCCAATGTCAACATGGTGGAAGAGATGGCCAATATGATTTCGGCCTCCCGCTCTTATCAGAGCAATGTGGAGGTCGCCAATGCGGCGCGGCAGATGATGATGGGGCTGCTGCGCCTGGGTCAGTAGAGGTTAAGTCATGAGCACAGTCAATACAGACAACGATATCTTCGCCAGTCTCGGCCTGGTCCGGGAACTGGAGACAAAAAAGAATGACGAACTCGGCCAGGAGGATTTCCTGGAGCTGATGATCACCCAGCTTAAAAACCAGGATCCCTTCAGCCCCATGGAAAACGGGGACTTTCTTGCTCAAATCGCCCAGTTTTCTTCGGTTTCCGGCATCAACCAGCTCAATAACTCCTTTGCCGATCTGGCCTCTTCCCTCACCTCCAACCAGGCGTTGCAGGCAGGGGCGCTGGTCGGCCGCGAGGTGCTGGCGCCGCTGGATTATGGCCTGTTGCCCGCGGACGGCGCCTTGCGCGGAGAGATAGATTTGCCGGCCAGCACGGGGAATCTGGTGCTTACCGTATCGGATGCCAGCGGTGCTTTGGTGCGGGAGTTGCAGTTGGGGGTGCAGCCCGCCGGAAAATTCAAGTTCAGTTGGGACGGTCTTGACGACAATGGTGAATTCGCGCCGCCGGGCGTCTACCGCATCCAGGCCCAGGGCATCTACGACGGCGAGCCCACCGCCCTGGAGACGCTGATCGCCGCCCGCGTCGGTAGCGTCAGCCTCGGGGCCGACAAGCAGGACTTCAAACTCAACCTCGATGGGCTGGGCCCCATTTCTCTGAATGATGTAGCGCAGATCTATTAGGGAAAGCCGAAGCAACAGGGTTTCCTCGGACCAAATTCAACGGGAGAGCAGATATGCCTTTTCGAATCGCACTCAGCGGACTCAACGCCGCTTCCACCGACCTGCAGGTCACCGGCAACAACATCGCCAATGCGGCCACCCATGGCTTCAAACAGTCGCGGACGGAATTCGCGGATCTCTACTCCACCTCCATCTCGGATGTGAGCAAGACCACATCCGGCCGTGGCGTACAGGTGTCCCGCATCGCCCAGCAGTTCAGCCAGGGCAATGTCGATTTCACCTCCAACAACCTGGATATGGCCCTCAATGGCGAAGGCTTCTTCGTATTGAAGGATACGGACGGCACCAACCTCTATACGCGGGCGGGCGCATTCACCGTCGACCGGGAGGGCTATGTGGTCAATCACGCCAACCAGCGGTTGCAGATATTTCCCACCGTCTCCACCGGTACCAATCCGACCTTCAACACGGGCGTGCTGAACGATCTGCTGCTGCCCACCGCGCCGGGTGCCCCTTCGGCAACGACCTCGGCAACGGTGACCGTCAACCTGGACGCCTCGCAGACGGAGCCTGTGCCCGCCTTTTCGCCGACCAATGCGGCAAGCTATAACCACGCGACGTCCACCACCGTTTACGATTCACTGGGAACCGCCCACACGGCCACCATGTATTACCGGGCGACCGCCACGGCCGGACAGTGGGACACCTATCTCTATGTCGACGGGACCAATGTGACGGCCGGCGGTGCGGCCCCGGACGCCGTCACCCTGGGATTCGACGCCTCGGGCGTGCTCACGACGCCCGCCACCGGCACCATCACCTATGATCCCTATAACCCCGGCGGCGGCGCCGCGCCCATGAACATGGTCTTCGACTACTCATCCAGCACCCAGTACGGCAGCGGCTTTGCCGTCAACAACCTGGTGCAGGACGGCTACTCCAGCGGCCGCCTGAGCGGCCTGGATACGGACGATACCGGCATCGTATACGCCCGCTTCACCAACGGACAGTCCAGGGCCCTGGGCAAGATCGCCCTGGCCCGTTTCAACAACCAGCAGGGATTGCAGCAGGCGAGTGACACCAACTGGGCTCAAACCTTCACCTCCGGCGACGTGCAACTGGGCGAGGCCGGCACCTCCAGTTACGGCATGGTCCAGTCAGGCGCCCTGGAGAGTTCCAACGTGGATGTCGCGGAGCAGTTGGTGAACCTGATCACGGCCCAGCGCAACTTCCAGGCCAATGCCGAGGTGATCACCACGGCGGACACCATAACCCAGACGATTATCCAGATGAAATAGGTTTTGGTTAGCGATTAGCGATTAGCGATTAGCGGTTAGCGGTTAGCTGATCAGTATACAGAAACCATGTGCGAGATTTGTTCGCGCCTAAAGGCGCTCCTACAAAATAACCTGCAACTTCATTTGGTTGTAGGAGCGTCTTTAGGCGCGAAGAGAAAAGCACTACTTCTGGACAAATACCTGCCAACCGCCAATTGCTAATCGCTAAAAGCTAACCGCTAAAAACTCCAGGGAGATCAGAATGGAC
>DRKS01000096.1 GCA_011051655.1 Sedimenticola sp.
AAACCGTAATGCAGGAACTCATGTATATAGCGGCCCGTATCATTCATACATCACGCACGATCAAGCTCTCTTTCGGCAGAGGCTGCCGATCGCTGTGCGCATTTAAGGTCGTGTATGAAAAGCTGGCCTACGGATAACATTGCACCCTGTCTTTCCCGGCAGGCCGATTGGGTTGATGTCAGCGAAAAAAGTGTGAATGCATCTTATTCGCGTTTGTCATGCGCGAATACTTGAGATGAGCACACAATACACCGCCAAACACATTCGCATCCATTGTTTCCAGAAGAAAATGTCGGCAAAAAATGGATTGTACTCATGAAGCTACGGATTCAGGATAAAAAAATTAGCCTGCCTGGATACACCTCATAGATACTGGGTTATCAATTGGTATACTTATGCAGTCCTTTCATTACTGTGCATTCTGTTGGCCATAATATTTTATTCTAAAGTAAGTGTGCCGCTATCATTAATTAGCCTTGCGGTTGTTGTTTATTCTATTAAATACAACTTAAATATGGTTTTAGGGCTTGTTTATGGTAATAGCGCTTACATTGCTAATGAAAGTTTTTGGAGAAAAATATTAGAAGTATAAGGCAGCTTAACGCAGACTACCCTAACTTCCACGATGTAAGCCACCGGCTTTGCCGGTGCGATGCGAAAAGGCTCTGCCGTTCCGGGGTTAAGGAATGAGGTAGATTCTCCTCTGAACCCGCCAAGGTAAAGAGGAGAATCCAAATGAGAGAATGGCAAAGCCAAACTCACGTGCGGTGGTATTGCAGATACCACGTAGTAATCGTACCGAAGTACCGGTACCGGGATAGCAGGCACATGCCGGGCAAGAGTCAGGAATTGGAAAAAGCTGAAGGTACTCATCGGGTAAGGACCGCAAAATGAAACAAGGCGCACAGATCAAGGCTGCTTGCGGGTGGGGCATCCAGGCCCGGTGCCAACTATCAATCCAAGTCATAACCATCAGCTCAACCAGACGCCATAAATCTTTGCGGCTTTATTCTGGCATCCGTGGTGGCGCTGGTTAGCAAGCCGTTAGCGCAAATGAGCATAGGCTATTAATATGAAGTCGTGTTTGCAGGGAGATCATGACCATTAAAAATAAATTGGTAAATATTGCACTTGTTGTATCTTTAACTCCTACGACTATCTTCTATATTTACCTTAGTCCTCTTCTGCTTGCCTCTGCTGTATTTATTCTGCCATACACAATTATTCTGCCATACACAATAATATTTCTCTTTGGTGGTGGATATGGCCTGCTCTCTAGTTGGATATTAGTAATAAAACACATTAGGAGTAAATTTCAAAATAAACCATTATCAAAAGTTTGGTTAATAGGGAATGTAGTTACACTATTAGTTGCAATTTTCTATTATTCACAGCTTGTAGCTCGTCTTTCACCATCAGGAATTGCATATGCCCAATCATATCCATGGTCATCCTATGCACCCCATTTAGTCATTTCAATACTTCCAATAATAGCTTCAATTATCTTGGCTTCTCTTGTCACTAAATATAATTATGTAGAAAGTAATGAGAGCTATTTTAAGTCTAGTAAATTGATGTCATTGTCGTATTATAATATTTCATTATTAATATTAATTATATTGATGTCTTATGTATGTGTATCTCACTACATTCAATTTAAAAGGCTGAAAGATATACATGATAAACAGCAACAAGCTGACTACAGCTATTTTAGTCTAAATAGTTTATCAAACATTATGAGTGCTGAGTTTATAAATAATGATACTGTTGCCACCATATCAAATAAAAATCAGGTTCATTTATGGAGTGTGTCTAACAATAATTTCTTAGAAATTAGCAGCAAAAGTTGCGCGAGCGAAATTATGTCAATAAGTCTGGATGGTATGAAAGTGGCTTCAAGGAGTGGAGATAAAAAATCTGTGATTATCTGTGATATTTTGTCCGGTGAAATTATTGCTACTTTACGTGCACATTGCGAAAAGAAACATCAATGCAATATTGAATCAGCTGTGCTTAGTCCAAATGGGACTAAAGTGGGAGTTATATCTGGTAGAAAAGATGTTAGGTTGTGGGTGATTGAAAGTGCAACCTATAAATTGCTAGATGGACATTGTCGTAACAAGGATGTTCTTTGCCGAGTAACAAGTATAAGCTTTAGCCCTGATAATGAATTATTAGCAACAACATCAAGGGATGGTACGGCAAAAATATGGATTGTTGATTCTGGTGAACTTAAGGCAAATTTGGTAGGTCATTGTATAAACAATGAGCATTGTAGTGTTTTACGCTCAAGATTTAGTATCGATTCAACAATGCTAGTTACTTCATCAACAGATCGGACAGCAAGAGTATGGGACACTGAGACTGGTGAGCCTTTAGTCACATTAAAGGGTCATAAAGACCATGTGTGGAATGCAATGTTTAGTCATAATGGGCTACAAGTTGTAACTGCTAGCTGGGACAATACTGCAAGGGTATGGGATTTGAAACTAGGCACAGAGCTGCTGCTTATAGAAGGGGGAGCATGTGATATAGCTTTACAAAGCTCTTGCGATATAATGGATGCCTATTTCAACAAAGATGGTATCAAAATTCTTACTGTTTCTCGTTCAAACCCTCCACGAATATGGGATGCTGGTAGTGGGAATCTTTTAGGAATACTCGGTGGGCATGAATCAAGACCATTATCCGCAAAATTTAGTCCAATTGGAGATCATGTATTGACTGTATCTAGAAACTCTGTGCGAATATGGGATATTTCAAAGAGGGATTAGTCGAAATTATGCTAACTTTAATCTAAATGGATATTTTTCTGGCTCTATGAAAGCAATAAGGGCGAGGGGTTTGTATCAAAACGTTTCCCCTATGCTCATTATTGGAATTAGCTTTCTGCAAGGCTGGGCTTGGGAGGGCAATATGCAGCCGCAGGTATACGGCTTCGTCCAACAATCGGCTGCAAGGGACGGCAAACAACGTGGCGGTTTTTCAAAGGCCGGAAACTCTACTTTAGAACTGTCTACTTGACGGGGAAGCTTACGCGTACACTGCGTTCCTGCCGGACTTACTCGGTCCGGAGCGCATCCACGGGGTCCATGGATGCCGCCCTTTGGGCGGGTGCAATGCCGGCCACCAGGCCGATGGCGGTGGCGATCAGCTCGGCCAGTAAAACATAGTTCCAGGTGGTGTGGGTGGGCAGTTCCGGGACCAGGGTCCCCAGCAGCCAGGCGCCGCCGGCGCCGAGGACCAGGCCCGCCAGGCCGCCGATGGCGGCCAGTACCACCGCTTCCCCGAGAAAGAGCGCCAGAATCTGCTTTCGGCCCGCCCCGATGGCGCGCAGCAGTCCGATCTCGGCGGTGCGTTCCCTGACCGCAATGGTCATGATGGTCAGGATGCCGACCCCGCCGACAAGGAGGGAGATGCCGCCCAGCGCGCCGACCGCCAGGGTGAGGATATCCAGCACCGAGCCCAGTACTTCCAGCATCTGGTCCTGGGTGATAATGGTGAAGTCCTCGCTGCCGTGGCGCGCGATCAGCAGCTTGCGCACCTGTTGGGCGACCTCTTCGCTCTCGGCGCCGGTGCTGTAGAGCAGGTCCACCTCCATGAGGCTTTCGCGGTCGAACATGGCCATGGCCCTGACGATGGGGATGTAGACGGCGTCGTCGAGGTCGAAGCCCAGCATCTGGCCCTTGCTTTCCATCACCCCGATGACCCGGTAGCTTTCGCCGCCGATGCGGATGCGCTGCCCCAGGGGATTGGCGGTGCCGAACAGCTCGCGGCGCACCTTGCTGCCCAATACCGCGAAGGGGCGGGCGTAGCGGGGGTTGTCGGGGGGCAGGAAGCGGCCCAGGGAGGGGTTCATCTGCCACACCTCGGGTACGCCGGGCCCCACGCCGAAGATCATGGAGCGGCGGCTGCGGCGCTTGTATTCGATGGCGGCGTTGCCTTGAATCAGGGGCGCGAAGGCCTGAATCCGGGGCAGGCGGCCAAGGGCCTGGGCATCCTCCAGGCTGAGGGGGCGAACGTTGCTGATGACGGCGCCCGACATCCCCAGGGTGCTGGATTTGCCGGGGGTGACGGCCAGCAGGTTGGTGCCGAACTGGGTGAATTCCGCCAGCACATAGCGGTGGATGCCCTCGCCGATGGAGGTCAGCAGTACCACGGAGGCGATGCCCACCGTGATGCCCAAGGCGGTCAGAAAGCTGCGCATTCGGTGGTAGAAGACCGAACCGAGGGCCAGCTTTGTAAAGTCGCCAAGAAGCATGTTTTTATCGGTTTACAGTTTACGGTTAAAGGCGGCAGGCGAATAGATGAACCGATAGATCATTGAGGATTGTCTACCGTAAACCGTTAACCGCCAACCGAATTTAACGCCTGCACCGGGTCCATGCGGGCGGCGCGCCTTGCCGGCAGTACCCCGAACAGCAGGCCGGTGGCCAGGGCCACGGCCACCGCGGCGCCCAGGGACCAGGGGGGAATCTGCAGCGGAAAATCCGGGAAGGCGCGGTCCAGGGCCCAGACGCCGGCGAAGGCGATGGCGATGCCGCAGGCGGCGCCGGCGACCGAGAGCAGGGCGGATTCCAACAGGAACAGGCGCAGGATCTGTTTCTGCGGCGCCCCCAGGGCCTTGAGCAGGCCGATCTCGGTGGTGCGTTGTGAGACCGCCACCAGCATGACGTTCATGATCAGGATGCCCGCCACCACCAGGCTGATGGTGGCGATGCCGGTTGCCGCCATGGTCAGGGCGCGGAAGATGCCGTCGAAGGTGGCGAGCACGGCATCCTGCGTAATCACGGTGATATCGTCTTCTCCGTCGTGGCGTTCCCGGATGATATCCAGCACGGCCTGCTTGGCGCGGGGGATGGACTCCCGGCTCCTGGCCTGCACCAGGATGCGGAACAGGGACGCCCGGTTGAACAGGGACTGGGCGGTGGCGACCGGGATGATGGCGAGGTCGCTGATGTCCGTTCCCAGCGACTGTCCCTTGGCCGTGAGTACGCCGATGACCCGAAAGCGCCGCTCCCCTATGCGCACCCACCGCCCCAGGGCCCGGCGATTGCCGAAGAGTTCGGATTTCAGCTTGGCGCCGAGAACGGTCACGGCCGATCCCCGCTGGGGATCGCCGGGGGGGAGGAATTTGCCCTGGCTCATCTCCAGATGGCGAATGCCGTAGAGCTCCGCCGTGGTGCCGAGGATGTTCACCTCCCGCTCCCGCTGGCGGCTGGACACCGGCGCCGAGCCGACGATGATGGGGGCCACCTGCTTGATGAAGGGGCTGCGCCGCAGGGCCAGGGCGTCGTCCAGGGTCAGATCCCGCGGCGTCTCGCCCATGATGGGCGGGTGTCCGCCGGTGGTTTCGCTGCGTCCCGGCAGGACCACCAGCAGGTGGGTGCCCAACTGGGCGAACTCATTGATAACATAGCGCCGGGCGCCGTCCCCCAGGGCGGTTAGCACCACCACGGAACCGACCCCGATGGCCATGGCCAGCAGCATCAGCCAGGTCCGGCCGCCAAAGCCGGAGAGGGCGCGGATGCTGAATTGCAAGGTGTCCTTTACTTTCATGGTTGTGGGTTGTCAGTTATCAGTTATCAGTTGTCAGTTATCAGTTGTCAGTTAACAGCAGGTTCACCCCGCAAACTGATAACTGACAACTAACAACTAACAACTAATCGTCAACTATCGTTCCATCCACCATCTGCAGCCGCCGCCGGGCCCGGCGGCTTATTTCCGGGTCGTGGGTCACTATGACCAGGGTGATGCCCTCCAGATTCAGCGCCTCCAGGGTCTCGATGACATCGTTGCCCGAGTGGTGGTCCAGGTTGCCGGTGGGCTCGTCCGCCAGCAGCAGGGTGGGGCGCATAATGGTTGCGCGGGCTATGGCGACACGCTGACGCTGGCCGCCGGAGAGCTGATCCGGGCGGTGATGGGCGCGATCGGTCAGTTTGACGTGCTCCAGCGCCTGCTCGACCCGGGGCTTGCGCCGTTGTGGCGCCATGCCGGCCAGGACGAGGGGCAGTTCCACATTCTCGGCGGCGGTGAGCCGCGGCACCAGGTGAAAGGATTGGAAGACAAAGCCGATCTTGTGGCGGCGCAGGTCCGCCCGCTGTTCCTCGGAAAGGTTTGTGGTGTCGACCTCATCCAGCCAGTATGTGCCCCGGTCGGGGCGGTCCAGCAGGCCGAGGATATTCAGCAGCGTGGATTTGCCGGAGCCGGAAGGCCCCATGATGGCGGCGTATTCGCCGGCGTCCAGTTGCAGGTTTATAGCGCGCAGGGCATGCACGGTCTCCGATCCGACCTGAAACATGCGTTCAACCCCCCGGAGCCGGATCATCTGGGGGCTTCGGGATCCAGCCGGGCATAGGCGCCGTCCTCCACGCCTTTGCGGTCGAGGGATATCACCACCAGGTCATCCGGTTTGAGCCCGGAGCGTACTTCGGTGTAGTCCCAGTTGGACATGCCGGTCTTGATGCCGCGTTCCTCGAGCAGCTCCTCATCCGGCAGAAATACCAGCACCCGGTTGTCTTCGAGCACGGCCTCGGTGGGGATGCGCAGGGTATCCCGGCGGGCATCCAGAATCACCTCCACATCGGCGCTGTAGCCGGCGAGCAGCCGCCGGATGTCCTCCGGGCGGGTGAACTCCACCTCCACCTCCACGGTGCGGGCCTGTTTTTCGATATCCAGAACATAGGGGGCGATGCGCCGGACCCTGCCCGGGAAACGCTGGTCCCCGAAGGCGTCCAGGCTGATGCGGGCGGGCTTGCCCACTTCGATGCGCGGCGCATCCACCTCGTCGATGGGGGCGGCCACATAAAAACAGGTGTTGTCGATGAGATCCACCGCCGGCGGCGTCGGGATGCCGGGAGGAGAGGGGGTGACGTACTCGTTCAGCTCGCCATTGATCTCGGCCACCACGCCGTCGAACGGGGCGACCAGGCGGGTGCGCTCCAACTGGGCACGGGCGACGCCGACGCGCGCCCTGCTGACATTGGTGGACGCCCTGGCCGATTCGCAGTCGGCCTGGCTGGACTCGGCGCTGGTGACGGCCTTGTCCACGGATTCTATGGATATGGCGCCCGTCTTGCTCAGGCGCACCAGGCGGTCGGCCTCCCTTCTGGCCACCTCGGCCCGGAGGCAGGTGGCCTCCGCATGTGATTTGGCGGCGTTGGCCTCGCTTTCGTTGAGCGCGACCTGGGCCTTGAGATCCTTGTTCCAGAGCTCCAGCAGCAGGGCGCCGGCCTTCACCCTGTCGCCTTCCTTGACGGCCAGTATCGCGATCTGCCCCCCCAGGCTGGGAGAGAGCTTGGCCCGCCGGCAGGCCTTTACCGTCCCGGCCCTGGTATTGGCTATGGTCTGCTCCACTATGCCGCGCTCGACCTGTTTGACCAGCACCTTCACCGGCTTCGGGCGGGTGGAATACCAGACCAGCCCCATGCCCCCGGCAATGACAACAGCCAGGATAAGCAGATTCAAACGGTGTCGGGGCATGAGGCATTCCTTTTCTGTCGGGGGAGTTTTTATTGTATTCTAGCCTTGGGTGCCAGGATATAAAAAACAGGCTCAGGGAACGATTGAAAGGCTATTTCCAAAGAGGGGGGCATTGTGACCAGAAAAAACAGTATTTCCGCCTTGTCGGTATTTTTGATCTTTCTCATCGCCGGGTATCCTGTTCAGGCGTTCAGCACCGAAAAATACAGCGCCAAAGAATGGGGCGTCATCATCAATCTGTCGGGCAGGCAGAGAATGTTGACCCAGAAGATGAGCAAGGAATTGCTGTTGATGGCGGCCGGAGAACATATCCGCGCCATAGACGTCCAGGATAACTATCGCGAATTATTGAAAAGCTCCGCCCTGTTCGATCACATCCTGGACGGCCTTCTGCAAGGAGATGCGGAACTGGGGCTGCGCCCGGCAAAGGGCGCGGATGTAAGAGCGAGACTGAAAGCCATCAAGGACATGTGGATACAGTTCAGGCCCAGCATCGATATCGCGCTTACATCCGAAGGCAACGTGGACTACTTCAAGGTGGCGTCCCAATCCCTGCCGTTGCTGAATGAAGTCAACAAGGCCGTGAAGCTGTTCGAGAAAAAGGCCATGCGGGAGTCCGGCAAGAAAGTGAGCACGGTAATCAACTATGCCGGCAGGCAGAGGATGTTGATACAGAAAATGGCAAAGGAGATGCTGCTGGTCTATCTGAAACACGAAAACCGCGAGAACCTTTTTCGTTCCATGTGGATGTTCGAGGAAACCATGAGGGCGCTGATGGATGGAGACAGCATAACCACCATCGACGGCAAAAAGGTAAGGCTTCCCCAAACCCGGGACAAGGCCATTCTGGCCCAGTTGGCCAAGGTCAGGGATATGTGGCAATCGTTCAGGTCGCTTCTTAACGATGAAATCAATGAAGAGAATATCATCAAGATGTCGGCCATGAACATGAAGCTGTTGAGAGAGATGGATATCGTTGTGAAGATGTACGAAGTCAACCAGGATTCGCTCTGAGGACAAGGCGCTGTTTGATTTCCCCCACATCCGGTATGTGATCGGGCGTGATGGCGAGGGCGACTTTCCGTTCTGATCCGGTCAACGCCTCCTGACTGGCGAGCTGGGCCGCCAGCACCTCCGGATTGGCCTCCGACGGATCCGCGCCTTCGGCCAGGCGCCGGTCTATGCGTGCGCGCAGCAGTTCCTCCGGGGCCTGAAAATCGAGAATGAGAAAGGGGACGCCCAGCCGCCCGGCGAGATCCCGGAACGCCCGGCGCCGGGCCTGCTTCAGGAAGGTGGCGTCTACTATGGCGGTATGGCCCGCCTCGATGATCGTTTCCGCCAGTTGTTTCAAGCGCTCGTAGGTTTCATCCGAGGCCCGTGGACTGTACAGGCCCCGGCAGAGCCCCGAGCGGGTGCGGGCCCTGGCGGGCAGGCCGGCCAGGCGCTTGCGCTCCACGTCGGAGCGTATCTGGACGGCGGACAGGCCGCCGAGCAGTGGGGCCGTGACGGTGCTCTTGCCGGAACCGGAGAGGCCGTGGTTGATGATGAGCGCCGGTCGCGGCGTCCGGGTATAGCCTTCCGCCTGGGTGACGTAGGCCCGGTAGTCGGCGAGCACCGCCTCTTTTTGCGCCGGTGTCAGGGCCGGCTGTCCCAGGCGGATGATGCTCACCTTGGCCCGCACCATGGCCCGGTAGGCCTGGTAGAAACGCAGTAGCGCAAGCCCCTCATAGTCGCCGGTGCAGTCGAGGTAGCGGCTCAGAAACAGCCAGGCCAGGTCGGGCCGTCCCTTCTCCTCCAGGTCCATGGTCAGAAAGGCGATCTCGCTGACGGTATCGATCCAGCGCAGGCCGGGGGCGAACTCGATGCCGTCGAAAATCAGGATCTTGCCGTCCACCAGGGCGATGTTGCCCAGGTGCATGTCGCCATGGCATTCCCGGATAAAGCCACCGCCGAGGCGTTTGGCAAGGGCGTCTTGCAGCGCCTTGTGGCGGTCCCGGGTCCAGGCCTCCAGCCGGGCGAGCCGCGCCAGTTCCTCCGCATCATCGAGCAGACTGTCGATTTGCCTGAAATTCTCCAACATGGGGGCAAGGACGGCGGTGGGGGTGCCATAGCCCTCAGCGGGGCCGGCCACCGCAATGCGCTGGTGAAAATCCGCCACTATCCGTGCGATCTCCTCCATCCTCTCTGGCGACAACAGCCCGGGGTGACGGGAAAGCAGGGCGTCCGGCGGGAACCTGCGCATCTTCACGGCGTAATCGATGACGGGACCCTCGCCGTCCATGTGCGGCTGCTTTGCCGTGCCGGTGACGGGCGTCACGCCCAGATAGATATGGGGTGCGAGACGGCCATTGAGGCGGATCTCTTCCTCGCAGAAGTGCTTGCGCCGCTCCAGGGTGGAGAAGTCCAGAAAGCCAAGATCGAGGGGTTTTTTGATCTTGTAGGCGAAGTCCCCGGCCAGCAGAACCGTGGAGATGTGGGTCTCGATGGGCTGGATTTCCCCCACCGGCTCAGGCCAGGCCTCCGGCCGCAGCAGGCCGTGAATCAATTCGGCATGGAAATCGGTGTCATCGGCCATTTGTTCGGACTGAAAGGGGACATGTTCCGGCGTCATCTTACCCGACGGCGGCCCCATGCCGGTAGCGGCCGTTTTCAGCTTTGTTTCAGGTTGGCTGATTAGACTGACCTTCATGCACGGCAACCATGAGGATGAAATCGTGAACGATTCAACACAGGTAAAGGTTTGGGACCCCCTGGTCCGGATATTCCACTGGAGTCTGGTGACGGCGTTCGCCATCGCCTATGCCACCGAGGACGACCTGATGACGATCCACGTCTATGCGGGCTATACCGTCATGGGACTGTTGGCGTTCCGGCTGATATGGGGGTTCGTCGGGCCCCGCTACGCCCGGTTCTCGGATTTCGTGCGTTCTCCGCGGGAGGCCATCTCCTATCTCAAGGACATGGCCGCACTGCGGCCGAAGCGCTACCTGGGGCACAACCCGGCGGGCGGAGCCATGATCGTGGCCCTGCTGGTGAGCCTGCTCCTGACCACCCTCACCGGCCTGGCCGCCTATGGCATCGAAGGCAGCGGGCCCCTGGCCGCCTGGCTGTCCGGCACCGGGGAATCCGCCGAGGATCTGCTGGAGGAGGTGCACGAATTCTTCGCCAATTTCACCCTGTTGTTGGTGTTCTTCCACGTGAGCGGCGTCATCCTGGGCGGAATCATGCATGGTGAAAACCTGGTGCGCGCCATGTTCACCGGCACCAAGCAGGCCTGAGGAGGCCGTTGGTCATGCCGATCCGGACGGAAGAAACCGGCGCACGGGGCGAGGTGCGGCTAAGGGTGTGGAATCTCCCCCTGAGGCTGTTCCACTGGGGCCTTGCCGCCAGCTTCGTCACCGCATGGCTGACCCTCGACGACCGCTACAGGGATATCCATGTCTTTGCGGGTTATGTGATGGCCGGGCTGCTGTTGTTCCGTCTGCTGTGGGGTGTCATCGGGGGTCCCTATGCCCGTTTCCGTGATTTCGCCTTCGGCTGGCGCGAGGCCCGGGATTACCTGAAGCTGGTGCTGCAGCGGTGCCCGCCCCGCTTCCTCGGACACAACCCCGCCGGCAGTTGGGCCATTTATCTCCTGCTGGGCCTGGGGTTGCTGATAGCAATCACCGGCCTGCTCACCCTGGGCGGCGAGGAGAGGCATGGTCCCCTGGCCGGATGGCTGAGCTTTGCCCAAGGAGAGATGGCCCACAACCTGCACGAGCTGCTGGCCTGGTCCATGTTGGGGCTGGTGGCCGTTCATATCGCCGGCGTGGTGGTGGAGAGCCTGCTGCATCGGGAGAACCTGGTCGCCGCCATGCTGACCGGACGCAAGCCATCGAAGCCGGGTATGGTCTCCGCCAGGGCGGGCCGGCCGACCGGCATCCTCATGTCGGTGGCGATCGCCGCTTTCGGACTCAGTTGGTTCCATGGCTATCTGGTGGAAACGCCGGAGCGGCCCTATCGGCCGTTCAGCGGCATCGAGCTGCCGGACCAGGCCCTGTGGCGCGAGGAATGCGGGGCCTGCCATCTGGCCTTCCACCCAAGCCTCCTTCCCGCCCGGTCCTGGAGGACCATGATGGCGGGCCAGTCGTCCCATTTCGGGGAGGATCTTTTCCTGGAGCGCGACAGCGCGGATGAAATCGAAAGGTTCCTTCTGGAGAACGCCGCTGAACAGGCGTTGACCGAGGCGGCCTGGAAGATAAACCGAAGCATCGCGGCAACGGAGACCCCCCTGCGCATTACCGAAACCCCCTACTGGGTGGACAAGCACAAGGAGATCCCCGGCCGGGTATGGGAAGACCCGAGAGTCAACGGCAAGGTCAACTGCGCCTCCTGTCACCTGGATGCCGATGCCGGCACCTTCGAGGATGCGGCCATGCGGATCCCGGTGGACACGGGGGGCGCACTCAAGGGGCTTTGGGAAGCAATGACCTCCCGTTTCAGGCTGGATTCATCTCACGCCGGTATATTTAACCCCAAGGGCTGAGGCCTTCTTTAACGGATAAAAGCGAGGTGAGTATGAATACAAAACCGATTGGCATTGCCGCACTGTTGTTTGCACTACCGTTTTACGCCCAGGCGGATGCGGTGTCGGAGCTGGAGGCGCAATACCGGGCCAAGGGCGCCGGACCCTTCAGCGCGGCCGCCGGCGAGGCGTTGTGGAACAAGGGCTTTATAGACGCCAAGAGCGGCAAAGAGCGCAAGTGCACCCTCTGTCATACCACTGATCTGACCAGGCCCGGCAAGCATGTGCGCACCGGCAAGGTCATCGAGCCCATGGCGCCGTCGGTGAACCCAAAACGGTTTACCACGGTGAAAAAGATCAAGAAGTGGTTCGTCCGCAATTGCAAGTGGACGCTGGGACGCGAATGCACGGCCCAGGAAAAAGGTGATGTGCTCGCCTTTCTCAAGAATCTTTAAGCGAACGAATCATTAGAGGTGGATATTATGAAACACAAGACATTAGCCGTATCCCTGTTGTTACCGGCGCTCATGCTGGCCGCAAGCGGTACAGCCTTCAGCGACGACGATGAGGATGAAAAGGGCGGCTTCCCGGGGCGCTGGTCCGGCGGAGGCAAGCCCGGCGTGGCGCCGGTGGAAAACCCGCAATACCTGGAAGAGTGCGGCGGCTGCCATTTTCCTTATCAACCCGGCCTCCTGCCCGCGCGGTCATGGACGAAGCTGATGGCCGGGCTTGAGGATCACTTTGGAGAGAATGCGGAGCTGCCTGCTGACGATGCCAAGGCCATCGAGGGCTACCTGGTGAAAAACGCGGCCGACCGCTCCACCTACAAGCGTTCGCAAAAAATCATGAAGTACATGCGGCCCGGTGATGTGCCGCTGCGCATCAGTGAAACCGCTTACTTCCTCAAGGAACATGATGAATTGTCCCGCCGGATGGTGCAGGATAACCCGGAGGTGGGATCTTTCAGCAAGTGCGGCGCCTGTCATACCCAGGCGGCCAGGGGTTCTTTCGAAGAGCGCTCGATCCGGATACCGGGCTTCGGCCGCTGGGAAGACGATTGAGGGCAGGCTACAGGGGGCGGCCCCGTCATGCGCAAGACAGCCAAGATCATTACGCTTTTTCTAATGCTGTGCGGGGCCGGCCCGGCGCCTGCCGACGAGGACCATCTGCAGGCGCGGGCGCTGGTCGAGGCCGGCGTCATCCTTCCGCTGGAGCGCATCCTGGATCAGGTGGCGGCGGAGCACCCGGGGCGCGTACTGGAGGTGGAATTCGAACGGGAACAGGGCCGTTATGTCTACGAGATCGAGCTGGTGGATGACAGGGGGCGGGTATGGGAGCTGGAGTACGATGCCGAAAATGCTAAGCTCCTGGAAAAAGAAAGGGAGGATTGAAGCATGCGCCTGCTGTTGGTGGAGGATGATGCGGCGCTGGCCGGGCACCTGGATGCGGAACTGACCCGCCGGGGCTTCGCCGTGGATCGCGCGGACAATGGCGTCGATGCGGAGTTCATGGGGGATCTGGAGCCCTATGACGTGGTGATCCTGGATCTGGGCCTGCCCCGGCGGCCGGGGCTGGAGGTGCTGAGAAACTGGCGCCAGAGGGAAAACCGGGTGCCGGTCATCATTCTGACCGCCCGGGACGCCTGGCACGAGCGGGTGGACGGCTTCAAGGCCGGCGCTGATGACTACCTGGGCAAGCCTTTTCATATTGAGGAGCTGGTGGTCCGTGTACAGGCCCTTATCCGCCGCAGTCATGACAAGACGGGGCAGGCGTTGCACAGCGCCGGCCTGACCCTGGACGAGGAGCGGCAGCAGGTGACGCTGCCCGACGGCCGGTCGCTGGATCTGACCGGCACCGAATTCCGGCTGCTGCGCTGCTTCATGCTGCATCCGGGGCGGATTCTCTCCAAGACCCGGCTCACCGAGCACGTCTACGACCAGGACTTCGACCGGGACAGCAACCTGATCGAGGTCTATGTGCGCCGTCTGCGGGACAAGCTGGGAAGCGGCTACATCACCACCAAGCGGGGACAGGGCTACATCTTCGGGGAAGACAAGGCATGAACTCCCTGCAGCGGAGGCTGCAACTGGGCCTGACCCTCAGCCTGATGCTGCTCATGGCCCTGCTCTGGTGGGGGGGAAGCCTGGCGGTGCGGAAGCTGGGGGAAGACCTGATCGGCTCCCGCCTGGAGCATGATGCGGAAAGCCTGCTGGCGGCGCTGGAATTCGGCGGCGCGGCGCCGGCCCGGATCCCCGGCAAGCAGGTCAACCCCATCTACAACCGGCCCTTTTCCGGGCACTATTTCGTCATCCGGTTCGCGGACGGCTCTGCCGAATACTCGCGCTCGCTGTGGGATCAAACCCTGGATGTCCGGCCCCTGCAGCCGGGCGGCGGCGCCCACTGGTATGCCGCCGGGCCCTCCGGTCAGAAGCTGCTGGTATG
Organism: Sedimenticola sp.; assembly: GCA_011051655.1. Classification (GTDB taxonomy): domain Bacteria; phylum Pseudomonadota; class Gammaproteobacteria; order Chromatiales; family Chromatiaceae; genus DRKS01. The sequence continues at coordinate 14,429 of DRKS01000096.1, forward strand.
GGCCAGGCATTACCGCAAGCAGGGGCACGCCTTTACCCTGGCGGTGGCGGAGGATCTCACCCCGCTGGAGCGCCACCTGTCCCTGTTCCAGTGGACCTTCGCCGGCATAGCCCTGGCGGTGCTGTTCGTGCTGCTGCTGGTCCAGCAGCGCGTGATCCACGGCTCCTTCCGGCGCCTGGAATCCGTGCGCGCCGATATCCGGCGCCTGGAGCGGGGCGAAACCGGGACACTGTCGGAAGACGTCCCGGACGAGATCCTGCCTTTGGTGCGGGAGTTGAACCGGCTGCTGGAGCTGCTGGCCCGGCGCCTGGAGCGCTCGCGCAACGCCCTGGGCAACCTGGCCCATGCCCTCAAGGGCCCCCTCAATCTCCTGGTGCAATACCTGGACGGCGAGGAGCTGGAGAGCCACCCGGAATTACGCGCCCGGACCCGGACCCAGACGGAGCGCATCCGCCAACTGGTGGAGCGGGAGCTGAAGCGCGCCCGCCTGGCGGGGGGCGGCAGCCCCGGTCGGCGCTTCGATGCGAGACAGGAGCTGCCCGACCTGGTGGAGGTGCTCAGGCAGGTCCACCGCAGGGACCGGCTGGACATCCGTTGGGACGTGGCCGACGAGACCCCGGCCTTCGGCGACCGGGAAGATATGCTGGAACTGCTGGGGAATCTGCTGGACAACGCCTGCAAGTGGGCGGACGCCAGGGTGCGATGCCGCATCTCCGGCGCCGATACCATCAGGATCACGGTGGAAGACGACGGCCCGGGCCGAACCGAGCAAGAAATGAACCAGCTTGCCCGGCGCGGCGTCCGCCTGGACGAGACGGTGGAGGGGCACGGGCTTGGCCTGGCCATCGCCAAGGACATCGTGAAACTCTACAACGGCGGGATACGCTTCGACCGGTCCGGAGATCTGGGCGGATTGCGGGTCAGCGTGGAGCTGCGCCAAACCTTAGAGCATGGTGCTCTTCTCTTCGCGCCTGAAGCCGGTCCTGCAAAATAAGCTGTAAATTCAGTTGGTTGCAGGAGCGGCTTCAGCCGCGAATGAATCTCGCACAGGGTTTTTGGCCGCCAGCCTGCTGTGGCCGCTTCTATGGATGCACGCTGTTGATGACCAGCCGCACCGGCTCTTTCCGGCCGGGCTTGACCGGTCCGAACTGGCCTTCGAGATCACCGCTTTTAGGGACGGGATCGCCCGATTTGGACACCCGGGCCTCTATCATCACCTCGGAAAAGTTGGACAGGACCAGTTGGGCGGTCATGGCCATGCTGTCATCCAGGGACAGGGTCAGCGGCAGTTCCCCGGCCTCCCGCCGCACCGCCGCCAGGGGCATGCGCGGCCCCTGCACGGCGCGGGCGAAAACGAACAGCTTGTCGCTGTCTTGGACCTTGTTCCGCAGGGCGGGGTCCAGGCTTACCTCCACGCGGATGGCCCCGGAGCCTGCGGCGGCCTTGGCGGAGGCCGGGGACGCCCGCGGCGGTGTGGCCGGCTGGGCCGCTGCGCCCTGGGGCAGCTTGGAGCGGGCGTCGTTGAGGTATTCGGAAACCGTGATGCCCTCCGCGCTGTTGGGGTCCAGGGAGGCCAGGACCTTTTCCCACAGGGCGACGGCCTGGGCGTACTCTCCCGCCTGATAGTGGACGTTGCCTTTCAGCCAGTGGATGTTGGTGTTGTCCGGCTCCAGGTTGTAGGCCATCTCGATAAGCCGGGCGGGCAGGCCGGCAAAGGTGTTGTTGTTTTTGCGGGCGAGGGTGGTGGCGTAGCCCAGCAGCAGGTCCACGTCCTTGGGATCCAGTTGATAGGCCTTTTCATAGGCCTTGATGGCGTCGTCCAGGCGGTCCATGGCCAGATAGCTGCGGCCGAGCATTTTCCAGCCCTGGGGGTTGTCGGGCTCCTTTTCCAGGCGCTGGGCCAGCTTTTCGACCAGTTCTTCCATGGAGGCGATCTGGTCCTGGCCGCCGTGGCCGGCGCCTTGGACGGATGAGGGCTCGCCGATGCGGGGAATGATTTCCGGGCTGCCGAGCTGGAGATAGAAGGCCAGCGCCAGCACGGGAATGGCGACCGGCAATGCAATCATGGCCCAGCGGCCGGATTTGGGCTCTCCCGCCGCGGTGATGTCCTCGCCGCTGCCCGTATCGGCCAGCAGCTCCTTTTCCAGGTCGTGACGGGCGGCGTCGTACTGGTCCTGGTCCAGCTCGCCGGCCTCCAGGTCGGCCTTCAGTTCCGCCAGTTGCTGCTTGATGACCGCCAGGTTGAGCTCGTCCAGGCTGGCCTCTTCCGTTGGCTTGAAGCGCAGGAGGGGCGGCACGACAAAGAGTATGGCCAGGACGATGAGCCCGGCCGCGGTTATCCAGAAGAGAGTCATATCTTGGAGTCCTGGTTTTCGTTGGCGTCTTGCAGCAGTTCGCTCAGGCGCTGTTTGTCTTCCTCGGTCAGCTCCACTTCCCGGTCCTCATTCTTGCGCTTGAGGGTGCGCATGAGCACCACGACGCCGGCCACGAACAACAGGAAAGGGCCAAACCACAGGATATAGGTGGAGGGCTTGAGCGGCGGATCGTAAAGCACGAAATCCCCGTAGCGCGATACCAGGAAATCGATAATCTCCTCCTGAGGCCTGCCTTGCCGCCACATGGTATAGACCTCCCGGCGCAAGTCGTCGGCGAGATCCGCATCGGATTCGGCCAGGGACTGATTCTGGCAGACCAGGCAGCGCAGCTCGGCGGTGAAGTCCCGGAAGGCCTGTTCCTCTTCCTTGCTGTCGAAGGTATAGGAGGAGAGGGCGGTGGCCCCCGCCATGCCGGTGGCGAGGAGCATGCCAAGAAAAACAAGGGTCTTGAGGATTTTCATTTGGTTGCGCCTTTCAACTCATTCAGGACAGGCAGGATCTTCGCCTGGATGTCTTCGTAGTTGACCGGCCCGGTGTGCTTGTAGCGGATGACGCCTTCGGCGTCGATGATGAAGCTCTCCGGGACGCCGTAAACGCCAAAATCGATACCCGTGCGGCCGCTGCTGTCGACAATGGTTGCGACATAGGGATTGCCCAGGTTTCTCAACCAGTTCAGGGCGTCTCCCCGCTTGTCCTTGTAATTGAGGCCGTAGATGTCCACCACGTTCATGCGGGCCAGCTTGTTCAATACCTGGTGTTCCGCCCGGCAGGCGACGCACCAGGAGGCCCAGACGTTGAGCATCCAGACCTTGCCTTTCAGGTCTGCCTTGGCGAGGGTCTGGTCCGGCTTGTCCAGCAGGGGCAGGTCGAATTCCGGGGCCGGCTTGTCAATCAGCACGGAGGGGATGAACTTGGGGTCCATGAACAGCCCCTTGAGCAGAAAGCCGGCCATGATGAGAAAGACGAAAAGGGGTATCAGGTAACGCGTGCGACTGGACATCAGTTGTTCTCCGTGGCCAGGGATGCGGGCGCGGCGGCCCCGGCCGGCGCCTCTTGTTTTTTCTTGCGTTTCAGGGAGCGGTAGCGGGGGTCGGTAACCGCCAGGATGCCGCCGAAGGCCATGAACAGGCCGCCCAGCCAGATCCAGCGCACGAAGGGCTTGTAATAGAGCCGCATGCTCCAGTCGCCGCCGCCCAGGTCCTCGCCCAGGGAGACATAGAGATCACGGGTCAGGCCCCAGTCGATGGCCGCCTCGGTCATGGGCATTTGCTGAACCAGGTAGGTGCGTTTTTCCGGCTCCAGGATGGTGATCTCATCGTCCCCCCGGAATACCCGGAATTTGCCCCGGTTGGCGATGAAATTGGGGCCGGGGGTGCGGGTCACGCCGTCGAAGACAAAACGGTAGCCGCTGATCTCGGCGCTTTCGCCGGGCGCCATGCGCACATCCTTTTCGATGCCGTGGTTGGAGACCATGGTGGCGCCCAGGATGAACATGGCCACCCCCAGGTGGCCGAGGACCATGCCGTAGTAGCTGCGGCCGCCGCTGCTGCCGAAATCCGACAGGAAACCGCCCAGCCCGCGCTTGTGCTTGAGACGGTCCCTGATCGAAACGACCAGGGAGGTGACCAGCCAGGCCGCCAGGAAAAGCCCCAGGGGAACCAGCAGCGAGCCGTTGGAGATGGCCGGCCAAAAGCCGATCAGGCCAATGACGATGCTGACGATGGCGGCGATCCGGAGCTTGCGCATGAGCGCGGCGCCGTCGGTGCGCTTCCAGTGCATCAGCGGTCCGAAGCCCAGCAGTATGGCCAGGAAGGGGGTCACCATCAGGAACATGCGGTTGAACCAGGGAAATCCCACCGAGATCTTGCCCCAGTTCATGGCGTCGTAGATCAGCGGCGCCAGGGTGCCGAACAGGATCAGGAAGGTCAGCACCGTCAGCAACAGGTTGTTGCCCAGCAGAAAGGATTCCCGGGAGATCAGGTCGAAGCGGCCGCCGCCGAAGATGGTGGGCGCCCGCCAGGCGTAGAGCGCCAGGGAGCCGCCGACGACCACCAGCAGGAAGATCAGGATGAAGAGGCCGCGGGCCGGATCGGCGGCGAAGGCATGCACCGAGGTCAGCACGCCGGAGCGCACCAGGAAGGTGCCCAGCAGGCTCAGGGAGAAGGCCAGCAGGGCCAGCATCACCGTCCAGCTTCTGAAGGCGCCCCGTTTCTCCGTCACCGCCAGGGAGTGCATCAGGGCGGTGCCCGCCAGCCAGGGCATGAAGGAGGCGTTCTCCACCGGATCCCAGAACCACCAGCCGCCCCAGCCCAGCTCATAGTAGGCCCACCAGCTGCCGATGGTGATGCCCAGGGTGAGCCAGACCCAGGCCACGGTGGTCCAGGGGCGGGACCAGCGGGCCCAGGAGGCGTCCAGCCGGCCCCCGATCAGTGCGGCGATGGCGAAGCCGAAGGCCACCGAGAAGCCCACGTAGCCGAGGTAGAGGGTGGGCGGATGCAGGGCCAGGCCCGGATCCTGGAGCAGGGGATTGAGATCCCGCCCCTCCGCCGGTATGGGGAACATGCGCTCGAAGGGGTTGGAGGTGATCAGCATGAACAGCAAAAAGCCGATGTTGATCATCCCCATCACCGCGAGCACCCGCCCCACCACCTCCCGGGCCAGGTGCCTGCTGAAGATGGCGATGGCCGCCCCCCAGGCGCCCAGAAAGAAGGCCCACAGCAGGAGCGAGCCCTCGTGCGCCCCCCAGACCGCCGAGATCTTGTACACGATGGGCAGGCGGGTGTTGGAGTTGTATGCCACGTAGGACACCGAAAAGTCGTTGACGAGAAAGGAATAGGTGAGGGCGCCGATGGCGATGCCGAGGAACAGGGCCTGCCCCCAGGCCAGGGGGCGCGCCAGGGCCACCCAGGAGGGGGTGTTGTTCAGGCTGCCGGCAAGGGGGAAAACGGCCTGTGCAATGGCGAGGCACAGGGCCAGGATGAGGGCGAAGTGGCCGATTTCTGGGATCACTGGAGATTCTCCTGCTGTTTGTTCTTCTTGGCCTCTGCGGCCTCGTCGAGGGCGGCCTGCGCCTCCGGCGGCATGTATTTTTCATCATGCTTGGCCAGGACCTCTTCGGCCTGGAAGATGCCGTCTTCGCCGATACGGCCCTTGGCGACGACCCCCTGGCCCTCCTGGAACAGATCGGGGAGTATGCCGGTGTATTGGGTGGTGACATCGGCCGCATTGTCCGTGACGATGAACTGAACCGTCAGGCTCTTGCCGATGCGCTTCAGGGAACCCTCCTTCACCAGCCCGCCGATGCGGAATACGGCGTCTTTCGGATGCTTTCCGGCCAGGACCTCAGTGGGGCTGAAAAAGTAGGAGACGTTGCTTCTGAGCCCGGTGATGATCAGGGTGGCGGCGACGCCCAGGGCGACGACGGCGACGGCAACGAATATAAGGCGTTTGTGTCTGGGTTTCATTCATCGACCTCGGCGGCGTTCAATCGCATCATTCGACGCAGGCGTTTAAGGATAGTTCGGCGCTGATTTTTGACCGCGATGACTTCCCCCGCCATGAGCAGAAGGGTCATGCCGAAGGAGCCCCAGAGATAGAACCCGTAGCCCCCCGCATGGAAAAATTCCGAAACAGTCATTTTTCAGTCTCCAGCAGTTCGTTCACCCAGGTGGCGTGGCGTTCACGCTCCAGGATGATGTTGCGCACCCGCATCAGGATGACGGCGAAGGCGTACATCCAGAACGCGAACACCATGACCAGCATGGCGATGAGGATATTGCTTTCCATTTTTCCCGTGCCGGAGCGCTGATGCAGGGCGGCGCACTGGGTGGGATCGGGACAATTGACGGACCAGAAGATCACCGGGACGCAGACCAGTCCCACGATGGCCAGCAGGGCGGAGGCCCGGTCGGCCCGGCGGGGATCGTCGATGGCGGATTGCAGCGCCATGTAGCCCACATAGAGAAACAGCAGGATGAGCTCCGAGGTCATGCGGGGGTCCCAGTCCCACCAGGTACCCCAGCTGGTCTTGCCCCAGAAGGCGCCGGTCCAGAGGGCGATGAAGGTCGCTATGGCGCCGGTGGGGGCGATGGCGGCCGCCATCATATAGGAGAGGCGGGTGTTGAAGACCAGCCCGGCCAGGGCCCAGCAGACCAGGACGAAATACAGCCACATGGACATCCAGGCCGCCGGCACATGGATGAAGATGATGCGGTAATACTCTTTCTGCTCGCTGAGGACGTCGGGGGTCTGGAAAAAGCCCCAGTAGAGACCGGCCAGGGTCAGGATGGCGGTGAGCCAGGCGAACCAGGGGACCAGCTTTCCGGCGAGGGGGTAGAAGGTCGCCGGCGACGAATACTTGAACCAGTTGATGCTCACGAATAATTACCTTGTCATTCCACCGAAATACGCAAAGCCGCGGCCGCCGCCCAGGGGGAGAACACCAGGGCAACCACCAGGAAGGCCGCCAGTATCGAGAAATAGGCCTGCAAGTCAGAGCCCTCGATTGCGCTGGCGGACACCACGCCGGCGCCGTAGATCATCACCGGGATATACAAAGGGAGCACCAGCAGGGACAGCAATATGCCACCGCCGCGCAACCCCAGGGTAAGCCCCGCGCCAATGGCGCCGATGAGGCTCAATATGGGGGTCCCCACCAGCAGCGCCAGCATCATTACGCCTATCGAGGTGTCTGACAAGTGGTATTGCAACCCCACCAGGGGGGCGATCAACACCAGCGGCAGCCCGGTCAGCAGCCAGTGGGCGAATACCTTGCCCAGCACCAGGACGGACATGGGCTGGGGCGTGAGCAGCATCTGTTCCAGGGTGCCGTCCGCATGGTCGCTGGCGAACAGCCGCTCCAGCGCCAGCATGGAGGCCAGCAGGGCGGCCACCCAGGCCACCCCCGGCGCAATGTGGCGCAGGGTCTCCTTGTCGGTGCCCACCCCCAGTGGGAACAGGCTGACCACGATGATGAAGAAAAACAGCGTGGTCAACACGTCCGTGCGCCGGCGCATGGCCAGGGTCAGATCCCTCATGACGATGCAGCGGAAGGTCCTGAACACGGCTAATGCCTGCCCAGCCGCAGCCGCTGCACCTGGCCGGAGGTGAGCGCCACCTCCTGGTGAGTGGTCAGGATCACCAGGCCGCCTTTTTCGATATGCTCTGCAATCACCGACTGCAGCAGGTCCACCGCCGCCGTATCCAGGGCGGTGAAGGGCTCGTCCAGGACCCACAGCCGGGAGTCGTTCAACAGCAGCCGCGCCAGCGCCACCCGCCGCTTCTGCCCCTGGGAGAGAACCTTGGTGGGCAAGTCCTCGAATCCGGCCAGTCCCATCTTTTTCAGTGCGCTCCAGATTTGTTCTTCATCGACCTCGTCGCCGTCGAGAACGGTGGAGATGCGCAGGTTCTCCAGCCCCGTAAGGTCGTTCTTGATCCCGTTGTGGTGCCCGAGATAGACCACCTCCCTGGTGTATTCTTCCGCCAGGGAGCGGGTGTCTTCGCCGTTCCAGCGGATCTCGCCCTCGTCGGCCAGAAACAGCCCGCAAATGGTGCGCAGCAGCGTGGTCTTGCCGGTGCCGTTACGCCCTTCGACATAGAGGAGTGATCCCGCTTCGAGCGAGAAGTTCAATCCGGCAAACAGTTGGCGATCCCCCCGTGAGCAGGCGAGGTTGGCGATTTCCAGCATTCTGATCGTTGTGACCCTGGCGGCAAAAATGCCAAATTATACATGAGGAAGTTGGCTTGTGTGCGCAAAATTCCAGGCCGGCGCCACCGCATTATGTGCGAACGGCAAGAGATTGCGGTAGCATAGCCGGATTACCTTATTCCGGTGTGGTTTGATGCCCGAGTTGACAGACCCTTTTGGCAGGAAAATCGAATATCTGAGGCTTTCGGTCACCGATCGCTGTGATTTCCGTTGTTTCTACTGCATTCCCAAGGGATACAAGAATTTCACTCCCCCCGAGTCCTGGCTGACCCTGGACGAGACCGAACGGCTGGTGCGGCTGTTTTCGGAACTGGGGGTCGCCAAGGTGCGGCTGACGGGCGGCGAGCCCCTGGTGCGGCAGGATCTGCCGGAGATGATCGGGCGCCTTGGGGCCCTGCCCGGGATCGAGGATCTCTCTCTCAGCACCAACGCCTCCAGGCTGGCGCAGCATGCCGGCGTGCTCAGGGAGGCAGGGGTGAGGCGCATCAATGTGAGCCTGGATTCCCTGGATCCCGCTGTTTTTCACGAGATCACCCAGGGCGACCTGGATAAGGTCATCGAGGGGCTGATGGCGGCCAAGGAGGCGGATCTGAGGCCCATCAAGATCAATATGGTGGTCATGAAGGGATTGAACGATCACGAGATTACCGACATGGTGGAATTCTGTCTCCTGCATGATTTCACCCTTCGCTTCATCGAGACCATGCCGGTGGGCGCCGCCGGGAAAGACGCGACGGATTATTTCATCGACCTCCAGGAGGTGAGGGATGACCTGGAAAGGCGCTATGATCTGGAGCCCGCGGTGATGCCCGGCGCCGGTCCCGCCAGCTACGTCCGGGTCCGCGGCACCAGGCTGCGCATCGGCTTCATTACCCCCATGTCCCAGCACTTCTGCGATACCTGCAACCGTGTCCGCCTGTCGGCGGAGGGCACCCTTTATCTCTGCCTGGGGCAGCAGGACAGGGTCGAACTGCGCCCCTTGCTGCGCAGCGGGATGGATGACGAACAGCTCAAGCAGGCGCTGCGCGACGCCATCGGCCGCAAGCCGAAGCGGCATGAGTTTCTGTCCCAACCCCAGAATGTCGTACGCATCATGTCCATCACCGGCGGCTGATTCGCCATCCATACCCTGCGCGGCACGCGTTGGGGCCATTGCCCGGGGCTCCATCTGGCGCATTATTTCCAGCCTGGGTATGCTTGGCCGAAGTCCGGTTCCCTGTGCTTCCCCCGTTCCGTTTTATGACCGATGGCAAGAAAAAACTCCCTGAGCGATCCGGCAGTGCCGGGGTGGCGGATTTCCTGCGCAAGGTGGCGAAGACGCCGGTGGTAAAGGCCGCCACGGACCGTGGCCGCCTGATCTTCGCCATGGACGCCACCGCCAGCCGGGAGCCCACCTGGGAGAGCGCCTGCCAAATCCAGGCCCGGATGTTTGAACAGACCACGGCCCTCGGCGGCCTGGATATCCAGCTCTGTTACTACCACGGCCAGGCCGGGTTCTCGGCCAGCCCCTGGCTTGCCCGCCCGGGGGATCTGAAGGATCGCATGAGCGCCGTCCGCTGTGTCGGCGGTATGACCCAGATCGGCCGGGTGCTGCGCCATGCCCTGGGGGAGACGGCCCGGCGCAAGGTGAATGCCGTCGTCTTTGTCGGCGACTGCATGGAAGAGCCCGTCGACAGTCTCTGCCGGCAGGCCGCCGAACTGGGCATGCGCGGTGTGCCGGTTTTCGTTTTCCAGGAGGGCCATGACCCTGTCGCCGAAAAGGCGTTTCGCCGCATCGCCGGTCTCAGCGGAGGCGCCTATTGCCCCTTCGACGCGGGCAGCGCGCGCCAGCTGGCGGACCTGCTGAGCGCCGTCGCCGTCTATGCGGCGGGCGGCCAGCGGGCCCTGGAGGACCTGGGGCGGCGCCAGGGCGGCATTGCGCCGAAACTGCTCCGGCAGTTGCGCAAGGATTGAGCCGGTGGGCATTGGCAAGCTCCTGGTCGTCGTCGGCATCGGCCTGGGCCTGTGGCTGGCGTACCGCTGGTTCATCGGCACCCCTCCGGAGAAGGTGGCGAAGTCCCTGACGCGGGCCGCCATCGTGGCGGCCGTCGCCCTGCTTGTCGTCCTGGCCGCGACGGGCCGCCTGCACCCCCTGTTCGCCGCCATCGGGGCCGGGGCCGGCGCCCTGTTCACCCTGGCCCAGCGCCTGTTGCGCATGCCCTGGGCCATTGCCCTGGCGCAGCGTCTTTTCCACGCCTACCGGGCCGGCAAAAACGCGGACGGCCCTTCGGCCGGACAGCGCTCCCAGGTGCAGACCCGCTTCATTCGCATGTTCCTCGATCATGACAGCGGCGAGATGGGGGGGGAGGTGATCGCGGGCAGGATGGCCGGGCGCCGCCTGAGCGAACTCGACCTGTCCCAACTGACGGCCCTGTGGCGGGAATACAATGCCGAGGACCCCGAATCCGCCGACCTCCTCGAGGCCTATCTCAACCGTATCCATGGGGAGGCCTGGCGCGATCACTGCGAGGCCGGCGCCGGCCGGGCGGAGACGCCGGCCGATACCCGGATGAGCCCGGAGGAGGCGCGCAAGATCCTGGGAGTCCAGGAGGGGGCCGGCGCGGAGGAGATCATCAGCGCTCACCGGCGCCTGGCCCAGAAGCTCCACCCGGACAGGGGCGGCTCGACCTACCTGGCGGCCAAGATCAACCGGGCGAAAGATGTATTGCTGGGGAAATGAAACCCCTGCGGAAACGGCCGCTTCGGCAACTTTGCTAAACTTTCGATTAGTATGACTATTCAAAACAAGCTGAGGATGGCCCTTGGCGCCATTACCGTGCTGGTTGTGGTTATCGGCGCCTCCATTGTTAATTCCGAGGCGAGTGCAGTCACGATTATCATCAATGTTTCGGCAATCATCCTCGCGCTTATAACCGCCATTATTCTGGGGCTGCCCCAGGATATTACCGAGCTCCGCCAGGTGGAACTGGCGCTGAAGGAGACCGAGGAACGCAAGCACGCCATCCTGGACGCCGCGCTGGACGGCATCATCACCATCGACGTGGAAGGCAACGTGGTGGAATTCAATCCGGCGGCTGAAAGGATGTTCGGATATACAAGTGATGAAGTACGCGGAAAGAATCTGGCGGAGTTCATTATTCCGCCTCACTTGCGGGAGCGGCATTATCTCGGCCTGAAAAGGTTTCAGCAGACCGGGGTGGCCACCATCCTGGGCAAGAGAATCGAGCTTTCCGCCATCCGGGCAAATGGGGACGAATTCCCCATCGAACTCACCATTACCCTGATTGACCTCGAAAACCGCCGTTTTTTTACCGGCTTCATCCGTGATATCAGCGAGCGGAAACTTGCAGAGGACAGATTGCGCACCCTGTCCCAGGCGGTTGACCAGAGTCCCGCCTCGGTCGTCATCACGGACCCCGAGGGCGTCATCGAATACGTCAATCCCAAGTTTACCCAGATCACGGGCTACACCAGCGAAGAAGTCATTGGTAAAAAGCCCAGTATTCTCAAATCCGGAAAAACCACGGAGGAAGAATATGCGCAACTGTGGAAAACGATAACCGCCGGCAATGAATGGCGGGGTAAATTCTGCAACAGGAAAAAGAACGGTGAATTGGTCTGGGAGCAGCAGGCCATTTCCCCCATCAAGGGGCTGGATGGCAGGATAACCCATTTTCTCGCGGTCAAGGAGGATATTACGGATCAGATGGCGTATGAGGAGCGCCTCCTGCATCAGGCCAATTTCGACGGCCTGACGGATCTGCCCAATCGCGTGCTGGTGCTGGACCGGCTGTCCCAGGCGATACTGGGCGCCCAGCGTGATGGCGGCATCGTCGCCCTGTTGTATCTCGATCTGGACCGTTTCAAATATATCAACGATACCCTGGGCCATGATTTCGGCGACCGGGTCCTGATAGAAACCGCCAGACGCATCAGAAAATGCGTGCGCGGCATCGATACCGTGGGGCGCCTTGGAGGGGATGAGTTTCTGGTGATCCTGCATGATCTCCACAACGCCATGAAGGCCGGGTCCATAGCGGGGAAGATCCTGGCGGCCCTGGATGCCCCCATCATGCTGGAGGGAAAAGAACTCACCGTGACGGCAAGCATCGGAATCGCCGTTTATCCCGATGGGGGCGAGTCGCCGGACGCCCTGTTGAGCAATGCGGATACCGCCATGTACGAAGCCAAGCAACAGGGCCGCAACGCCTACCGTTTCTTCACCCGGCAGATGAACAAGCTGCTGGTCAAAAGGCTCAGGCAGGAGCAGCAGCTCCATCATGCCATGGAAAACCAGGAATTCGAGGTCTATTATCAGCCCTTCATCGACCTGAATACGGGTACAGTAGTGGGCGCCGAGGCTCTGTTGCGCTGGAACAATCCCGTGGAGGGGAAGGTGCCGCCGGATGAATTCATTCCCGTGGCGGAGGACATCGGCGTCATAGAATCCATCGGCGAATGGGTGTTGGCAATGGCCTGCCAGGAGGCCAAGGCGTTGTGCCAGCGCGATCCCGCATTCTTCATATCGGTCAACCTCTCCCCGCGCCAGTTCGCGGGCGGCAAAACCATGGACGCCGTCATTCATGCGCTCGAAAACACGGGGCTCGCGCCCGAGTGCCTGGAACTCGAAATCAAGGAGAGCCTGCTCATGAAGAATGTGGATGAAGCCACGCGCACCCTGGAGGCGCTCAGTAAAATCGGCATCCAACTGGCCATGGATGATTTCGGCGCCGGATGCTCGTCTTTGAGCAACCTCAGGCATTTCCCCTTCAATGTTCTGAAAATCGACCGCACCTTCATGACCGATGTTCCCGGCGACCCGGAAAACACGGCGCTGGTCCGGGCGATTATCTGCATGGCGAAAAGCCTGGACATGACGGTGATCGCTGAGGGAATCGAGACGGCGGAGCAACTGGAGCTGGTCACCGGGCTTGGCGCCGACATCGGCCAGGGCTATTTTCTCGGGCGCCCCATGCCGGCCGGTGAATTCAAGGATTTCTCCTTGTCCGGCGGGGCCAGACATTTCTCGGCATGAACGGCGCCGGCGCCGGGCCCTTTGTCCGGTTTGAAAACCTGACCCGCACCTACCGGCAGGGCGCATGCCGGCGGCCGGTGCTGGATAAACTCCATGGCGAGATCCGCCGGGGCGAGAGCGTGGCCCTGCTGGGCCGCAGCGGCTGCGGCAAATCCACCCTGTTGAACCTTGCCGGCGGCATCGATGAGCCCGACAGCGGCTCGATTTTCATCGATGGCGTCTGCATCACCGGAATGGACGAGCATGCCCGGACCCTGTTCCGGCGCCGCAACATCGGCTTCATCTACCAGTTCTTCAACTTGGTGCCCACCCTGACCGTGGAGGAAAACCTGCTGCTGCCGCTGGAGCTGAATGGCTGGTCCCCGGCCAAGGGCCGCCGGCGCTGCCGGGAACTGCTGGCGGCGGTGGATTTGTCCGACCGGGCCGGCGCCTTCCCGGATCAACTCTCCGGCGGCGAGCAGCAGCGGGTGGCCGTGGCGCGCGCCCTGGTGCACGGTCCCGCGCTGGTGCTGGCGGATGAACCCACGGGCAACCTGGATGCCGACAACGGCCGGCAGGTGCTGGAGCTGCTCGACCGGCTGGTGCGCGACGGGCAATGCACCCTGCTCCTGGTAACCCACAGCCGGGCCGTGGCGTCCCGGGCCGATCGTATCCTCACGCTGACCAGGGGGCGGCTGAGCGGCGTGGAGGAGGGGGCGCTCTGGTGAAGACCCTGCTTTGGCGTGCCAGTCTGAGATACCTCGGGCGGCATCCTTGGCAGACGGGGCTCTCCATGCTGGGCATCGCCCTCGGCGTGGCCGTGGTGGTGGCGGTGGAGCTCGCCAACGAGAGCGCCCGGCGGGCCTTCGATCTCTCCATGCAGGCGGTCACCGGCCGGGCCAGCCACCAGATCATCGGCGGGCCGGCCGGGCTGGAGGAATCCCTGTACGCGCGGTTGCGGCGGCAAGGCGCCGCCCCCCTCAGCGCGCCGGTGGTTTCGGGCCATGTGACCCATGGGGACTACAGCTTGCGGCTGCTCGGTATCGATCCGTTCGCCGAACGGCGGTTCCGCAATTTCCTCGGTTATGCGCCGGACGGGCAGGGAGAGGGCCTGCTGCGCCAGTTGCTGACCCGTCCCGGCGCCGTCCTGATGAGCCGCACTCTGGCGTCGAGGCTTGGGTTGCGGGTGGGCGGCTCCCTGGAACTGCTGGTCTCCGGCCGCAAGCGCCAGGCCGTGCTGGCGGGGGTCCTCCATCCGCCGCCCCAAAAGGCGGCCGCCATGACCGACCTGCTGGTGGCCGATATCGCCACCGCCCAGGAGCTGCTGGGCAGACTGGGGCGGCTCAGCCGGATCGATCTCATCCTGCCGGAGGGGGACAGGGCGGCGGCCGGGGCCGTGGAGGCCCTGCTGCCGGCGGGGGCGAGGCTGACCCCGGCCGCCGCCCGCGCCAGGGCCATGCAAGAGATGACCCGCGCCTTCGCCGTCAACCTCAGCGCCATGAGCCTGCTGGCGCTGCTGGTGGGGATGTTCCTCATCTACAACACCATGTCCTTTTCGGTCCTGCAGCGGCGGGAGCTGCTGGGGACCCTGCGGGTGCTGGGGGCGGGGCGGCGGGATATCCTTGCCCTGGTGCTGGGCGAAGGCCTGCTGATCGGCGCGGCGGGCACGGCGCTGGGCCTGCTGCTGGGCGTCCTGCTGGCCCAGGAGCTGGTGCAACTGGTGACCCGCACCATCAATGATCTCTATTTCACCCTCGGCGTCAGCGGCCTTTTTCCGACGCCGGCCGGGCTGGCCAGGGGCGCGCTGCTCGGCGTCGGCGGAACCCTGCTGGCGGTGCTGGCGCCGGCCTCCGAGGCGGCCTGCTCGCCCCCGCGCGCGGTGCTGGACCGTTCCCGCATAGAGGGACGGGCGGGACGCCTGATTCCGTCCCTCGCCGGGGCGGGGGCCGGCTGCATCCTGGTGGCCCTGCTGTTGCTGCTGCCCGGCCGCAGCCTGGTGCTGGGTTTCGTGGCGCTGTTTGGCCTGATCCTCGGCTTCAGCCTGCTGACCCCGGCGGCGGTGGCGCTGGCGAGCCGCCTTGCCGCCCCCCTGTTGGGAAGCCTGCTCGGCGTCTTTGGCCGCATGGCGGTGCGCGGGGTGCGGGCCTCCCTGAGCCGCACCGGCGTGGCCATCGCCGCCCTGAGCATCGCCCTGTCGGCCACCGTGGGGGTCGGCGTCATGGTGGGCAGCTTCCGGCTGTCGGTGCAGCAGTGGCTGGAGGCCACCCTGCGGGCGGATATCTATGTCTCCCCGGTCACCCCCTCCAATACCGGCAACGAGGCCTCGCTGGACCCGGCGCTGATCGCGGCAATCCGGTCGGTTCCCGGCATTGCCGGCATCAGCCAGGGGCGGCCGGCCAACGTGCAGTCGGGGGAGGGCATCACCCACCTGTACGCCATCCGGATGGCCAGGGGCAGCTATGCCGGGGTCGAGCTGCTGGAGGGCAGGCCCGGGACGGTGTGGCCCCTGTTCGACCGGGAACAGGCGGTGCTCGTCTCCGAGCCCTACGCCTATCGCCACGGCCTGCATGCCGGCGACAGCCTGACCCTGGATACGGACCGGGGGCGGCGGGAATTCCGGGTGGCCGGGGTGTTCCGGGACTATGGCGCGGACCATGGGGTGGTGAACATGCGCATGTCCCTCTACCGGCAATACTGGGACGACGACAGCGTCTACTCCCTGGGGCTCTACCTGGAGCCCGGGGTGGATGCCGACACCATGGTGGAGCAATTGTATGCCCTGGCCGGCGACAGGCAGGCCCTGCGCATCCGCTCCAACCGGACCCTGCGCGAATCCTCCATGGAGACCTTCGACCGCACCTTCGCCATCACCAATGTGCTGCGCCTGCTGGTCATCGCCGTCGCCTTCGTGGGCATCCTGAGCGCGCTCATGGCCCTGCAACTGGAGAAGGCGCGGGAACTGGCGGTGCTGCGGGCCACCGGCTTCACCCCGGGACAGATCTGGGGGCTGGTGACCACCCAGACCGGCTTCATGGGCCTGCTCGCGGGCCTGCTGGCGATACCATTGGGCCTGATGCTGGCGATGCTGCTGATCCATGTCATCAACTGGCGCGCCTTCGGCTGGAGCATGGATGTGATCCTGCCCGGCGGCGTGTTGGCGGAGGCCCTGCTGCTGGCCCTGGCCGCCGCCTTGCTGGCCGGCCTCTACCCGGCCTGGCGCATGGCGCGCACGCCGCCCGCCCTGGCCCTGCGGCAGGAGTGATGCGCCCGCTCGCCCTGGCTGTCCTGTTGGCCGCCGGCCTGCTGGCCTGGTGGCTGTTCTCCCCGCGGACCCCGCCGCCATCGGACGCCCCCGGGATCGGCGACATATTGGGCGGCGCGCCCGAAGAGGGCTTCGAGCGGGCCCTGGCCCCGCGGCCCTTCCGCTTTCCCGCGGATCACGGCGCCCACCCGGGATTTCGCAACGAGTGGTGGTATTTCACCGGCAACCTGCAAACGGACCGGGGGCGGCGCTTCGGGTTCCAGCTGGTGTTCTTCCGCAACGCCCTGGCGCCGGGGAAGGCGGATGGCCAATCGCCCTGGCGCACCCATCAGACCTGGATGGCCCACTTCGCCCTGACCGACCCCGGGGCCGGCCGGTTTCACGCCTTCGAGCGCCTGAGCCGCGGGGCCGCCGGCCTGGCCGGGGCGCGGCCCGATCCCCTTGAAATCTGGCTGGACGACTGGTTCCTGAAGGAAAAAGACGGCCGCTGGCGGCTGTATGCAAAGGAAAAGGGATTCTCGTTGAGCCTTTCCCTCAGCCCCCGGCGGCGGCCCGTGCCCCAGGGGGAGGCGGGCCTGAGCCGCAAGAGCGCGGCCCCCGGAAACGCCTCTTACTACTACTCCGTCCCGCGCCTGCGGGCCCAGGGGCGAATCACCCTGGACGGCCGCGCCCACCGGGTGAGCGGCCTGGCCTGGCTGGACCGGGAATGGGGCACCAGCGCCCTGGCCGACGACCAGGCCGGCTGGGACTGGTTCGCCCTGCAGCTCGACAACGGCGCGGATCTCATGTTCTACCGCCTGCGGCGCAAGGACGGCGGCCCGGACCCCCACAGCGCGGGCAGCTGGATGACGGCGGACGGGCGAGTGACCCGGCTCGGGGCAAATGACGTAAGGCTGAAGGTCCTGGAATATTGGTCCAGCCCCAGGGGCGGCCGCTACCCGGTGCGCTGGCGGCTGCGGATCCCGTCACTGGATGTGGATCTGAAAGTGGCGCCGGTGATGGACAATCAGGAGCTGGATCTGCTGGTGCGCTACTGGGAGGGGGCGGTGGATGTCGCAGGCGTTCAGGCCGGCAAGCCGGTAAGAGGCCGGGGTTACCTGGAGTTGGCGGGGTATGGCGATTAGCTCGGGGGAAGGTTTTCGCTGCGCTCCGCTTATCTATAAGTAACCTGTTTCGGCCGATAGGGCGTCTCGCAAACAAGTCCCGGACTGCTATCAATGATTGCATTTTCATGGCAAGGCGCTATCATTGATATCACGTATTAACAGGCCCTAAAGAGGCAGGTGGCGCCATGGCAAATCTCATCGTCAGAAATCTCGATCCACGTATCGTCGATGCCCTCAAGCAGCGGGCTGCCCTGCATGGCCGGAGTGCGGAGGCCGAACACCGTGCCCTGTTGGAGGAGTCGCTGCTGCGCCCAAAACGCAAAAGCTTTGCGGAAGTCCTCAGGTCCATGCCCAATGTGGGAGAGGACGAGGATTTCGAGCGGGTAGAGGATGAAACCGGAAACGATCATGCATTTGATTGATACCAATGTTATCAGCGAGGCGCGGAAGTGCTCGAAGGCGGACAAGGGGGTGCGGGATTTCTTCGAGCAGGTTGCCAGGGAGGAGGCGCAGACTTTTATCTCTGTCATCACCCTGGGTGAGCTGCGCCGCGGGGTCGAGTTGATCCGCCACAGGGGCGATGTGTCCCAGGCCAACCGGCTGGAGACCTGGTTGGATATGCTGCTTACCGAATATCGGGATAACATTCTTGGCATCGATCAGGATATCGCCCAGCTCTGGGGACGGCTTCGTGCCCCGCATCCGGAAAATGCCTTGGACAAACTGATCGCCGCCACGGCACTCGTCTATGACCTGACGGTGGTGACCCGCAATCACAAGGATTTTATCCGTACCGGGGTGCGTGTATTAAACCCGTTCAAAGATTAAAGAATTCAAGGACAGGTCACACATTAGAAATGTGTGACCGCTTTTTGATGATTTGGAAGCCGGGGATATAGAGGGTTTCACAGGCGTTGCCATCGCGGCAGGGCACTGCTCCTATGCAGCAGGATGTTGATTATGCGGCTGAATCCCTGACGGCCAGCAGCCGGTAGATGGAGGGCACCAGCAGCAGGCTGACCAGGGCGGAGAAGGAGAGGCCGGAGACGATGGTGACCGCCAGGGGCCGGAGCATTTCCGAGCCCTCGTCGGTGGACAGCGCCAGGGGCAGCAGGCCCACCACGGTGGTCAGGGTGGTCATGAGGATGGGGCGCAGGCGCAGGCGGGCGGCGGAGACGATGGCGGCGTCGAGGGCCTGTCCCGCCCGGCGCCGGATCTCGATGTACTCCACCAGCACGATGGCGTTGTTGACCACGATGCCGGCCAGCATGATGAGCCCCAGCTTTACCGGCATGGACAGCGGCATCTGCCAGCCTTCCAGGCCGAGGGCGACGCCGATGGCGGCGAAGGGGACGCTGAGCATGATGATCAGGGGATTGCGCAGGGATTCGTACTGCACCGCCATCACCACGAAGACCAGGAACAGGGCCAGCCCCAGCAGCGCCGCGCCCAGCCTGCGGCCCTCCTGCAGCAACTCCTTGCTCCCGGCCTCGTAGAGGCTGTAGCCGGGCGGCAGCTTCAGATCGGCCAGGGCGGCGTCGATGCGCTCCAGCGCTTCGGCCAGGGTCAGTTCGCCCGTCAGGGAGGCGCTGATCTCCACCACGCGCTGCTGGTGATCGCGCAGGATGACGCCGGGGGCGGGCATGAGCCGGATCTCGGCCAGGTCCCCCAGCCGCAGCGGCGCGCGGGGTCCGCTGTTGCTGAACAGGATGATGGATTCCAGGTCTTGCGGGTTGGCGATGTCCCGCCGGTCCAGGCGCAGGCGCACGTCCAGGCTGCGGTCGCCGGCGATGAAATCGGTTACCGCAAGCCCCTCCAGGGCGAAGCGCAGGGTCTTGCCCACGGCCTCCACGCTCAGGCCGAAGCGGGCGGCTTGTTCCCGGTCCACCCGGATGGCGATCTCCTGATTGATGTCCTCCAGGGAGTGCTCCAGGTTGCCCAGGCCTTCGATCCCCTTCAGGCGCGCCACAACCCCGTCGGCCAGGGTGGCGAGCCGGGGCAGCTCCGGTCCCTGGATGCGCAGGCTGATGTCGTCGTCGCCCCGGCTGGTGCTGATGCCGCGTATGCCGTGGGAGCGGAGATGAATCCTTGCCCCGGCCAGTTGTTCCTTTCGGATCTCCTTTTGCACGCGCCTGATCCAGGCCCTGCTGGTGATGTTCCGCTCCGCCTTGGGCCTGAGGCGGACCTGCATGCTGGTCCGGTTGGCCGCCTCGTACTGGGAGCGGCCGAATATCCTGCCGCCGACGATGGTGAAGACGGAGTCCACCCCGGCTCCGGTTTCCTGCTTCGCCCTGCCTCCCCCATCCCTGGAGTCGTCCGGCTGCGCGGCGATGATGTTTTCGACCCGCCGGGTCAGCCGGTCCATGGCGTCCAGGTTGATGCCCCGGTCGGCGGTGATGCTGACGGAGATGCGTCCCTCGTCCATGTCGGGGAGGAAGGTCTCCGGCCGGTCCATGAAGACGGGCATGGCGCAGTACATGGCCGCGCCAAAGGCCAGGGGCAGCAGCCAGGGGACATGGAGCAGGGCGCCGATGAGCCGGCCATAGGCCTGCTGCAGCAGCTCGACCAGCCGGTTGACGGCCCGGCGCAGCAGCCCCTCGCGGCCGGCGGGGATGCGGCCGGCCAGGGCGGGCGCCAGGGTGAGGGCCACCACCATGGAGGCCAGGATGGCGGCGGAGATGGTGAAGATCAGCTCCCGGAACAGCAGGCCGGTGAGCCCGCCGATGAAGAGGAAGGGGAGCACCGCCGCCAGGTTGGTGCTGGTGGAGGCCACGATGGCGCTGTTGACCTCGGCGGCGGCCCCGGTGGCGGCTTCGGCGCCGGCCTCCCCCCGGCGTTGGTGGCGGTAGATGTTCTCCAGCATGACGATGGTGCTGTCCACCAGCATGCCGACGCCCAGGGCCAGCCCGCCCAGGGTCATGATGTTCAGGGTCAGGCCGCCGGCGGCCATGAGGATGAAGGTCGCGAGCATGGCGACGGGTATGGCGCTGCCGATGACGAGGGTGCGGCGCAGGCTGCCGAGAAACACATAGACCACCAGCATGGCCAGCACCGCGCCGCCGCCCGCGGCCAGCCCGGCGTTGCCCAGGGCCTGGCGCACATAGCGGGCCTGGTCGTCCACGGCGAGCACGTCGATGTCCTCCGGAATCAGCCCCTTTTTCTCCAGCTCTTCCATCCGCACCATGACGGCGTCCACCACCGCCACGGTATTGGCCTGGGGCTGCTTTTGCACCGTCAGCTTGACCCCCGGCAGGCCGTTGAGGCGGACCCGCAGCCGCTCCTCCCCGGCGTCGTCGATGACCCGGGCCACCTCGTCCAGGCGCAGGGTGCGGCTCTCCCCGCCGCTGGCCTCGATGGTGAGGGGCAGGGCGGCGATCTCCTCGATGCTGCGGAAGCGCCCGGCGGTGCGGGCGCTGATTTCGCCCCCTGTCATCGTCAGGCGCCCGGCCGGGATGTCCCGGTTCCCGGCCGCGAGGGCGCGCTCCAGGTCCAGGATGTCCAGGCCGAGGCCGGCGAGGCGCTGCTGGTCGGCCAGCACCTGGATCTCCCGCACCAGGCCGCCTCCCACCTCCGCCGCCGCCACGCCGGGCAGATTGAGCAGCCACTTGCTGAGGGTGTAATCGGTCCAGGCGCGCAGCTCCACGGGATCGCGCAGGGGGGAGCTGACCACGAACTCGGCCATCGGCAACTGGGCCGGATCACGCTTGTAGATGGTTGGCGGGCGAATGCTGTCGGGCAGGAAGCGCTTGGCCCGGTCCAGCCGGGTGCTGGCGTCGCGCAGGGCGATGTCGATGTCCTTGCCGTATTCGAAGGAGAGATCGACAGAGCTGCGCCCCTCGGTGGTGCGTGACTGGACGTGGATGGCGTCCTCGGTGATGGCCAGTTGTTCCTCGAGCTGGCGGGTGACCCTGTCCTCCATGATGCCGGCGGGTACGCCCGGATCGTCCACCCGCACCCGGATGTCCGGGTAGATGATGTGAGGCAGCAGGTCGATGCCCAGCCGGTCTAGGGAGAAGGCTCCCAGCACTGTCACCGCCAGGGTGATCATCACCACCCCCACCGGGTGGCGGACGGACCAGGCGGCCAGGCCGCCGCCGATGGCCCCGGGCGCGCCGCGTTCTCCGTGTTTGATTAGGGATTCCGGCAAGACCTCAGCCCCTGGGTATCGCCACCGGCTTTACCTCTTTACCATCCCGCAGACCGAGAAAACCCCGGGTAATGACCTGCTGGCCGGGCTCCAGGCCCTCCAGAATCTCCACCCGGTCACCGCTGCGGATGCCGCTGCGCACGGGGGTTTTCTGGGCCCTGCCCTCCCCGTCCAGAAGATAGACGAATTCCCCCCCGCGGTCCCGGCGCAGGGCGGAGAAGGGGATCAACAGGCGCCCGGCGGCCGGCAGACGCAGCCTGACCCGGGCGAACTGCCCGGCCCGGGCCCCGGCGGGCAGGGGATCGAGGGTTACCTCGACGACGCCCTGGCGGGTGCGCGGATCCAGCTCCGGATGGATCCTGAGAATACGCCCGGGAAAGGTTTTCGGCCCCAGGGCGTCGATGCGCACCTCGACGGCGTCACCCACCTGCAGGCGGGGCAGCAGCAGCTCCGACAGGGACAGCTCGATGATAAGGGAGGCAGGGTCCGCCAGGGTGAGAATGTGGCTGTAGCGGGGCGCCACATCCCCAGGCTCTTTGAGGCGTTCGGTGACGACGCCGTCAAAGGGCGCTTTGATACGGGTGTGGGCGAGGCGGGTCCGGAGCAGCTTCAGCTCGGCGGCGGCCACATCCACGGCGGTGGCGGCGCGGGCCCGTTCATCCTGGGAGGCGGCGTGCTTTTTCACCAGGCCGTCGATGCGTTTCAGATCCAGCCTGGCCTGGCGCAGGGTGGCCTCGGCCTTGTCCAGCCCGGCCTGGAGGATGTCGTCCTCCAGGCTCAGCAGCAGGGCGCCCCTTCCGACCCTGTCGCCTTCGAAAAAGGGCAGATGGGCAATGCGTCCCTCTTCCTGGTTATAGATGCGCACCAGGCGCCGCGTGCGCAGGCTGCCCGTCCGCTCGAGCCGGGTGGTGGCGTTTTCGCGTTTCAGGGTGATCGTCTCTACCAGGTGCTCACGGGGAGGAGTCCTTGCTTTGGGTGCCTTGGCCGGCGGCTTGTCACAAGCGCCCAGCAGCAACGCCAGCATGCAGCCGGCCAGGCCGGCGGGCAATCGGTGGTGGGGCTTGATGGACATGACGGAAGCAGGGCCAGCGCTTTGGTTGTTTTCCGGTCTCTTTTCACGGATGCTATCGGGCCAGATCTTATAGCGGGAGTTCAGCGTGGCCAAGTGTGACACCCATCTTACACCGATTCTGACCGGGGGACGCCTGGCGTGAAGATCTATCTCGTCGGCGGCGCCGTGCGCGACCGGCTGCTGGGGCTGACGGTGCGGGAGCGTGACTGGGTGGTGGTGGGGGCGACGGAGCATGAGATGCTGGCCGCCGGTTTCCGCCGCGCCGATGCGGATTTCCCCGTCTTCATCCATCCGGATTCCGGCGAGGAGTACGCCCTGGCGCGCATCGAGCGCAAGACGGGCCCCGGCTACAAGGGGTTTGCGGTGGAGGCGGGTCCGGATATCACCCTGGAGCAGGACCTGGCCCGCCGCGATCTGACCATCAATGCGCTGGCCCAGGACGAGAGCGGGCGGCTGATCGATTTCTTCCACGGCCGGGAGGACCTGGAGGCGCGGGTCCTGCGTCATGTCACCCCCGCCTTCGAGGAAGACCCCGTGCGCGTGCTGCGGGTGGCGCGCTTTGCCGCCCGGCTCGGACCGCTGGGCTTCGAGGTGGCCCCCGAGACCCTGGCGCTGATGCGCCGCATGGCCGGGTCCGGCGATCTGAAGGCGCTCAGGCCGGAGCGGGTCTGGCGGGAGATGCGCAGGGCCCTGGCGGAGCCGCACCCCTGGCGTTTTTTCCAGGTGCTGCATGACTGCGCCGCCCTGGCGGTGCTCATCCCCCCGCTGGAGGCGGCCCTCGAAAAGGCCGCCCCTGACCCCCTGGCCGCCCTGCGCAACGCCGCCGGGCTGACCCATGACCTGGCGGTCCGCTTCACGGCGGTCATGTATGCGGCGGCGGAAGATGCCAACGCGGACGGATTCTGCGCCGGCCTGCGGGCGCAGCGGGACTGTTGTGACATGCTGGAGCTGGTGCTGCGGTGGGGCCCGGCCTTTGCGGGTGCGGACAGGGCCGGCGCCGCTGCATTGCTGGAGCTGCTGCAGCAGACCCGGGCGTTTCAGCAGCGGGAGCGTTTCCGGCGCTTCATGCTGGCCTGCGCCGCGCTGTGGCCCGGGCCGGCCGAAGTTGCAACCAAGCGCCTGGGGCAGGCCCTGGAGGCGGCGGAGAGCATCGGGGCCAAGGCGTTGCTGGCGGAGGGATTTGGCGGCCCGGCCCTGGGCGAGGAACTGGCCCGGCGGCGTATCCGGGCCATCCGGCGAAGCATTGGCGCTGCCCCTGCGCCTTGAAGATACGAGTTGGAAGAGACGGTTTTATGATTGAATTCGATGAAGAGCTGGACCTGTGCGGTCTGAGCTGCCCCTTGCCGACCCTGCGGGCGGGCAAGGCGCTGGCCCGCATGGAGCCGGGCCGGGTGCTGCGTGTCATCGCCACCGATCCCAGCACCGCAAAGGACATACCGGCCTTTGTGAGAAACAGCGGCAATGAGCTGCTGGAATTCCGGGAGGACGGGGGGAAATACTACTATCTGCTTCGGAAGGCTGAAGGCTAGAACGCCCAATTCAACTGGGCGCTGATGATGTCAACGCTGAGGTCGTAGTTGCCCCGGAGCGCCCCCCGGAGGGCGTCCTCTCCCACCGCGGTTTTGCGGATCTTCGCATCGTCCATGAACAGGTGGGCATAGCTGAAATCAAGGCTCAGTTGATCTGAATATTTGTAGCCGATGCCGAAGGCCAGCCAGGCGCGGTCTTCGCCGGGGATCCTGGGGGTGCGGTACCGCGGGCCCGGGATGGGGCTTTCGTCATAGGCGATGCCGCTCCTGTAGGTCCAGCGGCGGTCGGGCCTGTAGGTGGCGCCGATGGAATAGCGGTATGAGTCTTCCCATTTGAGCGTGGTGACGCCATCCGGCTGGAGGGGATTGCTGAAGTCGAACCTAAGCTCTTTGAGCCGGCTCCAGTTCGTCCAGGACAGGTCCGCCATGACGGCCCAGCGGGCGTTTATGGCATGGAAGACGCTGGCCGAGGCCATTGCCGGAAGCGTCACCCTGGACTTTACGTTGGTGTCCGCGAACAGTCCCCCGACGCCCGTGAGGGGGCCCGAGAAATCCGCGTCTCCCTTGATGTCATGCCGGATCCCGGAGCGGTAATGCAGGCCCAGGCGGGTCTGTTCGCCGAGGTCGAACAGGACCCCGATGTTGTAGCCCATGCTCCAGTCGTCGCCTTTCAGCTTCACGAAGCCGTCATCCGCGCCGGGGGTCAGGCCGAATGCGTTGCCGAAGGTGATGACATCTATGGCTCCCATGTCGATGGCGTTGGTGAGTTCCGCGTCGATATACTGGGCGTTGATGCCGATGCCGATGCTGATCTGGTCGCCGGCCCTGAAGGCGATCGCCGGGTTGATGTTGATGGTGAGAAGTTCGGACTTCACCGCATGGTAGCGCCCGATCCAGTCCTTGCCGTATTCGGTGCCAAGTCCGAAGGGGGCATTGATGCCGAGGCCGAAATAGATGTCGTTGGAGACCTTGCCTGAGTAATAGAGATTCGGGATTATGCCGGTCATGCCCGCATCGCCTCCCTCGCTGCTTCCGAGCCCCGCCCCCAGCAGATGGGTCGAGCCCTTGTCGCGGAACTCGGCCCGGGGGACCACCACATGGACGGCGGCCATGGCCTGCCGTCCCTCGAGATGGGTCATTCCCGCCGGGTTGAAATAGATGGTGGTTGCATCCTGGGCCTGGGCGGCTCCCCCCGCATAGGCGGTCCCCATGCCGGAGACGCTCTGCTCTATGAGTTGAAAACCGGCCGCTTGGGCCTGGGAACAATATATTGTGAAAATGCTGCTGCAGGCGATTGCTGCAAAATGAAGCCAAGGTGGTGAAAGGCGGCCTTTGCCCATGGGTTTTTCTCCGGTGTTTTTTATCAGGGCCTGTTAATAGGTTCTGCCGGGGCTGTTTTTGCACCCGGCAAGGCAGAATGAGTGCGGTGTCGTGACGCTGCATAAGCGAATGATAACGCAGCCGGGTGCAAAAACAGCCCCTAGTACTCCGTCAAGGTGATAGCTTGGGATGCAGAGCTTCCCAGGCCGGCCAAGACAAGGCGCAGCCCGCAGGGAATGGCATGCCCTTTCCAAGGACTGCAACGCGGCATTGGCCGGTCTGGGGCGCTCCCTTCGGGCCAGCCGGAAAGCGGTCATCTGCGTTGTTGCGCTCCCTTGAATTAGCGCTGCTAGTCCTGCGGTCGCGCGCCTAGCAGCTAACCGCTTTCCGGCTGGCTGCATCCCAAGTTATCACCTTGACGGAG
>DRKS01000097.1 GCA_011051655.1 Sedimenticola sp.
CGCGTGCTGATTGCGGCCAGCGCGGTGCTTTTCAGTTTCTTTGGTCTGGCCGAGATCACCCTCGAAAGGATCTATCACGACAGTATCGAGCAGGACATGGAAGAGCGCATGTTCGGTCATGTGTATGCGCTGATTTCCGCCGCCGAGATGGGTGAGGACGGGCGCCTCATCATGGACAAGGAGCTGCCGGATACGCGTTTTTACGATCCGCAATCCGGCCTCTATGGGCAG
Source organism: Sedimenticola sp. (assembly GCA_011051655.1). GTDB lineage: Bacteria > Pseudomonadota > Gammaproteobacteria > Chromatiales > Chromatiaceae > DRKS01. Next base: position 232 of record DRKS01000097.1, read on the forward strand.
GTGTCCAGCAACGATGGGGAATGGCTGTGGCGTTCGGAGTCCATGCAGGGTATGTCGATCCCGTTTACCGAAGGCCTTCCCCGTCTGGCTCAGGATGGTCGGCAGGTCACCTTGCCCGATGGCCATCGGCTCTATCTGTTCAGCTACGGCGTGGTGTGGAGCGATTCCCCCGATCCCGGTCAGGACTATACCTTCAGCGTCGCTCAGGATATGGGCGAATTTGATGCCCGGGTTGCGGCCTTCCGCGGCAGCCTATGGGGAACCCTGGGCGGTGTGGCGCTGCTGCTGCTGGCGGTGCAGTGGGGTATTCTGCGCTGGGGTCTGTTGCCTTTGAAGCATGCCGCCGATGAATTGCGCGCCATCGAGGAGGGTGCGCAGACGCGCCTGAAGGGGCGCTATCCACTCGAACTGCAGACCCTGACCAGCAATATCAATGGTCTGCTTTCCCATCAGCGAGAACACCTGGAGCGCTATCGACGCACCCTGGGCGACCTGGCCCACAGCCTCAAGACCCCGTTGGCGATCCTGCAGAGTGCGGCGGAAAATCGTGACGGCAAGGAAGAGCTGCCGAGCGTGGTGCTGGAGCAAGTGGAACGCATGAATCAGCTCACGGGCTACCAGCTGCAGCGTGCCGCGACCTCGGGCTGGACGGTGTTGTCCGCGCCCATTGCGGTGCAAGGGGTGGTGGAGAAGGTGCTGGCCGGTCTGCACAAGGTGTACGCCGACAAGGGGGTGGAAACGGAGACCGACTTGCAGCCCGGCCTGGAATTCGCCGGCGACGAGGGCGATCTGATGGAGATCGTTGGCAACCTCACGGACAATGCCTTCAAGTGGTGCCGGGGGCGGGTGCATGTGCAGGCCCGTTCCAAGGCCGGGCCGCGCAACGGTGAAATGGATCTCTTCATCCACGTCGAAGACGATGGCCCGGGCATCCCCCCCGAGATGGTGCGCTATGTCATGCAGCGCGGGCGCCGGGCTGATTCGGATATCGCCGGACATGGCATCGGCCTGTCCATCGTGCGGGATATTGTGCAGCTATATGGTGGCACGCTGGAAATCGGTGAAAGCGAGCTGGGTGGCGCGGCCGTGCACGTCTGGCTGCCGGCGGGTCCCAAGGGTTAGGGAACGTTGGTGAAAACTGGCATCCCGGAACGGTGGCCCGGAATGCCGGTTTGCAAACTACTTTTCGCGGGTATAGGTGTCCGAGTTGTAGATCTGGAAGACGAGATACACCAGCAGGGCGAAACCTATCGCCGCGACGGTGCCTACCATATACGTTAGCAAGTCGATCATAACCACTCCTCTCAATCAAAGATTTGACGCCTGCGAGCGGCCCCTGGGGGCCTCCGCCGATCTTATTGTTGTGCGGCTATGTTGCATCAAACGAAGGGTTGTCGCAACCAGGGGCGAGTTTACTTGCCGAGAGGGTGATCTTATAGTGACAGCAATGGCAGGGCGTATCCGGCGACCTGTTGGAGGGGTGTTGACCCAATACAGGGGTGCGCACGGGGAAAGGGCGGATTCTCCTGTTCTGCAGAGACCACAAGCCATAAATAGCAGTCCCGCAGACAGTCAGGGGATAACGCCTGCGTACGCCCGTTAAAACCGTCTTCAGGGTTTGCTCCATGAGTGTATTCCATGAGTGTTTTCCATGAGCAATAAGGGCCATGACTGAGAAGCCCGCTTCGCCCCCGTCGGCGGCGGAAAAGCCTCTGGCACGTTTGTGCTATGTTGATGACAGCCGCACCGCCGCCTTCGTCATGCGCCGCATGCTGGAGCCTGGCGGCTATCGGGTCGACTATTTCCAGTCCGCTGAACCCGCCATCGTCGCCCTGATTCAGGACGACTACGACCTTTTACTGACCGATCTCAAGGTGTCCTCCTCGGGGATGGACGGTGATGACCTGATCCGTACCCTGCGTCAGAGTGGACAGTCCCGGCTCAGCCAATTGCCCATTATCGTTATCACGGGCTCCACCGATGCCGAGGTGCTGGTCAAGGCTTACGATGCCGGCGCCAATCAGGTGATGACCAAGCCGGTCGATGCCGAGGCGCTGCACAGCCACATTCGCCGCCTGTTGCGCGATGGGCATGAATCGGCGGCGGCCGGGCCGCAGAGCACTCGCCATGAGCCGGAGGACGTTCCGCTGGTGACGCCGATCCAGCCGACTCCGCCGCCCTCTACCGGCAAAAAAGATGAAAAGACGATTCCCCTGTTGCAGGTGGCGTCTGCCCCGGCAGAAGGGCCGACTGCGGCGTCAGTGGATGTGCGTCCATCGACGCCGGCCGCCGCCCCCGCGGCTGAAGCTTCATCGACAACACCCCCGGCAAGTGAGCCGCTGAGCATGATAGAACGGGCCGTGGCCAACCATGCGCAAGCCTCGCCACTGCCCCCTTCCGGCGCAGCACCTGAGTCCGACACACCCCTGCAAGATACGGCGGAAGCCACCACGCAGAGCAGGCAAGACGAACCCCGGCGAGCTGCGCCCGACCCCGCCGAACCTACCCGTGGTGTTGAACAATCCAAGGAATACCGGGGTGAGGTGGAGATCATCATCGATGCCGAGGAATTCCCGGGCCGCCAGCGGCGAGGCCGGCAGGCTATTCACGGAGAGCGGGAAGGTGACCCCCACGCGGCTGAGCCGTTTGTCTTCGATGGTATGCCGCCGCGCTCGCCGGGCCGGCTGCGGAGATGGTTTACCGGCGCGACCTTACTCGTCCTGTTAGTGCTGGCGGTACTGGGTTTCGCCGCCCTCAAGGGTGAGTGGTTTTCTTTTGATAAGGGATTGGCGGTGCAGACCGCCTTCCCCGAAATCGGCGAGATCTACCAGTCCATCGTGGTGCCTGGACAGGTCGTCAGCCGGCAGCAGGTCGCCATCCATGCCGCCTACGCTGGCCGGCTGGTGACGGTGCAGGCGCGACCGGGGGACAGGGTGCAGGCCGGGCAGTTGCTGGTGCGCTTGGACGAGCATGAGTTGCTCGCGCAGCTGGAACAGGCGCAGGCGGAACTGGCCAGTGCACGCGAGGACATCAGCCGCGCGGAGCAGACCTGGGACAGCCTGCGGCGCGCGCATGAAAAAGGCGCCGTGGCGGAACGGTTTGTAAAGGATGCCGAAGTGAAGCTGCGGCTGGCGCGCGCGCGCGCCAGCGTGGTGATGAGAGAGACGCGCGACACCACC
>DRKS01000098.1 GCA_011051655.1 Sedimenticola sp.
ATGCGGCATGTTGCGCTGAATTTGCTTAAAAAAGACAAAAGCGTGAAGCTCGGTATAAAGAACAAACGATTAAAAGCAGGCTGGGATGAAGGCTATCTGGCTAAACTATTGATGGCAGCCTAAATTTCGTGCGTTTGCCCTGGGTCAGAACCTGATCTTTTCATTGAGGTGAGGCCGGATCGCCTGCAGCATGGCCGCATGAACCTTGAGGCCGCCGGCAATGATGTTGCCGGATTCGGTGTGCCGGTCGCCGCCGTTGATGTCGGTCACTGTCCCGCCGGCCTCGCGGACCAGCAGTTCACCGGCGGCGAAATCCCATTCCGCCAATCCCAGCTCCCAGAAACCATCCAGGCGGCCAGCCGCAACATAGGCGAAATCCAGGGCGGCGGAGCCGGGGCGCCGGATACCGGCCGTGTTCCTGGACAGCTCTTTGAACATGCCCAGGTAGGCGTCCATATGGCGCAGGTCGCGGAAGGGGAAGCCGGTGCCCAGCAGGGCGCCATTCAGGTCCTTGCGCTGGGTCACGCGCAGGCGCCGGTCATTCAGCAGGGCGCCGGAGCCGCGGGTGGCGGTGAACATCTCCTCGCGCAGGGGATCGTATATGACCCCGTGCTCCAGGACGCCCCGGTGTTTCAGCGCGATGGACACCGAAAAATGCGGCGAGCCATGCAGGTAATTGGTGGTGCCGTCCAGGGGATCGATGATCCACTGGTAGTCGTTGCCCGGGTGGGTCCCGCTTTCTTCCGCCAGGATGGCGTGATCCGGATAGGCCTTGCGCAAGACCTGGATAATGGCCTGCTCGGCGGCGCGGTCCACTTCGCTGACGAAATCATTCAGCCCTTTCGAGGTGATGTTGAGGGTGTCAACCCGGTCGAAATAGCGCAGCAGCACGCCGGCCGCGCTGCGGGCCGCCCGTACGGCGATGTTGATCATGGGATGCATGGGCGATAAAGGTCCAGTAATTGGGAAACGGTGCTTTTCTCTTCGTGGCTTCAGCCGCCAACGAATTTAACCAGCCGATTGAAAAATAAGTGTAAAAATGAGTTTCCCCAAAGCTTCGGGTCTTGATTTCAACCCATTCCCCGGCGGGGGCGCCATTATATAGTGATCTGGCGCGGGCGTCTTTTGCTCATCCCGCCCGCTGAAAGTACAGTAGCTTCTGGCCTATGCGCAGATTGGCGGCATTGCGAATGCCGTTGATGTATCGCAGCTCTTCCTGGTTCACGCCGAGGCGCCGGGCGATGGTGCTCAAGGTGTCTCCCGGCTTTACCTCATAGCTGGCGGGCTTGATGTTCTCCGGCAGGTTGATCTTCAGCTTCTGTCCCCGCCTGAGTATATTGCCGGTCAGGCCGTTCCATTCCCTGATCCGTGCCACCGGCACCCGGAAGATGCCGGCTATGCCTGCGAGGGTGTTCCCGGCGCGGACAACATAGGTGATTTGATTGTCGGGGCCGGCGGGGGAATCGTCATGATCACCGGCCTGGGTATGGATCACCAGCTTCTGCCCCGGGTGGATCATGTTGCCGGTCAGGCCGTTCCACTCCCGGAGCTGTTTTACTTTGACCTTGAAATAGCGCGCTATGCTTGCCAGGGTGCTGCCCGGCCGGACGATATAGGTGATGGTGGCGGCCGGGTCATCGGAGCTGCCGGGGGGGGCGGTCGTCTCATCCGGCCGGGTATACACCACCAGCTTCCGCCCCGGGTGGATCATATTGGTCTTCAGGCCGTTCCAGCTTTTCAGCTGCTGTATCCTCACTCCAAAACCGGCCGCGATGCCCGCCAGGGTGTCGCCGGCGCGGATGACGTAAATTGTCTTGCTGGCGGGGCCGCTGGAGATGGGCGCCGGCGCATCGCCGGCGGGTGCGGATTTTTCAACCACGGTTGGCGGTTCCGGCAAGGCCTGGAGGCCGGCGCTGGCGCTGTCCGCTGCAACGGGTTCTGTTGCCGCCGCGGCTTCCCCGGCATCTTCCAGGGCGGTGGTCTCAACCAGGGCGATTTTGTCCTCCATGGCGTTTTCCGGAATGCTCCCGTCCGCCCCGGCCTCGGCGACCGGTTCGTCGTCGGCCATGTTGCCGGCGGTCGCTTCTTCAGCGGGTTTGATTTCAGCGGCCGGCGCCCCGTCCGCCCCGGCTTCGGCGAGCGGTTCGTCGTCGGCCGTGTTGCCGGCGGTCGCTTCTTCAGCGGGTTTGATTTCAGCGGCCGGCGCCCCGTCCGCCCCGGCTTCGGTGACCGGTTCGTCGTCGGCCGTGTTGCTGGCGGTCGCTTCTTCAGCGGGCCTGATTTCAGCGGTCGGCGCCCCGTCCGCTCCGGCTTCGGCAACCGGCTGGTCGCCGGGCATGTCCCCGGCCGGCGTTTCTTCGGCGGGCGCGGTTTCAGCGGCCGGCGCCACCGGCTTGGCCACGGTAATCCCTTTTCTCACCGGCCCGTTCCTGACGATGGCCTGCCTGGCCAGCTTGATCCTGGCGATCTCGTCTTCCGTCGGCCTGGTCCTGGGCGTCTCCGGCGCCGGGGGCCTGGGTGTGACGATGGCCTTTTTGGCGAGCCTGGCCTGGATGATCTGCTCTTCCGTCGGCTTGGCCCTGGCCGTCTCTGTTGCGGTGTCCTCCTCCTGGGCGGAGGGAAGCACCCTTATCACCGACCGGAACTCTTCGGCCTGCGGCTCCTCCGCCGGCTCCCGCTGGGTGATCTCCTCCCCGGTGCGCTCTTTGCCGCCGGAGCCCTCTTCCTCCGACCGGTCCGCGGAGCAGGCCAGAATGCCGAGCATGGCCACGGCCAATATGCCAAGAGAGCATTTTGATCTCATATGTTATCTCGTTTTGCAGGCGCTATAACGTGTGGTTTCAAAAGATGCGGGGGCGGGCCGGATCGCTTTTGTTGTAATTATTGAAGATGCGGCTGTTCAGCTCCCCCGGCCGGAATCCGGGCGCCAATGATGGTACCCCGAAGCTGGAGATATGGCCAGTTCGGCCCGGCCCGGGAGGTGGTGAAAGAGCGGGGTTGGGGCTACCATGCCCTCATGGCTTCCGGTGCAGCGCCTCCCATCGAATCCATCCGGGATTACCACCAACTCAGCAAGCACCGGCCCGAAGGCTATGCCCCGGGCCCGGCCGGGCTGGACTGGGCCAATCAGCCGGATCCCTTCCGCCGTTTCGAGGGGGCGCCGCGGATGGGTCTGCCGCTGCGGGCGGACGGGCTGCGGACCCCTTTCGAGGCGCTGCATCGTCCGGATGCGGTGGAACCGGTGCTGCCGGGGCCGGAGGCGGTGGCCGCCCTGTTCGAGCTTTCCCTGGGGCTGTCCGCCTGGAAAAGCCAGGGAGGAAACCGCTGGGCCCTGCGCTGCAACCCCTCCAGCGGCAATCTGCACCCTGTTGAGGCCTACCTGGTGTCTCCGGATCTGCCGGGGCTGGAGGGCGGCCTCTACCATTATCTGAGCCTGGAGCACGCCCTGGAGCGGCGGGCCGGATTGTCTGACCTGGTCTCATGGGACGGCTTTCTGGTGGGGCTCAGCTACATTCCCTGGCGGGAGGCCTGGAAATACGGGGTGCGGGCCTTCCGCTATTGCCAGCTCGATCTCGGCCATGCCATGGCGGCCCTGCGTTATGCGGCGGCGGCGCTGGGCTGGCGGGCGCGGCTGCTGACGGCGCCCGGTGACGGGGAGGTGGGCCGGCTGCTGGGGCTGGATCGGGAGCGGGATTTCGAGGGGGCGGAAAAGGAAGCCGCCGGCCTGCTGATGGCCGTCGGCCCGGAAACAGCGGGATTGGAGCGGGAGGCCTCCCTGGCGCTGCCGGAGGGGGCCCGGTGGCAAGGCCGGGCCTCACGCCTGAGTGCGCGGGAGATCGAGTGGCCGCCGGTTACGGCGGCAATCCGGCACAGCGCCAAGCCTCGCACCGCAGCGGTCCCGGCGCCGGCCCATCCGGATCTGCCCCCCTTGCGGCCTTGGCAGGGTTCTGTCGAGGCTGCCACGCTCATCCGCCAGCGCCGCAGCGCCCAGGCCTTCGATGGCGGGACCCTCATGGACCGCCGGGCCTTCTTTCACCTGCTGGACTGCCTGCTACCGCGCCCCGGCATCGCCCCCTGGGATGCCCTGCCCTGGTCGCCGCGGATTCACCCCATGCTGTTCGTGCACCGGGTTGCGGGGCTGGAGCCCGGCCTCTACGCCTTTGCCCGCACCCCGCGGGCGGAACGGTTGTTGCGTTCCCTGATGCGGCCCGGATTTCAGTGGGCCGGGGTCGAAGGCTGCCCCCGGCACCTGCCGCTGAGGTTTCTGCAGGAAGGTGATTTCCAGGACCGCGCCGGCCGCATTTCCTGCTTCCAGGACATTGCAGCGGACGGGGCCTTCTCCCTCGGCATGCTGGCGGAATTCCGGATGGCTGCGGAGGCCCCCTGGTGGTATCGCTATCTCTGCTGGGAGGCGGGGATGCTGGGGCAGGCGCTCTACCTGGAGGCCGAGGCGGCGGGCCTGCGGGGCACCGGCATAGGCTGCTATTTCGACGACGCCATGCACCGGTTGCTGGGGCTGAAGGGCCATGACTGGCAGGTGCTCTATCACTTCACCGTCGGCGCGCCGTTCGAGGGTCCCCGGCTGGAGACCCATCCGCCCTATGCGCACCTGGGCGGATGCCCCGGCCGGCAGGGTGGCCGGGGCACCTGCTCCAGGGTCGCGGGCAGGGCTCCGAAGCGGGAGGCGCCCGGTTGCGGGGTGCAAAAACCACCGAAGGGTCACTGTTAAAGTTCCGATACCAAGGGTCGACATTAGATAGGAAGATAAGCCCTAATGGGCTGCCTGTGTCAGACATAACCGTTTGATTCGCGGGCGTTTTTTTTTGCTGGCCAAGAAGGCTCTGGCCATGGTGGAACCTCAAATGACAGGCAGGTTGATATGGAGCGAACCCTTCTTTTAGTGGACGATGAACCCAATATTCTGCGGTCTCTCAAGCGCCTGTTGCGCCGTGGGGGCTACCGCATACTCACGGCGGAGAGCGGCCGGGAAGGTCTTGAGCTGCTGGAGAAAAACGATGTCCAGGTTATCGTCTCCGACGCCCGCATGCCGGAGATGGGCGGTATCGAATTTCTGGATAAGGCCAGGGAGCACCAGCCCTCCTGCATACGCATCATGCTCTCCGGTTATACGGATCTGGAGGCGGTGATTCAGGCCGTCAACCGCAGCGCCATCTATAAATTTCTGCCCAAACCCTGGGATGACGACCTGCTTCAGGACCACATCGATGAGGCCTTCCGGCAATATGAGCTGGCGGCGGAGAACAGCCGTCTGTCCCTGGAGTTGCAGGCCGCCAATGATGAACTGGCCCTCATAAACCAGAACCTGGAAAAGCGGGTGCAGGAGAATATCCGCCAGAGCATGCTCAACCTGGCGACGCTCAAGGTTGCCCAGGATGTGCTGGAGCATCTGCCCCTTGGGGTGATCGGCATCAGTGAAGAGAACCTGATCGCGGTGGCCAACCGGCGCGCCCTGGATTTGTTCAATGAGGGCAAGAGCGGCCTTGTGGGGTGTATGGCGGATACGGTATTGCCCCCTGATGTCCTGGAGAACTGCTGCGTTGTGGGACAGGATCCCGAGGCCGGATGCTGGAGCCTGACATTGGCCGGTGGCCGGGCGGTCAAGGTGCAGTGCAACAGGATAAAGGGCGGATCGGGCGCAAACGCCAGGGTTCTGGTTTTCCTGGAGCAGGAAGGGAAGGCGCCATGAAAACAGTACCGATCGAGCAGGTATCTCCCGGGGCCAAGGTCGCCGAAGACATCCGTGATCCCGCCGGCGCCGTACTCCTGCCCAGGGGCGGGGAACTCGATGAGCGCCTGATTGCCATCCTGCGCGCAAAAAATATTTCCGAAGTAACGCTTGTCACGCAGCGCTCCCCGGAGGAGCAGGCGGCCTTTGCCGCCCAGCTAAGAGAATGCCTGGACGAGCGCTTTCAAAATGTTGTGGGCGATCCCCTGATGGAAGGCCTGAAACAAATGATTTTCGAGTACCGTTGCGGAGAACAGGCATGACCCCGATCAATTTGGATGATTTGGCGGAACTGCCCACCCTGCAGCCGTCGGTAATGAAAATCCTGCGGGACATCGACAAGGGTGAGATAGATGCGGCCGGTCTGGCCGAAAGCGTGCAATCTGATATCGGCCTGACGGCCCGCATCCTGCGGGTCGCCAACTCTTCCTTCTACGGGCTCAGCAGCCAGGTAGGGTCCATCAAGGAGGCCTGTGTATTGCTGGGCATGCATACAGTACGCAACCTGATTGTCTCCTCGGCGGTGGTGGACCGCTTTACGTCCCCCGGTGATACGGGTTTCGATTGTATGTCGCTCTGGCGCCACGGTCTTGGGACTGCCGCCGTGGGCGTGGTTCTGGCGAAACGGACAGGCATGAACGAGGGCTGCGCCTTCACCGGCGGGCTGCTGCATGATCTTGGCCGGGTGGTATTGGCCATACATTTCCCCAAGCGATTTGCGGCAGTGCTGCGCTACCGGGATGAGCACGGCTGCCTCATGTATGAGGCAGAGCAGGCGGTCCTGGGCACCGACCATTGCGCCGCGGGGGAACGCCTGGCGAAAAAATGGAATTTTCCGGATGCGGTCTGCAAGGCCATCGGTGGCCACCACCGGCCCGGCGCTGAACCGAAGGACGGGCTGGTGCGGCTGGTTCACGTGGCGGACATTGTCTGCCGCGGCCTGGGCCTGGGTGACGAAGGGAGTCAGCCGATCCCCCCGGTGGACGCAGGGGCGGTCGAACGGCTTGGCCTGGACTGGAACAGGCTTGGCGGGCTCCTGGGGGAGATGGAGGCGACCTACCGGTCTCTTTCGCCCCTGCTTGAATCCGCTGATTCATGAGCCCTGGAAAGATGAACAGTGGACCTTCTGCGGTGTTGTAGCGATGCATTGGATGCAGGAGGTCCGGCGGTGGAAATACCGCCATATTTTGAGACCAAGGATATGAATCTATGAGTGAGCAAAATGAGCATGCGGCGGAACAGGACAAGTCCGAGGAAGCGCTGCAGAACGAAATAATACTCGATTTCTATGCGCAGCAGGCGGTCACCGAGATCCTGCATATCTCACTGGAGCCGGTTCCGCTGCAGGATCAGTTGCAAAGGATCATCGAGTTCTTGACCGCCATTCCATGGCTGGCGGGGCAGGGCAAGGGCGCCATATTCCTGCTGGATGAACAGGGACAAAACCTGGAGATGAAGGCCCAGCATGGCCTGGGCGAGCAGCTCATCAAGGACTGCAAGCAAATCTCCCTAGGCCATTGCCTCTGCGGCCGGGCGGCGCAAACGGGTGAAGTGATCTTTAAGAGTCATCTCGATGAGCAACACGAAATCACTTACGAGGGCATCGGGGACCATGGCCACTACTGCGTGCCCATTGTCGCCAGGGGTCGGACCTTTGGCGTGCTCAATCTCTATGTCGACGCCGGCCATGTGCGGGAAAGGATCGAGGAGCAATTACTGGTCACCGTGGCCAACACGGTGGGGAAGATCGTTGAGCATTCCATGGCCCGGCGGGAGCTGCAATACCAGAAATTCGCCATGGACCAGCATGCCAATGTGGGCATTATGGATGTGACTGGCAAGATCATCTACGCCAACGACCGTTTCTGTGAGGACTTCGGTTATGACCGGGAGGAATTGATCGGGCGTAATCACAGTATTCTGAAATCAGATCAGCATCCTGAGAGCTTTTACCAGGAGATGTGGGACACCATCGCCGCCGGCACGGTCTGGCACGGCGAGGTCTGCAGCCGCACCAAGAGCGGCTCGTTGATCTGGCTGGACACCACCGTCGTCCCTTTTCTGGATCCCGCCGGCAAGCCCTATAAGTACGTCTCGATCTGCCGCAATATCAGCAATCTCAAGGATGCGGAAAGGGAGCTGTCGGAGAAGGGGGCCTTCCTGCAGAACATCACCTACTCCATGGGTGACGGCGTCATTACGGACAATGCGGAGGGCAGGATCGCCTTTGCCAACGCGGAGGCCATTTCCCTGCTCGCCTGTGACGACGAGGAGGACCTGATCGGCAAGGACATGTACTCCTTCCTTTGCGGCGGCAACGAGGAAGACGGTCCCCGGACCAAAGAGGAAAGCCCCCTGTACAAGGCCCTGCACACATTCCGGACCTACCGCGATGAAGACGGCGTTTTCTACCGCAGCGACGGAACCGCCCTGCCGGTTGCTTACGTGGGTTCGCCCATGGTGGACGACAGTGGCTATGCGGGCTCCATTATCGTGTTTCGCGATATCACCGCGCGCAAGCAGGCCGAGAAGAAGCAGCAGGAGTTGATCGATAAACTCCAGGATGCCCACTCCCAACTGCTGCAATCGGAGAAAATGGCCTCCATCGGCCAACTGGCCGCCGGCGTTGCCCACGAGATCAATAATCCGGTGGGCTATGTCAACTCCAACCTGGGCTCCCTGAAGCAGTATGTGGCCGACCTTTTCAGCCTGCTGGACGCCTATAAAAAACTGCAGGAAGCGGTCCCGCAGGACAGCTCCATCCTCCGGGAGGTGCGGGATCTGGAGCAGGAGCTGGACCTGGATTTTCTGAAAGAAGACATAGGCAGCCTGCTCGAAGAGTCCGATGAGGGCATTCGCCGGGTCAAGCAGATCGTCAACGACCTCAAGGATTTCTCCCGCCTGGACAGCACCGAATGGCACTGGGCGGACCTGGAGGCCGGCCTGGACAGCACCCTCAACATCGTCCACAACGAAATCAAATACAAGGCGGAGGTCGTCAAGGAGTATGCGGGCATTCCCCAGATAGAGTGCATCGGTTCGCAGCTCAACCAGGTATTCATGAATCTGATGGTAAACGGAGTCCATGCCATTGAGGAGCGTGGCACCATCACCATTCGGACGGGCATGGAGGGAAACGACTGGGTCTGGGTGGAAGTCGCCGATACCGGCAAGGGCATCGAGCCCGATGCGCTCTCCCGTATTTTCGACCCCTTCTATACCACCAAGCCGGTGGGCAAGGGCACGGGCCTCGGTCTGTCCCTCTCCTACAGCATTGTCGAGCGCCATGGCGGTGAGATCGGGGTGCAAAGCGAGGTGGGCAAGGGCACTTGCTTCAGGGTGCGGTTGCCGGTGAAGCAGGCGAAAAAAACGGAATCGTCCGCCGAAAATGAAACCGCTGTCGAGGAGGCGGCTTCAGCGGGGCCTGAAACCAGGGTTGCGGGGATGAAGGCCTGAGAAATGAAATCGGCCGTTAAAAAAAGACTGGGTCTGGTATTGATGCTGCCGACGCTCTGTATCCTGCTGGCGTTGGGGAGCTTTCACTGGTTTCTGGCCGAAACCCGGAATGACAACGCCTTCATCAATATTGCCGGGTTGCAGCACAAGCTGGCGCGGGAGCTGATGACCTTTACCCACATGGTGCACATAGGACAGGAGGAGGACAAGGAGGAGCTGATGAAGGCGATGGCCGCGTTTGAGGAAAACCTGGGCGTGCTGGAACGGGGCGGCCGGGCGATGGCCCGGCTCCTGCCGCCGCTGCCCGCGGAGCTGATGGATGAGCTGGCGGCCATGAAGAAGGTCTGGGTGGAAATAAAACCCGCGCTGGCGGCTATTGCCGGCCATCCGGCCGCTTCCGCGGAAGCGCCGTCCGCCTATGAGTTGGTGGCAAGGGAGGCCCCCGGGCTTGCCGATGCCGCCTATGCGCTGATGCTGGCCCATGAAGACCGGAGTGACCGCCTGCGTGACCGGATGCTCTATATGCTGATGGTCGTCGCCCTGCTGATTTTCGTTTCCGCCATGGCCAGCATCTGGGTGATCCGGCGTTATTCCGAGGAGCAGCGCATGGCGGAGGCCAAGCTGCGCAGGGAGAAGGAAGAACAGGAGGCGCTGGTCAGGCGGCTGAAGGATGCGCAGTCGCAGCTTTTGCAATCGGAGAAGCTGGCCTCCATCGGGCAACTGGCGGCCGGTGTGGCCCATGAAATCAATAACCCGGTGGGTTATATCAGCTCCAACATCGGTTCTCTGAAACATTCCCTGGGTGATCTGCTCAGGCTGATCGACTGTTACGAAGGGGCCGAGGACAAGCTGGATGACGCTCAGGCCCTGGCGGCGGTCCGGGCCCTGAAGCAGGAGATTGACCTGGATTTTCTCAAGGAGGATTTGCACAGCCTGGTGAGCGAATCGGAAGAAGGGGTAAGCCGGGTGAGGCAGATCGTCCAGGACCTCAAGGATTTTTCCCATCTGGATGAGGCGGAGTGGCATTGGGCGGACCTGCACAAGGGGCTGAACAGTACCCTCAATATCGTCAACAACGAAATCAAGTACAAGGCCGAGGTGGTGAAGGAATATGGGGATCTTCCCCAGGTGGAATGCATCATCTCCCAGCTCAACCAGGTTTTCATGAACCTGCTGGTCAATGCCGCCCATGCCATCGAGGAGCGGGGGCTGATCACCATACGCACCGGCACCGAGGGGAAAAATGCATGGGTGGAGATTGAGGATACCGGCAAGGGCATGGATGCCGAAACCCAGAAGCGGATCTTCGATCCGTTTTTCACCACCAAAGGGGTGGGCGAGGGTACCGGCCTGGGCCTGTCCTTGTCCTATGGCATTATCCAGAAGCACGGCGGCAGTATCAGCGTGGAGAGCGAGCCGGGCAGGGGCACCATCTTCCGTGTCTGCATACCCATAGAGCAGGCCGGGCAGAAGGCGGCCTGAAACTGAGATGACCCGCCCGGGCAACAACGGTGAACCCCATGCCGCCGGTGACCTGGAACAGGCGGTGGCGTCCGCGACACTGCTGTTTGTGGATGATGAGGCGAACATCCTGTCATCGCTTCGGCGCCTGTTTCGCCCCCTCGGCTACAAGATACTGGTTGCGCCGGGAGGCCGCGAAGGCCTGGAGCTGATGCGGGAGCACCAGGTGGATCTGGTGATTTCCGATATGCGCATGCCGGAAATGGACGGGGCTGCTTTTCTCGCCGAGGTCGCGGAGCGCTGGCCGGACACGGTGCGGATCCTGTTGACCGGCTATGCCGACATGGATTCCACCATCGCGGCCATCAACCTGGGCAAGATTTACAAATATATCAGCAAGCCCTGGGACGAGAACGACATCAGGCTGAGCGTCCGCCATGCATTGGAGCAGCGTTTTCTGGAGCAGGAGCGAAAACGGCTGCTGGCATTGACGAAAAAACAGAATGAACAGTTGCAGGTGTTCAACGCCAACCTGGAAGAGAAGGTGCGCCAGCGCACCGAGGAACTGCGCCAGACCATGGACATGCTGGAGGCGGCCCACCAATCCCTGAAGAGCAACTACGTCAACTCCATCAAGGTCTTCTCCAACATCATAGAACTGCGGGAGGGCGCCGAGGCCGGCCATGCGCGCCGGCTGGCGGACCATGCCCGCAACCTGGCATTGAAGGTGGGGATGGATCCGGAGGCGGCCCAGCAGGTGCTGTTCGCCGGCCTGTTGCACGATATCGGAAAGGTCGGATTGCCCGATCACCTCATTGACAAGCCCTACAGTGAGCTGGCGCCCGAGGGTCGGGCGCAGGTGGCGAGGCATCCCGCCATCGGCGAGGGCCTCCTGATGGGCCTGGAAAACCTGCAAGTGGCGGCGCGCCTGATCCGCAGTCAGCATGAGCGTTGGGACGGCTGCGGCTACCCGGATAAGCTGAGCGGAGAAGATATCCCTTTGGGGGCCAGAATCATTGCCATAGCCGATGATTATGACGCCTTGCAACAGGGCATGCTGTCGAGCAAGAGCCACACCGCCGCCCAGGCAAGGGAATATCTGGTCAAAAACAAGGGCAAGCGTTATGACCCCCGGCTGGTGGACGCCTTTCTGGAAATGCTGGACGCCGCCGCGCCCAAGGCCCGTGCGCGGACGGTGCAGGCCATGCGCAGTTGCAAGTCGAACGGCCTGGAGGCGGGCATGGTGCTGGCGCGGGATCTGATGACCGGGGACCGGGCCCTGCTGCTGTCGAAAGGGCATGTGCTGAACGACAACCTCATACGGCGCATACACGACCTGGAAGCGGCCCTGGGAGAGGAATTTGATATCTATATTGCAGTGCAATGAGGGTGACGACAATGTCCCGATTGATGATAGTCGATGATGAAGAGCACATATTGAAGGCGCTGAGGCGCAGCCTGGGCAGAGGCACGGGGTGGGAGGTCGAGGTCTTCCAGGGCGGCAGGGAGGCCCTGGAGCGTGCGCGGGAGGAGGCGTTTGATCTGTTCATTTCCGACTATCGCATGCCGGGGATGAACGGCGTCGAGTTCCTGGTCGCGGCCAAGGAGCTGCAGCCCGAGGCCATGCGCGTGATCCTGAGCGGCTATTCCGATCTCGACGGCCTGCTCGGCGCCATCAACGAGGCCGAAATCTACCGCTTCATCAGCAAGCCGTGGCAGGACTATGAACTGCGCTCGACGGTGGAGCAGGCGCTGAAGCTCCGTGCGGCCCTGGTGGAGAACCGCCGCCTGGCCGACCAGGTCCGGGCGCAGCAGGAGCAGCTCGATGAACAGGCCCGGGTGCTGGCGGAGCTGGAGGCGGAAAGCCCTGGCATCACCCATGTCGACTGGACCGAGGACGGCGCCATCATACTCGATGAGAATGATGTTTAGCCCATGGCTGAGTACGATGAACAGCAACAGAAGCTGACCATCAAGCTGGTCTATTACGGTCCGGCGCTGAGCGGCAAGACTACCAACCTGATGCGTCTGCACGATCTGCTGCAGCCGCAGCTCAAGGGTGAAATGATGACCCTGGAGACCAGGAATGACCGCACCCTGTTCTTCGATCTGCTGCCCCTTGGCTTTCGCGCGCCCTCGGGGTTGCTGCTGAAGTTCAAGCTGTTCACGGTTCCCGGCCAGGTGGCCCATGACGGCACCCGCAAGGCGGTGCTATCGCGGGCGGATGGGGTCGTGTTCGTGGCCGATTCGCAGCGGGATCAGGGGACCAACAACGCGGAATCCTTTCAGAACCTGGCCGATAACGCCGCCCGGGTGGGGCTGGATTTCGAGTCCCTGCCGCTGGTGGTGCAGTACAACAAGCGGGACCTGGACGATATCGTCAGCGAGGAAGAGGTCAGCCGGCGTTGGGGAAAGGCCAGGTGGCCGGTCTTTTTCAGCTCGGCGCTTTCGGGACTGGGGGTCCAGGAGACCTTCGGCGAACTGCTGCGGCATGTCTACCGCGATATGGAGCGGCGCTTTGAATTGAAGTCGCGTCACGGCGTGGAGGAGGCGGCCTTTGTCTCTTCGACCATGGCGGCCGGCCGGCAGGGGGGCGATGATGCATCTTGTTCCGGATAAAGAGTTCGACCGCGAACCGGGGCTGAAAGAGCTGTTGTCCGGTGTCGATCCGGCCGGGCTGCATCGCATTATCGACGCCCTGCTGGACGGGGACGTGCGCCTGGTGGATGCGGCGGGCGGATTCGTGTTGGGCGCGGAGCAGACGCCGCCGGGGGCGCAGCGCCGTCCCCTCTGCATCGACATCGAGCCCATCGGCTACCTGGAAAGCAGCGACGCCGGCCGGATCGGGGCGGTGGGGCGGCTCATCGAGCTGCTGCTGAAATCCTCCCACCGTTACCAGATGGCGTCACGGCTGCATCTGGAGGCGGTGCAGGCCGATTATGAGAAGCTGCAACGGAAACACCGGGCGCTGCAGGCCTCGGAGGCGCGCCTGCGCGAGTTGACGGAGCACCTGGAGCAGCGGGTGCAGGAGCAGGTCCATGTCATCGAGGACTCCCAGCGTCAGCTCTACCAGGCGGAGAAACTGGCCTCGGTGGGGCAGCTCGCCGCCGGCATCGCCCACGAAATCAACAACCCCATAGGCTTTATCCGCAGCAACCTGGAGACGGCGCAGCAATACGTGCGGCAGATCGAGAGCTTTGCCCGGATGTTGAAACAGGGCGTGGCGCTGGAACAGGCCTGGCGGCGGGAGGATATGGATTTCCTGCTGGAGGATTTTCAGACCCTGGTGCAGGAGAATATCGACGGCGCCGACCGGGTGGCGCGCATTGTGTCGGATCTCAAGGAATTCTCCAATGTGGACCAGGGGGACGACGAGCTTGCCGATATCAACCGGCTGATCGAAACCGTGACCAATGTCGCCGCAAGCCAGATACAACAGAAGGCGGATGTCTCGCTGCAACTGGGGTCCTTGCCGCCCACGCGCTGCAATCCCGGCCATTTGGGGCAGGTGTTTCTCAACATGCTGCAGAACAGCGCCCAGGCCATGGGGGATAAGCGGGGGAAGATCACCCTGGTATCGGAGGCGGCCGGCGACACGATTACCGTGCGCATCATCGATGACGGCAAAGGGATACCCCCGGAGCAGCTCTCCAGGATCTTCGACCCCTTTTTCACCACCCAGGACGTAGGCCAGGGCACCGGGCTGGGACTGACCGTAAGCCGCGACATCATCGCCGCCCATGGAGGAAGCCTGGATGTGGAGAGCCGGCCCGGCGAAGGGACCGCCTTTACCATACGCCTGCCGGTGAAGAGATAAGGCATGTCCCGGTACGCATCCCTGTTCACCGGTGAAGAGAGCGCGGATGACGGGCGCCCGGCAGAAAAACCGAAGGCGTACCAGATCCTGCTGGTGGATGATGAACCCAATGTGGTAAACGCCTTGCGGCGGGTGTTCCGGCAAGAGAGCTACCGCATCCTGACCGCCCATAACGGGGAGGATGCCCTCAAGCTGCTGGAGCGGGAGCAGTGCCAGCTCATGATCTCCGACTTCAAGATGCCGGGCATGAACGGCGGCGAGCTGATGCGGCGCACCAAGCAGCTCTACCCGGACATGATCCGCATCATGCTGACCGGTCATGCCGACACCGATGCCGTGGTGGCGGCTATCAGAGAGGGCGCGGTCTACAAGTTCATCCTGAAGCCCTGGAACGATGCCGACCTGCGGGTGACGGTGGGCCTGGCGCTGGAGCAGTATGACCTGATCCAGCGCAACAGGGAGCTGGCCCGGCAGAATTCGAAGCATCAGAAGGAGATCTCGGCGCTGTCCAGGCTGGTGGTGAGCAACCGCAGTCAGCTCGCCAT
>DRKS01000099.1 GCA_011051655.1 Sedimenticola sp.
CCCCGCCGCGAAAGCCACGCCGCGAGACAAAAGCACCACACGGACCCGAGCCAACCGATTTCCAGATGCCCCCCGCCCCATCCCCCGTATTACCCACAGGCCTTTACAACCCGTTACACCCCCCGTTACCCGGCAAGGCGGATGAACGCCTGCAATGGGGCGGCCTGTATGGCTGTACCACGGCGCTGGCCATCGCTTCCGCCGCCCGATCCCATGGCGGCCTGATCCTGGCGGTTGCGGAAGATGTGCAGTCCGCCACCCGGCTGGAGCAGGAGCTGGATTTTTTCCTGGACCGGGAGGCGGTCCCCATCCTGAACTTCCCGGACTGGGAGACCCTGCCCTACGACATCTTCTCCCCCCTGCCGGAGCTGGTCTCCCAGCGGCTGCTGACGCTCTACCGGCTGTCCGGCGCCAGCCGGGGGGTGCTGATCGTTCCGGTCAGCACCCTGCTCCAGCGGCTGGCGCCAAAGACCTATGTGGACGCCAACAGCCTCCTGGTGAGCACCGGCGAACGCCTGCCCCAGGAGAAGACCCGCCAGAGACTGCAACAGGCCGGCTACCGGTGCGTCTCCCAGGTCATGGCCCATGGCGAATTCGCCGTGCGCGGCTCCCTGCTGGATGTCTTCCCCATGGGGAATCCCCTGCCCTTCCGCATCGATCTGTTCGATGACGAGGTGGACAGCATCCGCACCTTCGACCCGGAGACCCAACGCTCCCTGGACAAGGTGGAGCGCATCCAGATGCTGCCGGCCCGCGAGTTTCCGCTGGACGAAAACGGCATCGCCCGGTTCCGCCAGGCATACCGCACCCATCTGGAGGGCGACCCCCACAGCAGCCTCATCTACCGGGAGGTGTCGGAGGGCAACGCCCCCGGTGGCCTGGAGTACTACCTGCCCCTGTTCTTCGAGGAGACCGCCAGCCTGTTCGACTATCTCCCCGAACGCTGCCTGACCGTCGAGGTGGGCGAGATACGGGACCAGGCCGGCGCCTTCCTGGCGCAGGTGGAGGAACGCTATGAGCAACGGCACCACGACGCGGAACGCCCCATCCTGGAGCCGGCCCGGATCTACCTGACCCCGGACGAACTGGCCGCGCGGCTCAACAGCGGGGCGTCCATCCGCGTCCAGCGGCATGAGATCGTCTCCCGCCGCAAGGGTTACGCCGGATTCTGCAACTTCGCCAGCGCCTCGCCGCCGCCCCTGGGGCTCCAGGCCCGCGCCGCCAGGCCGGCCGCCATGCTGCAGGACTTCATCGCCTCCGGGCCCGGGCGCATCCTGTTCACTGCCGAAAGCGCCGGCCGCCGGGAGATGCTGCTCCAGACCCTGGGGGATTTCGGCATCAAGCCCGCGGTGGTGGAGGACTGGCGGGCCTTTCTCGATTCAGACGCCGGGCTGGCCCTCACCGTCACCCCCATCGAACGGGGCCTGTGGCTGAAAGACGCCAGGCTGGCCATCATCACCGAGGCCCAGATCTTCGGCGAACGGGTGCGCCAGGCGCGCCGCCGCCGGGTCTCCGGGGCGGATCCGGACCAGATTGTCCGCAACCTGACCGAGCTGCACATCGGGGCCCCCGTGGTGCACGAAGATCATGGGGTGGGCCGCTACCTGGGCCTGCAGACCCTGGAGGTGGGCGGCATGGAGACGGAATTCCTCACCCTGGAATACGCCCGGGGCGACAAGCTCTACGTGCCCGTCTCCTCCCTGCATCTCATCAGCCGCTACTCCGGCGCCGCTCCCGAGAACGCCCCCCTGCACAGGCTGGGCGGCGACCAGTGGGAGAGACTCAAGCGCAAGGCGGCGGAGAAGGTCCACGACATCGCCGCCGAACTGCTGGACATCTACGCCCGCCGGGCGGCCAATCCGGGCTTCGCCTGCCCGCCGCCGGGAGACGAATACGCCGCCTTCGCCGCCGCCTTCGAATTCGAGGAGACCCCCGACCAGCAGCGGACCATCGACGCCGTGCTGGCGGACATGGCCGCCCCCCGCCCCATGGACCGGGTGGTCTGCGGCGACGTGGGCTTCGGCAAGACCGAGGTGGCCATGCGCGCCGCCTTCATGGCGGTTCAGGGAGGCAAACAGGTGGCCGTGCTGGCGCCCACCACCCTGCTGGCCCAGCAGCACTACCAGAACTTCGCCGACCGCTTCGCCGACTGGCCGGTGCGGGTGGAGAGCCTGTCCCGCTTCGGCGCTGCCAAACAGCAGAAAGAGGTGATCGAAGGGCTGGCCAGGGGCACCGTGGATATCGTCATCGGCACCCACAAGCTGCTGCAACCCGGCATCGAATTCAAGCGACTGGGGCTGGCCATCATCGACGAGGAGCACCGCTTCGGCGTGCGCCAGAAGGAGCGGCTCAAGGCCCTGCGCAGCCAGGTGGACCTGCTCACCCTCACCGCCACCCCCATACCCCGCACCCTGAACATGTCCATGTCCGGCCTGCGGGATCTCTCCATCATCGCCACCCCGCCGGCCGGCCGCCACCCCATCAAGACCTTTGTCAGCCAGTGGAACGACGTCCTGATCAGCGAGGCCTGCCAGCGTGAAATCAAGCGCGGCGGCCAGGTCTACTTCCTGCACAACGAGGTGCAGACCATCGAAAACACCGCCGCCCGGCTGGAAAAGCTCCTGCCCGGCGCCCGGATTCAGACCGCCCACGGCCAGATGCGCGAACGCGAGCTGGAACGGATCATGCGCGACTTCTACCACCAGCGCTTCAACATCCTGGTCTGCACCACCATCATAGAGAGCGGCATCGACGTACCCAGCGCCAACACCATCATCATCAACCGGGCGGACAAGCTGGGGCTGGCCCAGTTGCACCAGCTCCGGGGCCGGGTGGGCCGCTCCCATCACCGGGCCTACGCCTACCTGATCACCCCCCCGCCCAGGAGCATGACGCCGGATGCAATCAAGCGCCTGGAGGCCATCGAATCCCTGGAGGAACTGGGGGCGGGCTTCACCCTGGCCACCCACGACCTGGAGATCCGGGGCGCCGGCGAACTGCTGGGGGACGATCAGAGCGGCCAGATTCACGAGATCGGCTTCAGCCTCTATACCGATCTGCTGGAGCACGCCGTCGAGGCCCTGAAATCAGGCCGCCAGCCGGAGCTGGACCGCCCCCTGGATCACGGGGCCGAAATCGATCTGCAACTGCCCGCCCTGCTGCCCGAAGACTACCTGCCGGACGTGCACGCCCGGCTGGTGCTGTACAAGCGCATCGCCAGCGCCGCCACCCGCACCGAACTGCGTGAACTGCAAGTGGAGATGATCGACCGCTTCGGCCTGCTGCCCGAGCAGGCCAAATACCTCTTTGGCATTACGGAACTCAAGCTCAAGGCCAAGCCGCTCGGCATCCGCAAGATCGAAGCCGGCCCCGCCGGCGGCCGCATCCTGTTCGAGGCCGAGCCCAGGATCGATCCGGCCCACCTGATCCGGCTGATCCAGACCCGGCCACAAGAGTTCAGGCTGGACGGCGGCGACAAGCTCCGGTTTTCCCTGGACCTGTCCGAACGCCCGAAACGCATCGAACGCGTCTCCAACCTGCTCGACCGGATTGGGGGCAGGCAGTAAACTGCCACAACATCAATGCAACAGGCTTGAGTGCTTCATGAGAATCAATGCGGTCACACTCTTTTTCACCCTCCTGGTCAGCGGCCCGTCCCTTGCCGCCGGGAATGCCCGGGAGGCCCCACCCTGGTTTGAAATCGAAATCATCATATTCACCCGGGACCTCGACCAGGCGGGCCGGGATGAAATGTGGCCGGAAAACCCGGGAGCACCCGACTGGGCCAATGCCCGGCCGCTGCAACCCGGCGTGACCCCCGCGGGCGCCCGGCCGGACGAACACGAACATGAGGAAGCCGCAGCGGCGGAAGACGGGGCGCCGCCCGTCCCGCTGGAGGGGCAACCAACCGGCCCCGCCGCCACCGATTCCCAGGCCACGGATGCCGAAGCCGGAGAGGAGACGAAGGAAGTCCCGCCAGGGCCACAACCCCCCATCCCCTACGCCCTGCTTGCGGAGGATGAATACCGCCTGACCCGGGAATACCAACACCTGCAACGAACCGGCGGACGCCTGGACCCCGTGGTGCACCTGGCCTGGCGCCAACCGGTCAGGAGCCGGGAGCAGGCGGAGCTGCTCTACATCCGCACGCCAAGGCCTGTCACCGACACCCTGATGAGCGCCCAGTCCCTGCTCGAGGAACCGCCAAAACTCGAAGGCGTGCTGCGAGTCAGCGTCAACCGCTACCTGCATGTCGATGTCGACCTGCTGCGCCACGAAAGGGCGGCCCCGGATCAGTCCTTTGTGGAGCCGCAGCTGGCAAGCGCATTTCCCATCCCCGTCCCCCGCTACAACAGCTACCGCATGCAGGCCCACCGCCGTATGCGCAGCGGTGAATTGCATTATCTGGATCATCCGCTGATGGGGATGCTGGTGCAGATCACACCCTACGAACTGCCGCAGCCTCATGACGAAGAAGAGGCCGAAGAGAAGGGCCCCGCTGAACACCCCCTCGTTCCGGAGGAAGTCTCCGTCCCCCCCTCAACCGGTACGGCGCCTTCGCCGGCCACCACGGACACCCAGGAAAAAACGGGGCCCAGACAGCCATAGGCCAGGTACTTTCCGCATGTTTAACCCAAGTGTGATCCAGTAAACAGTGCTTCATACCTAAAAGGCGATCCTGGTCACGGTCCCTCCCGGCGTACATCTCTAGGCTTAACCTGCAAAGAGAACAACGCTACCGGAGGAACATCATGTCACTACTTCGCCTTGGCGCCTTGCTGGCGCTGCTGCAGATATCCGCTGCCTCTCAAGCCGCCGAAGCCGGCACACCGGCAGGGGCATCGTCTGAACCCTGGGTCGAGGTGAATACAGGAAGCGGCCTGATCACCAACCTGCCCGCCGTTAACGTCAACGGGCTTCTTGCAGAAATGGGGGAAATGCGCTCCAGTCTCCAGTCACGCAAAGAAAAGCTGGCCCAGGCAGCCCGCGCCAGTAAATTCGATCTCAAGGATGGCCTGATCACCGTGGTCGTGCCGGGCGGCCTTCTCTACGCCATGGCTGTGCAACAACGGCATCATCGCGCCATGGAAAAACTGGCCGAGGTGACCGTCCACCTGGACAACTTGACCGAAGAGATCATCGAATTCAGATCGGCCACCACCAGG
Source organism: Sedimenticola sp. (assembly GCA_011051655.1). Lineage (GTDB taxonomy): Bacteria > Pseudomonadota > Gammaproteobacteria > Chromatiales > Chromatiaceae > DRKS01. Next base: position 5,166 of record DRKS01000099.1, read on the forward strand.
CAAAGGTTGATGGCGGCCTTGCGTTAGTCAAACTCTTTATAGTCGAAGGTAATCTCTTCCCCCGGCATGATCCCCACCCGGGCATAGAGGTCGAAACCATCGAATTCCGCATTTCCCGGGACCGAATGGTTGAGGTAGCGCAGCAGGTTCCTGCCGCTGCGGCCGACCGGCTCTTCTCCTTCCTCTTCATAGACCCAAAGCACATAGGTGCCGTTTCGTTTTGCCGGCGGGCCTTCATAGGTGCCAATGCGCTCACCTTTCCTTATCCGGCGCCTGGCGAACAGGCCGGTACCGTGAATCTCCGATTTGCCGCTATATACGATGTCTTTGAGTTTTTCTTCCGATGCCATGAGCCAATCTGAAAAAGAGGAATGAAACGGCGCGCATATTAACAATCTCCACCCTGCCAATCAAACAAACACATCACCAGACCAGGCTGGCAACCAGCTTCTCTTGGAGAAGCAATGCCTTTACCCCGGCAGGCGCCTGCATCCTAAATATCTTCCGGCTTCAGCCGATACCGTTTCATAGCCTGGCCGCTACGCAAAAACCTTTTAGCCACACAAGTAACGGGTATGGATATAGAAAACAGCTCCAAAGTCGTCGATATCAAAGCGCAAAGGCGGCCATTTCTATTGCCCAAAAAGACGAAAGCCAAAAGGATTCGCCTGGGTGATTTGCTGGTCGCCAACAAAAAGATAACAGAAGAGCAGCTACAACAGGCGCTGAACGCCCAAAAGACCACGGGGCACAGGCTCGGGCGCACCCTCGTAGACCTGGGGTTCCTTACGTCAGATGAGTTGATGGAGTTCCTGTCCAGGAAATTGGGCGTTCCGTACGTGGATCTCACTCAATTCGAGCTCGATCCGGAACTGGTGCAACACCTGCCGGAAGAGGTGGCGCGGCGCTGCCGGGCCATTCTGCTGGAGCGGATCGAAGAGGGATTCCGGGTGGGCATGGATGACCCAACCAATATCTTTGCATTCGACGAACTGGTCCAGGTCCTGGACTGCCCCCTGGTCCTGACCCTGGTCAAAGAGGAGGACCTGGAAGCCAGCCTCAACAACATCTACAGGCATACCACTGAAATCAACGACTTTGCCGCCGCTCTCGGCCAAGAGCTCTCCGAGGAAGGGGATGCTGAAGAAGAGATTGACGAAAGCATCTCCGATGCCCCGGTCGTGCAGCTGCTGCAACATGTGTTTGAAGACGCTGTGAGAGTCAATGCCTCGGATATCCATATCGAGCCGGATGAAGACGGCTTGCGCATCCGGTTCCGCCTCGATGGCATCCTGCGCGTACAAACCGTGGCTGAAAAACGCATCGCAAGGGCGGTGGCCAGCCGGTTGAAACTGATGGCCGGCATGGACATTTCAGAAAAACGCCTGCCTCAAGACGGCCGGTTCAATATAAAGATACGCGACAAGAGTCTCGATATCCGGGTTTCAACCATGCCGGTGCAATATGGCGAATCCGTCGTAATGCGATTATTGCATCGATCCGCAAACCTGATGGAAATCGACCAATTAGGAATGCCGCCGGCGATGGCTGAACGGCTGCGTCAATTGATCCGCAGCCCACACGGCATGATCTTCGTAACCGGCCCTACGGGCAGCGGTAAAACCACCACTCTTTATGCGGCGCTTTCCGCGCTCAATTCCCCCGACTCCAAAATCATCACCGTGGAGGATCCGGTGGAATACCGCCTTAAAGGGATCAATCAGGTCCAGGTCAATCAAAAAATCGACCTTACCTTTGCCCGGATTCTGCGCACCATCCTGCGCCAGGATCCGGACATCGTTCTGGTTGGCGAAATGAGGGACCGGGAGACTATTGAAATCGGACTGCGTGCAGCCCTGACCGGACACTTGGTGCTATCCAGTCTCCATACCAATGATGCCGTATCCACTTTTTCCCGCCTAATGGACATGGGAGCCGAATCCTTTCTGATCGCATCCACCGTACGTGGGGTTGTAGCCCAACGGCTGGTGCGGCAGATATGTGACAAATGCTCTGAACCCGACCCGCTGGAACCCGGTATCCGTACCGCCTTGGAACAAGAGTTTGGCGAACGCATCCATGAAATGAAATTCTACAAAGGCAAGGGCTGCAGCCATTGTAACAGTCAAGGCTATACCGGACGCATTGGAGTCTATGAGCTATTGACCATGGATGATGACATATTGCGAGCCGTGCATAGCGGCGACGTCGTGGAGATCACTGAGGTGGTAAAACAACTGCAGACCTACCATGGCGTCGACAAAGGATATTACACCCTCAAACAAAGTGCCCTGCTTCTGGCATCCCAAGGGAAGACCACGGCTGAAGAAGTACTGCGCATAACCTATGGTATGACCGGTTGACGCATATTCGGAGATAACATCAACCATGCCTTTATTCCAGTACCAGGGCCGCAAGGCCGAAGGCGGCATCATAAAAGGCCGCATCGAGGCATCTTCCGAGGATGCAGTGGCGGAGCAGCTGATGAGCAATGACATTATGCCCATCAAGATCAGCACCCTGGCGGAAAAAGGCAAAGGGGGCGAGCTGGGCAAGTTGTTAAAGTCCCTGAATCAATCCCGTTGCGTACCCTTGGAGGAGCTGGTTTTTTTCAGCCGCCAAATGCAAACCCTGCTACGGGCCAGCGTACCCATCATGCAGGCCCTCAACAGCCTGCGGGATACCACCCACAACATCCTCCTGAAGGAGACCATAGGCAAACTGGCCGAGAGTCTGGATACAGGGCAGGATCTGACCAATGCCATAAAGCGCCACCCGAAGGCATTTCCAAAACTCTATATAAGCATGATCCAGGTAGGCGAGACCACGGGTAATCTGCCCGAGGCCTTTGGTGAAATCACCCGCTTTCTGGAGCGGGAGCTGGAAACCCGTACCAAAATCAAGGCGGCACTGCGCTATCCCATGTTCGTAATTACGGCTATCACCATTGCCATGTTCGTCATGAACATCTTTGTGTTGCCACGCTTTGAAAATATTTTTACCCGCCTGGGCTCGGAGCTGCCCATCCAGACAATTGCCCTGATGGCCATATCAAGATTTTTCACCCATTACTGGCCCTTTCTTTTGACGGGTATTGCGGCCTGTATATTCGGCTTTCGCTGGTATATTGCAACACCGGCCGGCCGCCGTGTGTGGGATCGATACAAACTGCGCCTGCCGGTGGTGGGCAAGATCATTTTCTATGCCCTTCTTTCCCGCTTCGCCAACTCTTTCGCCATGGTGACCCGCGCGGGTGTCCCCATCACCGAGGGCATGTCCTCGGTAGAAAGTGCTGTAGATAATATTTTTATCGCTGAAAGCATTGCCGCCATGCGCAACGGCATCAGTCGGGGTGACTCTCTGAGCAAAACCGCCGAAACCGTCGGACTATTTCCACAAATGATCTTACAGATGATTTCGGTGGGTGAACAAACCGGCATGCTGGATGAAATGTTCGCCGAGGTTGGCGAATACTACGACCGCCAGGTGGACTATCAGCTCAAAAATCTCAGCAGCTCCATTGAGCCCATAATGCTCTTCTTCGTGGGTGTGATGGTGCTGGTGCTTGCCATGGGTGTATTCCTGCCCATGTGGGATCTGGGAGCAGCAGCTCTGAAGAAGCACTAAGCTGGGATTTTATTTCCTGAAATAAATTAAAGCTTTTCTAATGAAAACCGAAAGATTGGCTAATGGTTCTGGAAGTATTTGCAGTCATTAATCCGAGCCTGAACTAATATCTTGGCCCGGTAATATCACAGGGCTGCCTTAGATTAACTGAGAGAACGCAATCATGAAAAAGAGAAAGCAATCCGGTTTCACCATTATCGAACTCGTAATGGTCATCGTTATTCTGGGTATCCTGGCGGCCATGGCGGTTCCCAGGTTTGCCGATCTGTCGGGCTCCGCAACAACGGCAACGAAGGACGGCCTGGAAGGATCGGTCAAGTCCGCTTGGGCCATCGCCATTGCCAAAAAAGAGGGCGCAGTAACTGTTACTGAGCTTGCGGACCAGGTGGATGGCGGCACTGCCGCAGCTACCGGGGTTCAGGTCGACATCGACGGCACCACTTATACCGTATTGACCTTCACGGACAGCGCCTGCACTACAGCAACCAGTGCCGTAGGCAACACCGTGGCCTGTATCAATGGCATATCGCCCTAAAGCATTATCATCCTGAAAATTGGAGTAAGGATACTCTAAAGGGCGCCCTTCGCAGTGTTGTTATATCACTGGGGGTGCCCTTTTTCCTTTACACCAATGGTGAGGTTTGCCGATGTTTGGATATTACAGCCAAAGCGTGCGAATAATGCCGACCGGCGGCGCTTTTCCGCTCAGGCAAGGCATCTGCGGCTACAGGGCAAAAAACACCCTTAAGGCAATGGCTGGCTTCACTGTCATGGAACTGGTGATGGTGATCAGCATTCTGGGCATCGTTGCCGCCTTCGCCATACCGCGCTGGCAGGCCAATGGCGCCTATACCGTAGGCTACCAGGCAGACCGGCTGTTGAGCGATATCCGCTACATCCAGTCCCTGGCCATGGCCTGGGGAGAAAACTTACGACTGGATGTTTCAACAGGCAGCTACCAGGTCACCTGCGTCAACAGCAGCGGCACGGCGGCCTGTGGCAGCGCCGGGGACATCATTACCGACCCCCTTACCAATCAACCCTTCAATGTAACCCTGGACAGCGGCATCACTCTGGCCGGCATTGATACGGATTTTGACAAACTGGGCCGGCCCAACAGCAGTGGCACCCTGCTATCCGGCGCCCGCACCTTTACTCTGAGTGGTGGCAGTAACAGCTGGACGGTATCCACTGCGCCGGTCACGGGCTTTGCAAGCAAGTCATCGCCATGAAATCCATGCAGCGCCATCTGGCCTGGTGTTATTCCGGGGGCTTTTCGCTTATCGAGCTGGTGATCGTGATCGTTGTGTTCAGCATCGCCGCCATCCCCCTGCTGGGCGGCTTCGCAAATGTCGCCCGATGGCTGGATACGGAGCAGGATATTCCCATAGCCACCCAACTCTCCCAGGAGTGCGCCGAGCACCTGATGCTGCAACGCCGGACCAATGGCTACGCCAGCATCACCAGCACCAGCTGCGATGTATTGCCCGCCTTTGCCGGCTACACACGCTCACTGACCATTACCAGCCCCTATACGGGAAGCGCCTGTCCCACCGGCGCCTCCTGCAAGCTGGTTGCGATCAGCGTGGCCAAGGGGGGCGATACGGTCGATACCAACACCTTCATGCTGGTGGACTATTAGAGTGAACGGCCAGCGGCACAGCATCCAACCAGGGGCATCCCGGAACCGGGGTTTCACCATTATCGAGCTGGTGATGACTATCGTTATCATGGGCATCCTGGCCACGATGAGCTGGCCTGTAATGGACAGCAGCCTGAGGGCCTATACAGAGCTGACCGAGACGACCGATACCCTGGGTAAACTGCGCTATGCCATGGAGCGCATGGCCCGGGAGGTACGTGAGACGGACCATAATGGCAGCAACTTCGTCATCACCACCATGACCGCAGGGACCCTGAGCTTCACCAAGCGGGACGGTACCACCGTCACCCTCACCAGCTCCGGAGGCAATGCCACCCTGCAATATTCCAACCCCAGCGTGACTTCGACCCTGACCGACCAGGTCAACAGCCTGGCCTTCGCCTATTACCAGTCCGATGGCAGCACCGCAGCCACCGGCAACACCGACATCAGCTTCGTGCAGATCAGCCTGACCCTGGAGGAAGACGGCAACACCTATCCACAACGCACGCGCATCGCCCTGAGGAATACCCAATGACCATCGGAAACAGGCCCCTCAACGGCGGCCCCGGCCGCCAGCGCGGCGCCGTAACCGCCATCCTCGCCCTATTCCTGCTGGCCATGGTCTTTTTTGCGCAACTGGTAGTTACGCGCTCATCCGGGACGGCCGCCTTCAATGCCTCCCTGCAAGGAGATGCAATCGAGGCCATGCTGCTGGCCGAAAGCGGCCTGGAGCGGGCCACCAAGCGTTTTGGCAGTGGCACAGCCTGCAACTCCCTGGCCAGCGACGGCCCCCACAGCATCGGACGCGGCAGCTTCACCGTGACCAACAGCTACAGCACCCATTTCGACGGCAGCACCGCCCTGGGCCCCAGCGAATGCCGGGTGCGGGTGGAGGGGAAGATCACCGGCACCAAAGTCATCCGCACCATCGAGGCCATCCTGGATGACGGTTCAGGCAGCTCAACACCCTCCAACGAAGCCTGGGCCGTGGACGCAAGCGGCGAGATATGGCATTGGAATGGCACCTCCTGGACGCTCTCCGCCTCCGGCTCCGTCGCCCTGTTTGCCGTCTATTGCGCAGCCGCCGACGACTGCTGGGCCGTTGGGAACAACGGCAAGGCCCGCCATTGGAACGGCACCGCCTGGAGCGATAGCAGCAGCGGAACAAGTTATGATCTGAACGGCATATCCTGTGTTCCCAACGATGGCGACAAATGCTACGCCGCCGGCGACAACGGCACCATGCGCTACTGGAACGGCAGCAGTTGGAGTGCCACCAGCGTGGGCACCTCAGACAATCTCCAGGATGTGGATTGCCCTTCGACCATCTGCTACACCGTAGAAGGCGAGACATCCGGAATGATGGGAGGCTCTACCAGGGGTGATGTCTATCGCGGCAACAGCTCCGGCTGGACACGGGATTATTACAATACCTCTTATGAGATGCGGGCTATCGACTGCTATGCGGATGACGATTGCCGCAGTGCAGGTGAGAGCAGTTCATCCTACTTCCATCTTTGGAACGGCACCGGGAACTCCCCCAGCTCCTGGACCCGGCAGAATCTCAGTGAGGGCAGTTATAATGCCACGATGCTCAGGGGCATATCCTGCCCCGCTTCCGATGACTGCTGGGCGGTGGGGGATGATACAAGCAGCGGAGGAGGCATGATGGGGGGAGGGAGTTACTATTATACCCTCCTCCACTGGAACGGCTCGAACTGGAGCAAACAAATGCTGAGCGACTCGTATCCCCGGGACATGAATGATATCTCCTGCGGTTCCGCCAATGAGTGTTTTGCCGTGGGCGACAGCGGCAAGCACCTCTATTACAACGGCAGCGTCTGGACGGAACAAAGCTCCTTTACCTCCACAACCCTCTATGGAGTCTATTTCCTGCCCGATATCCCGGGCGCTCCCAAGCTTCTGGAGTGGCGGGAACCAGATTCCTGATGAGCCCAGATTCATGCCATGGGCGCATTGAAGCGGAGGCCTTCCGTATCCGCAAAAAACCTTCTGGAATCCCAGAAAGATCACTCTTTTCCCTAAATATTTAGCCCCAACAACCGCTAGTACATATATTCCTGAAACCAGGCGGGATATTTGGGCCTATGGCTCTATTGCAGAGAAAACAGAACAGCCAGGGGCTGACGGCGCTGGGCATCTATCCCCAGGGCGTCGCTGTAGTGCGGATAGGCGCCGGCGAGAACGGCAATGCCCCCAGCGTCGAGCTATGGGACTACCGCCCCACAGCCCAGAGCAAGAGCCTGGTCAACCTGTTAGGTAAATTATCCCTGGATTACGGCCTTGACCACACCCGCTGCATCACTGTCCTGGATGACCAGGAGTACAAGCTGATCCTGACCGACGCCCCCGATGTCCCCGCCGAAGAAGTGCCATCCGCCCTGCGCTGGCAAATCAAAAAAATGGTCGATTTTCCGGTGCACGACGCCGCCATTGATTTTATCGAATTCCCACAGCCCAGCGGCGCCGCAGAGGTCAAGCGGCTCTATACCGTGGTGGCAAAAAATGAGGCCATCACCCGGCGGGTGGAGTTGTTCTCCGATGCCGGAATCAGACTCCGGGTCATCGATATACCTGAGATGGCGCAGCACAATCTGGTCAACCTCCTGCCGGAGGCCGACAAGCCCATCGCCATGCTCTCCTTTCACCGCCACAGCATCCTTATCACCCTGCATTATCGCGGGCTCATCTACCTTGCCCGGCGTATTTACATCGGGCTGGACAGCCAGGCCGGAGAACATGGCGTCAGCGGACATTATCAGCAGATCATCCTTGAACTGCAGCGCTCAACGGAATACCTGGAAACTCATTATTTCGATTGTCCGGCAGTGGATCGGGTTGTGCTGGCGCCCTCCCCTATGGCCACCAAGGAGTTGACGGAACACCTGCGCAATGCCATCGACATACCCATTATGGAGCTGGATCTCACACAAATATTGAGCTGGAAAGTAACGCCTCCCTCCAGCGAAGTCCTGGGCCGCTGCTTCGCCACCATCGGCGCCGCCCTGCGCCGTGAAGGAGTCCGGGCATGAAACAGCAGGTCAATCTCGTCCCCGCCAAGCTGAAAAGCCAGGGAGACTGGCCATCTGGCAGGCTGATGTTTCTGTTGACCATCCTGCTATGCCTGTCGATGGTTGTCATCAGCGTCATAGACGGGCGACAACTCTATCTGGCCCAGGCCCGGCTCAGCATACAAGAGCAGAAGCAATCCCGGCTACAGGAAAAAATCGAGGTATTGAAAAACGAAGCGGCCGAGCCTAAGACGGATCCAACCCTTGACGGCAAAATCAAAGATCTTGAAGAACGCCTTGCACAAAAGGACCGCCTGAGGAATGCGCTCAGAGGAGACATGACCGGCAACACCGCCGGTTATTCGGATCTGTTCATTGCCTTGGCCAAACAAAGCGTGCCCGGCGTATGGCTGACTCATGTCATCATCGCCGACACAGGCGCTGATATCAAATTGGCCGGGTACACCCGCAGCGCCGATCTGGTGCCCCTTTACCTGGAGAGACTGTCCAGCATCAACACCTTTTCAGGGTCCCGGTTTCATGACATCAGGATCAAAAAGGCAGACGTCATCACAGCCGGCCTGGGCTGCTGCACATTCGTGGTGGAGTCGGAAAGTCCATGAAAATCCTGCGTATCCAAGTCCGCAAATGGACCCACCGGTTTGACCGCCGCCATCAGCGTGAACGTCTGCTTCTTTTTTTCGGCGTACTTGGCGGCCTGCTTGTAATCACGGTTTTCGGCATCCATAAGCCGCTTACATCCGCAACCGCCGACATAGAAAAAGAGGCCCTAATAAAAAAAGGGACCGCCATACAACTGAAGAATCAATTGGAACAGCTGGAGGCCGAGCGCATTGCAGACCCGGACGCCCCAAAGCGAAAACGTCTGGCCGGGCTTGAGCACAAACTGAAACAGGCGGAGCGGGAAATCGAGGCACTCGCCGGGAATATCATCTCACCGGACCAGATGACGCGGTTCTTTAAACAGCTTCTTGCCCAAAACCCCTCCATACACATACTGAGCGTGGAAAACCGTCCCCCTGTCCCCCTGTCCGAGGAAGGCGACATCGCATCACCGCTCTTGAAGTACGAGGTCATGCTTCAACTGCAAGGCGGTTACCGGGATCTGGTCAGGTATCTGAAAAATCTGGAGGCCCTGCCATGGAAAGTGTTCTGGAGCACGGCGGAACTGGTCACCCATGAAGATGCGCCACCCACTCTGATCCTGGAGATTTATACCTTGAGCTTCACAAAGGCGTAGCAAAACATGTCTGATTTATCCCCATCAAATGCGGCGTTGCCCCATGCCTCCTGCATCGTCGCCCTGCTGATCGGCATGCTGCTGGCAAACCAGGCCTGGCCGCAAGATGACCTGAGCCACCTGCCGGACCCCACCAGGCCGGATCTTGGGCTCAACGACATGAACGCCGAAACAAAAGGCGGCCCGTTCAGCGACCTGCTCGGCGCACCCGTGGACGAACCGCCGCCACCGCCACAGTTGTCGCTCCAATACACCCTGATTTCAGACAAGAGGCGCTTGGCCGTAATCAACGGAAGCATCATTGCCGAAGGCGAGTTCATCGCAGATGCGCAAATCATAGAGGTTCGGCCCGAGCAGGTTATCGCCAGGCGCGGAGAAAAAGAGATTATTCTGAGTCTGGCCCGTTACCAAGCAAAGAATGAAGAACCGGGGCCGGACACTGACCCAGAGGCTGGAGAAGACAATGATGTTTCAAAATAGGCATTCCCGCCGTGTGCTTGCAATGGTTACGGTTCTCATATTGGCCGGCTGCAGCAAAATGGGCGTAAAGGACCAATTGGCCGTTGATAAAAAGATAGACGCCGCACTGGCCGAGGCCGCCGAACCCATGGCGGAAAAACCCATAACCGACGTGCCGCCGGATGTCGCCCGGGCACTGCTGCCGGCCCCCGGGCTTTCACCCATGACGCAACCTGCCATGATCCCGGAAGAGCGCTTTGACATATCTGCCATGCAGGTGCCTGCCGCCGAGTTCTTCGCCACCCTGGTAAAGGGAACCGATTACAACATCGTCATCGACCCCATGATGTCAGGTGAAATAACCTTGAACATGAACAAGGTCACCCTGGAGGAAGCCCTGAAAGCCGTGCGTGAAACCTACGGTTACGAATACCGGCGCATTGGCAAAAATTACATGGTTTCCATGCCGAAGCTGCAGACGCGCATGTTCAAGATCGACTATATAAATATGCAGCGTACAGGGAAGTCCACAACGCATGTGGCGTCCAGCGGACTGGCGGAGGGAGAGACCGGAGTGGATCTCGGTACGGAATCCGTGGATAAGTTCTGGGTGACTCTGAAAAACACATTGATTGCGCTTCTCGGCCTTGAGGTCAGGATATATACCCAGGGGCAGAACACGACAACCCGGGATGAGCTGGCCGCCGTGGTCGGCGTTTCCGGACGGGCGGTAGGCATCAATCCCCAGGCCGGCGCCGTCATCGTGCGGGGCCTGCCAAAGGATTTGCGCCTGGTTGAAGAGTTTCTCGGCCAAACCCAGGAATCTGTCGTGCGCCAGGTTATCCTGGAGGCCAAAATCCTTGAAGTGCGGTTGAATGAGGGTTACCAGTCAGGCATCAATTGGGCATCGCTGTTAAGAGCCGGCGGCTGGTCATTAGGACTGGCGCAGGTGGGGGGCGGCGCAGTACTGGGTGGCTCGGCGCTGAGTGAAATCGCCGGCAACAGCGTGCCTGTGGCTCCCGGGCAAAAATTTGATTCCTCCGGGACCATAACCAGCTCCGCCTTCGGCGGCGTCTTTGCCGCCTCACTGACGAAGGGGGATCAGTTCTCTTCGTTTATCGAACTGCTGAAGCAACAGGGTGACGTGCATGTCCTCTCCAGCCCCCGCATCTCCACCATGAACAATCAAAAGGCCGTGATCAAGGTGGGCGAAGATGAATATTTCGTAACCAATGTCACAGGGGGAGGGCAATCAACCGTGGATGGCATAACGACAAGGAGCAGACCGGCATTGGAGCTGCTGCCTTTCTTTTCCGGCATCGCGCTGGACGTCACGCCACAGATCGACAGCAACAACAACGTGCTGCTGCATGTGCACCCTACGATCAGCGAAATCACCCAGGCCGAAAAGATCGTTGACCTGGGGGCGGATGGGACCTGGACACTGCCGACAGCGGCAAGCAGCGTGCGGGAATCGGACAGCGTCGTGCGGGCCAGCAGTGGCCAGGTGGTCGTCATTGGCGGGCTCATGCAGGAACGCAGCATCGGCAAGGACGCATCGACACCCGGCCTGGGGGATCTTCCGGGCGTGGGCGGCCTGTTCCGCCATGAACGCCAGGCCACAACCAAAAGCGAGCTGGTTATCCTGATCAAGCCCACAGTCGTGGAAAACGGAATGGCCTGGAATGCCATGGCCCAGCAGGCGAGAGACCGCCTGCACCAAATGCGGCGTAAAGTGCAGGAGCCCTGATGATGCAGGCATTGAGAAAAATACGGCATGAACCAAATTTCAAGGCCGCCCGGATCATTGCCTTGCCAATGGAGGCCGGTGACGGGCATGAGGAGGGGAAGCGCCACTCCAGAACAAGTATTCCCGCCCCCGCGGAGGCCAACGCACCACTGACCGCCTTATATCGTTATATTCCATTTCTTGGCGTTGCGGCCAACAGCCTGCTGGCGATACTACTCATACTGGGTTGGCTCTGGCAGCAGCGCAGTCAAATCCAGGCCCCTCCGGCGCAGACTCATCCGGCCCTGCCCGCCGCGCTTCATTCCAAGAAGGGAACGGGAAAACCGGTCGACGCTGAAAGAGGCGGACCATGGCAAAACATGGGCCCATTGGGCTGGAATGGCCCATGGATGCGCTACTCCACCCGGCTCAGCTTCGACCGACCCACCTGGTTATCCAGACAGCTGCTGGCCGGTGGCAAATGGCGGCAGTATTCCTGGAAGCTGGAACCACACCCGATCCCGCAAGGACTGCAGAAAAGCAAACCGGCAGGAATCCCCACATCATGGCGGCTGCCTGTGCTGGACCCGCACTTGTCCGCCATCCCCGGCAAGGCCGCCCAAACGCCGTCAGCCGCACCGTCGCCGGACAAGCAGGCCGGGACACCACGGCGCTCTCCGCCTCATGCAGCCACGCCACCGCAGCCGGTCAGGATGCGGATAACGCCCGCTGCAACCGACCAGGGCGCGCCCCTGACATCCCGGGCCGCCCTGCCCCGGCCGGATAAAATGAGAAAGACCCTGTCCCCCCTGTCTCCAGCCGACCAGGCCGCCATGGCCTACCGGGAAGCCCTTGCCTCATACCGGCAGGGAAGAACGCTGGACGCAGAGGCCGCACTGTGGCTGGCGCTGGAGTTGGATCCGGGGCATATCGAGGCCCGCACCCTGGCCGTTCATCTTATGATGAAGCAGGGGCGTTTGGGTAAGGCCCATGAGTTATTGTCAGCAGGCATCGAGGCTGTGCCCCAACATTACCCCTTTGCCCAATCCCTGGCGCGCATCCTGGCCAGCCAGGGACACATCCAGGCTGCGCTGAGCCGGATGGAACAGGCCAGCGCTTCAGCAGTGCAAGACCCGGAGTATCTTGCACTGCTGGCATGGCTTTACCAACGCGGTAACCGGCATGCAGAGGCCGCCAAGAGCTATATGGACGCCCTCGCCCTGAACCCGGAACAAGGAAAATGGTGGCTGGGGCTGGCAATCTCCCTGGAAGCAAAGAGAGACCGGACGGAGGCCCTGGAGGCCTATGAATACGCCCTGGCAATGGGCCTCGACACCGGGCTGAGACAATTCGCCATGCAGCGGCGCCAAAGGCTGGCCCGGCCTTAACGGCGGTGGCTTCTTTTTAGCGCTTGTCCTTTTGGCCCGCTTTCCGGTCCAGTTCCCGCAAATGGGCAAGCTTCTCTGAAATCCTGATCTCCAGGCCACGATCAACGGGCTCATAGTAGCGCCGCTCCCCAAGCCCTTCGGGGAAGTAGGTCTCGCCGGCGGCATAGGCGCCGGGTTCGTCGTGGGCATAGCGGTAGGCCTTGCCATGGCCCAGCTCTTTCATCAATTTTGTCGGGGCATTGCGCAGATGCACGGGGACCTCCAATGAGCCCGATTTCTTCGCATCGGTCATGGCCTGCTGGAAGGCGGTGTAGACGGCGTTGCTCTTGGGCGCGCTGGCAAGATAGACCACCGCCTGGGCGATGGCCAGTTCACCCTCCGGGCTGCCCAGGCGCTCCTGGGTCTCCCAGGCGTCGAGGGCGAGGGCAAGGGCGCGGGGATCGGCGTTGCCGATGTCCTCCGAGGCCATGCGCACCACCCGCCTGGCGATGTAGAGGGGATCGCAGCCGCCGTCCAGCATGCGCGCCAGCCAGTAGAGGGCGGCGTCCGGCGCCGTGCCCCGCACCGATTTGTGCAGGGCCGAGATCTGGTCGTAGAAGGCGTCGCCGCCCTTGTCGAAACGGCGCACGCCGCCGGCGACCACCTCCTCCACCACTTCCCGGGAGACCTCCCCCTGTTCCGTGAGATCGGCGATGATCTCCAGCAGGTTCAGGGCCCGGCGGGCGTCCCCGTCCGCCGCCCCGGCGATCAGCCTGCGCAACTCCGGCGCCAGCCGGATGTCCCGTCGCCCCAGCCCCCTTTCCCGGTCGCCGAGGGCGTTGTCCAGGATGCGCTCCAGTTCCTCCGCTCCCAGCGGCTTGAGCACATAGACCCGCGCCCGGGAGAGCAAGGCGTTGTTGAGTTCGAAGGAGGGGTTTTCGGTGGTGGCGCCGATGAAGACCAGGGTGCCGTCCTCCACGTGGGGCAGAAAGGCGTCCTGCTGGGCCTTGTTGAAGCGATGCACTTCATCGATGAAGAGGAGGGTGGGCCGTCCTTCATTCTGCCGCACCAGGCGCGCCTGTTCGACGGCCCGGCGGATGTCCTTCACGCCGGCCAACACGGCGGACAGGCTCAGGAAACAGGCCCCGGAGCGACGGGCGATCAGCTTCGCCAGGGTGGTCTTTCCGGTACCGGGCGGCCCCCAGAAGATCATGGAGTGCAGGCGGTCGCTCTCGATGGCCTCCCGCAGCGGCTTGCCCGCCGCCATGATCTGTTTTTGACCGAAAAACTCCTCCAGATCACGGGGCCGCATGCGGTCTGCGAGCGGCCGCGTACTGTTGTTTTCCTCAGTGGAGAACAGATCGTCGGCAGTCAAGGGCGTTCACTGGTCCAGGATGTCGGATCCTTCAGGCGGCTCGAAAACGAAAAGATCGTCCGCCAATGGAGGATTGCGCCGGATGTCGTGGAATCGAAAGCGGGTGGTCTGCCCAAACTGGTCGGCCATTTCCATTCGCCGCAGCTCGTTGCCCTTGAAGGCCAGCAGGATGCTGATGAACTGGCTCTCCGGATCCCGCGGGATGAGTTCCACCCAGGCCATGCCCTGGCGGTCACCGAGATCGACCACCTCGAAGCTGGTCTCGAAAGGGGTGGAGTCGCTCAACAGCTGGGCCGGCGTCCCGTGCAGGGCGTCTTCCTGGGAGCGGCTGCTGACCTGTTCCAGGTCGCTGTCATAGATCCATATCTTTTTGCCATCGGCCACGATCAGCTGCTTGTACGGCTCGGTATAGTCCCAGCGGAACCTGCCGGGACGCCACAGAGACAACAGGCCGCGGGAGTGTTCAGCCTCGGTACGGGTTTCATCCAATACGGTCTGCTCGAACTTGGCTTGAAGCGTCTTCAGATCATCGAGGAAGCGTTTCAAATGTTCCGGCCCCGTCCCGGCCCAGGGGGTTCGGGAAAACAAGACCAGTATGAGCGCGGTCAATAAGGTTTTTGACAACAACTGGTTACCTCTGAAAAGCAGGTGAAAGGCAAAAGGGGTTGGGAGGGGCGCCAAGTTGAACTCCAGGAGCCTTTAGCCTCTTCCCCTCCCCTATTCCGCTTCAACCGGCGGCGGCGCCAGCACTTCCCGGTTGCCGTTGGTTTCGGCGGGGCCGACGATACCGATGCGCTCCATCTCCTCGATCATGCGGGCCGCCCGGTTGTAGCCGATTTTCAGCCGCCGCTGCACCCCGGAGATGGAGGCGCGGCGGGTCTCGGTAACGATACGCACCGCCTGATCGAACAGGGGGTCCGTCTCTTCCACGGCGCCGCCCTCAGAAGGAAGACCCGGTATGGCCTCGGTGGGTTCCATCAGGATCTCGTCGATATAATCCGGCCTGCCCATTTTCTTCAGGTACTCCACCACCCGGTGTACCTCGTTGTCATCCACGAAGGCGCCGTGGATGCGTTGCGGGATGCTGCCGCCCGGCGGCAGATAAAGCATGTCGCCATTGCCCAGCAGGTGTTCCGCTCCCATCTGGTCGAGGATGGTGCGGGAATCCACCCGGGATGAGACCTGGAAGGCGATACGGGTGGGGATGTTGGCCTTAATCAGCCCGGTGATCACATCCACCGAGGGACGCTGGGTGGCCAGCAGCAGATGAATGCCAGCGGCGCGCGCCTTCTGGGCCAGGCGGGCGATCAGCTCCTCCACCTTCTTGCCCACCACCATCATCATGTCCGCCAGCTCGTCGATGATGACAACGATGTAAGGTAGGGTCTGCAGGGTGGGTACCTCCGTGATCTCCTGGCCGGGCTCCGGCTGGAACAGGGGGTCGCGGATAGGCTCGCCCTGCTTCTCGGCGTCCTGCACCTTGCGGTTATAGCCGGCGATGTTGCGCACGCCCAGGGCCGCCATCAGGCGGTAGCGCCGTTCCATCTCCCCCACGCACCAGCGCAGGGCGTTGGCGGCCTCCTTCATGTCCGTCACCACCGGCGTCAACAAATGGGGAATGCCCTCGTAGACCGACAGCTCCAGCATCTTGGGGTCGATCATGATCAGCCGCACATCCTGCGGGCTGGCCTTGTACAGCAGGCTCAGCACCATGGCGTTGATGGCCACGGATTTGCCCGAACCCGTGGTGCCCGCAACCAGGGCATGGGGCATCTTGCCCAGGTTGGCCACCGAAGGGTTGCCGGAGATGTCCTTGCCCAGGGCCAGGGTGAGGGGGGAGCGGGCCTTGTCATAGGCCTCGGATTGAAGCACCTCGCCGAGGTACACGATTTCCCGCTGCTCGTTGGGGATTTCCAGGCCGATGACCGATTTGCCGGGTATGACCTCCACCACCCGCACGCTGATGGTGGAAAGGGCGCGGGCCAGATCCTTGGCCAGGTTGGTGATGCGGGCCGCCTTGGTGCCGGGCGCCAGTTGCAATTCGAACAGGGTGACCACCGGCCCGGGATGGACCGCCACCACTTCCGCTTCGATGCCGAAATCCCGCAGCTTCAGCTCCACCTGCCGGGACAAGGCGGTCAGGGCCTCTTTGGAATAGCCGGCGCCGCTGGACCGGGCCGGATCCAGCAGGGCCAAGGGCGGCAATTCGGTATCCGGCAGCGACTCGAACAGGGGGGCCTGTTTTTCCTTTTCCACCCTGATGCTGGGTTTGACCTCTTCGATGACGGGCTCGATGCGCGGCGGCTTGCGCTTTTCGGTCTTCTTCCGCTCAATCTTTACCGCTTCGGTGCGCTGGCGCCTGGCCTCACGCCCGGCCTGCACCACGGACATGCGCCCCCTGAGCCCCTTGAGCCAGCCGAAAGCCCCCAGGGTGATGCCGCCGAGACCATCCATGATGGTCAGCCAGGATACCCCGGTGAACAGGGTGAAACCGCTGAGAAACAGGGCCAGCAGCAGCAGGGTGCTGCCCGTCCGGTTGAAGATATCGACCAGCTCGGCCTGAATGAAATTGCCCAGTATCCCCCCGCTGCCCGCCCCCGCCGGCAAGGGAACCTGAAAGCTGGAAACGTGCATGGCCGCCAGCGCCCCTCCGGAGGCAAGGGTGATGAAAAAACCCAGCCAGCGGAAGGCGATGAGGTGGATATTGACGCTATCGTCCGGCCTGGTTTCCTTGACCATCAGCCAGCCGTTCCAGGCAACCATCACCGGAAACAGATAGGCAAAGAAGCCAAACAGATAGAGGAACACATCCGCCAGCCAGGCCCCCACCGGGCCACCCGCATTGAGCACCTGCTCGCGCGGCCCCGTGAAGGACCAGCCGGGATCACCGGGGGAATAAGTCACCAGGGAGAGAATGAAGTAGAGGGCGGCCGCCACCAGCAACAGCAGGGCACCTTCCCGCAGGCGCCTCCCCACATGGATAACCGGCGAATCCACCACCCTCCGTTGCTTGGCCTGTGCCACCTCAGAATTTCTCCCGCATAAATATAAATACAATTATAGGCTTAGACGGCACATTTAGTCTAATTTAGAGCAACGCAGGGTGTACGACTTCCCCATTGCGCACATTGACCCCCCTTGCCAGGGCGGGGTTGTTCCGCCAGTCACCGGAGGCCAATTGCAGCACATAGGGTATCAGGGCGGCCGACAGGGCCTGGGAGGCGCTGCGCGGCACCGCCCCCGGCATATTGGTGACCCCGAAATGGGTGACACCGGAAACCTCGAAGGTCGGGTCCGCGTAGGTGGTCGGCCGGATGGTCTCGATGCAGCCGCCCTGGTCCACCGAAATATCAATAACCACGCTGCCCGGCTCCATTGTGGCAACCTGCGCCGCAGAGACCAGGTGGGGCGCCCGGGCGCCGGTCACCAGCACGGCGCCAATCAGCAGGTCGGCCTGTCTCACCGCCTCGTCGATCTGGTGGGCGTAGGCATAAAGGGCGGTGACGTTATCGCCCAGGCCTCGCATGGCCGCCAGCTGCCGCCGGTCCTTGCCGAACACCGTGACCCCGGCGCCCAGGGCACAGGCGACAAGCGCCGCATTGCCGCCTGCATTGCCCGAGCCCAGGATGACCACCCTGCCCCGCTCCGCGGCGGGCAGTCCGCCCAGCAGGAGGCCCTTCCCCCCCTGAGTGCGATGCAGGAGCTGAGCGCCGATCTGAACGGAAAGCCGGCCGGCGATATCACTCATGGGCGCCAGAATCGGCAGGCCATCCGGCTCTTCAACCGTTTCAAAGGCAATGGCGGTCAACCCGATTTCCTGCAGGCGCCTGGTCAGCGCCGGCTCCGCCGCCAGATGCAGAAAGGAAAACAGCACATGCCCGGCGCGCAGCAGCTCCAGCTCCGGCCCGACGGGTTCTTTGACCTTGACAATCAGCTCCGCCCGGTCATAGACGGCGGGTCCATCCGGCAGGATTTCCGCTCCAACGGCGCGGTAGGTCGTATCGGGAAAACCACTGGCCTCTCCCGCCCCCTTTTCCACAAAGACCTGATGGCCGGCATGGACCAGCTCGCCACAGGCCTCCGGAACCAGCCCCACCCGGCCTTCGAGGGTCTTGATCTCGCGTGGAACACCAATCCGCATTCTGACTCCTTTACCCTATTGGCAACATTACGTAGTATTCGGCCGGAACAAGCGATCACACACAGCAGGACTCGTCCGAACAGCAGCCAGGAGCAATTATACATGAGTGAACCAAGGCACTGCCGTCTACTTATCCTCGGTTCCGGCCCGGCCGGATATACCGCAGCCGTGTATGCCGCACGGGCCAACCTGAATCCGGTGTTGATCACCGGCATAGAACAGGGCGGGCAACTTATGACCACCACCGAGGTGGACAACTGGCCGGGTGACCATGAAGGCGTCATGGGCCCCGACCTGATGGAGCGCATGCGCAAGCACGCCGAGCGCTTCAACACCGAAATAATCTTCGACCATATCAACAAGGCCGAATTGACGCAGCGGCCCTTCAGGCTCACCGGTGACCAGGGCGTCTACACCTGTGATGCGCTGATCATCTGCACCGGCGCCTCGGCCCAATACCTCGGCCTGCCTTCCGAGGAGGAATTCAAGGGCCGGGGGGTCTCCGCCTGCGCCACCTGTGATGGCTTTTTCTACCGCAATCAGAAGGTGGCGGTGATCGGCGGCGGCAGCACGGCGGTGGAGGAGGCCCTCTACCTGTCCAATATCGCCTCGGAGGTGGTGGTGGTGCATCGGCGGGATCAGTTCAGGGCCGAGAAGATCCTCTCGGACCAGCTCATCCAGAAGGCAGAATCAGGCAACGTCACCATCGAGTGGGATCATGTCCTGGATGAGGTGCTGGGGGACCAGACCGGCGTCACTGGCATGCGCATCAAAAACGTGAAGGACGGCTCCACCAAGGAAATCGAGCTGCAGGGGGTCTTCGTCGCCATCGGGCACAAGCCCAATACCGATCTCTTCCAGGGCCAGCTGGACATGGAATACGGCTATCTGAAGGTGGAAGGCGGAAGCGGCGGCAAGGCCACCCAAACCAACATCCCCGGGGTCTTCGCCGCCGGCGATGTCATGGACCACGTCTACCGCCAGGCCATCACCTCCGCCGGGGCCGGCTGCATGGCGGCGCTGGATGCCGAACGCTACCTGGACGCCCTGGAAGCCGGAGGCTGACATCATCGCCCACCGATGCTGCACTTGCTCGACCCCCAGGATCCGCGGGAACCCTTTCCCGATGTCGATCAGGCGGAGAAAGAGCCCAACGGCCTGCTGGCGCTGGGGGGGGACCTCTCCCCCACGCGCCTGATCAATGCCTACCGGCACGGCGTCTTCCCCTGGTACAGCGATGGCCAGCCCATTCTCTGGTGGTCGCCGGATCCGCGCACCGTACTGTTTCCCGATCGGCTGAAGATCTCCCGCAGCCTGCGCAAGACGCTGCGCAAACAGCCCTTTTCGGCCTCCTTCGACCGCTGCTTCGAGCAGGTGGTCAAATCCTGCGCCCTTCCCCGTGGAGATGCCGACGGGACCTGGATCACATCGGAAATGGAGGCCGCCTACGGCCGGCTGCATGAAAGAAACATCGCCCACTCGGTTGAGGTGTGGCGGCAGGGGACACTGGTGGGCGGCCTTTATGGGGTCGCCATCGGCCGGGTGTTTTTCGGGGAATCCATGTTCAGCCGGGTGAACGACGCCTCCAAGGCGGCCCTGGTCTACCTGGTGGCGCATCTGCTGGAGTGGGGTTACCGGCTCATCGACTGCCAGGTCTATTCCGAACACCTCGTCACTTTGGGGGCCGAAGAGATCGGCCGCCGCAGCTTCACAGACCATCTGAATCGCTGGTGTGAACAGCCGGGACGGGAGGGCGTCTGGCGCGGCTCGACGGGCATCTGCATCCCGGCGCTTGGAAAAACAGCGTGACATCCCCCGCTTCCCTGCTTCTCTATAGCGGCCCCGAACATGAATGCGCCTATCTGCCGGGCAAGACCGCCAGGTCCCTGTTTATCGATCCGGCGGCGCGCCTGGACGGTGCTGTCTACGGCTATCTCTTGGGCCAGGGTTTCCGCCGCAGCGGGAACCATGTCTACCGCCCCGGTTGCAGGGCATGCCAGGCCTGCGTCCCCTTGCGCCTGCCGGTGGACAGGTTCCGGCCCAGGCGCAGCCAGTCCCGCGCATGGGCGAAAAACAGGGCCGGCCTGGGCATCGATATGCGCCCGGCGAAGTTCCGGGAAGAGCATCTCGCCCTCTATAACCGTTACATGGACAGCCGCCACCCAGGGGGAGAAATGGCCAATGCCACCCCGGATAGTTTCATGGATTTCCTCACGGCCGACTGGTGTGAAACACGGTTTGTGGAATTGCATCTGGCCGGGCGCCTGGCGGCTGTCGCGGTCACGGATCTGCTGCCGAACGGGCTCTCCGCGGTCTATACCTTCTTCGATCCGGAACTGGCGCACCACAGCCCCGGCGTCCTCGCCATACTTTGGCAAATCCAGGCGGCCCGGCGGCTTGGATTGCCCTGGCTGTATCTCGGCTACTGGGTGCCCGGCTGTAAAAAAATGAGCTACAAGGCGCAGTACCGTCCCCTGCAGCTCTTCAGCC
>DRKS01000100.1 GCA_011051655.1 Sedimenticola sp.
AAACCTGCCGCCATCCCAGGCGGTCATGAACCGTTCTGCCGTTTCCCTGGCCGTATCCAGCACCAGCTTTTCAGGCAGTCTTGCCTTGGCAGCCAGGTAGGCAAGCTGGTCCAGCGACAAATCCGCCATTTTCTTCGACCGCCCCAGGGTCAGTGCCATCTTGTCATCGGCCAGATGAGCAATCGTTGAAACGAAGTCATATCCCGGCGACAGGGCCGTTGTTTTCCGGTCCGGGTAAATCAATGACCAGTTTTTCAGGTGCATATCCGCATTGCCGACCAGCACATTGAAAACCAGCCTGCGGATGAATTCAGCAATGCCTTCCTCCCCGGTTTCCGCCCAGAGCACTTCGGCGATATTGCGGTAGCTGGCACGTTCATATTTCTTTTCAGGATACAGGCCAAACACCTGGGCAAAATCCTCGATATGAACCGCCCCACCGCTATCCAGCCGGTCGAAACGTTTGACCGCCAGGGCGTTGCCTTCCAGCCGGGCCATATCATCGGGCAGCCCGGCGATGTCCTGCAAAGGCACCAGGCGCAGTTCGGGCACATCGATGCCGATGGCGCGGGCCAGCTCCATCATAGCAAATTCATTTTCCGGCACGCCCTCGAATTTCATGGACGGGAGCTTGACGATCCACGAGCCGCCTACGCCTTCCGCCGGAATGGTCAGTCCGCCGGTCTCAGCCTGCATGGCCGAGAATTTGAGTTGGATACCGGCCAGGGAAAAGCGCAGGGCATGAGCGCGGGCGGTTTCTTCCGCTCCGCCCTCTCCCGCTATTTGCGGCGGCCAGGGCTCCCCTTCCGCCGGGGTCACGGTAATGGCGCCGGGCAGGTCTCGGCCCAGCACCCACAGGAGGTAGAATTCCCGCTTGGAGCTGACGCCTGCCTTTTTGGCGAGGTAGTCCCGCATATGGCCTTCGGGAAGCAGATTGGAGAAAAACGGCGGCACCCGCGTGCGGGTAGGCCGGATATCGGTAATCAGATCGCCCAGTGAATCCTTGAAAGAGAGGCTCAAGGTCGGCCTGCCCGGATTGTCGATATAGGCCTGGTCAAAGGAAAACAGCGTTTGATCCCCCGGAAGCAGGGTCAGCGTTCCGATGGGATCGCCATAAAGGGAGACGCTCAGGACAGAGACATCAGCCATTTTCGTCCTCCGCATCCAGCCGGTAGGCGGGGACCTGTTCACGGCGCTCCGTGCCGGGCAGCACGGAGGAGCCGATCAGGCTGTTGACGGCGGGCACATGCTTGCGCGGCACCAGCATCACTTCCAGATCGAGGGCGCGGGCCAGCTCAACCAGGTTGGAGGCCCGGAGATCAACGGCGGCATTTTCGATTTTGGAGATATGCGCCTGGGGCATGCCGATCTTCTGGCTAAGCGCTCTTTGGCTCAGCTTCTTGTTTTCACGGGCCGCCTTCAGCGCCTTTGCCAGGTATTCAATCGCATAAACCATGATATTTAATAATACATCATTCGCAGTTAATGATATTTAATTGTATATCAGGCAAACGACGGACAGTCAAGACATTTTGATATGTTGAAATATATCATTAAAAGTGCCGGATATGTTTTTGCATATCGAACAGATCGCCTGTTTGCCTGGTTAAGAATACGATAAACGGCCCAGGCGGCATGTGCGGAATACGCATCCAAGGACGTTTCCTTGGCCGGGGTGCAGCACCAGGGACCCATCCTGAGGCAAAGGGGCTTGGTTTCACCCTGGCAGATATCCGGGAAATTTTTGAACCTTTCGTGCTTTTTAGGGCAGACAGTTTGGCAAGCAACTCCCTGCCGTTCAAAAAGAAAGTCACAAGGAGGCGGCTCTTTGGGCACCGCCGATAAGGGCGGCTGTTTCTGGTAACATGCGGCCTGTGATGAGGCGGCAGAAAATATCCATCGACGGACGGACGCTTGTAATTTTGTCTGCCGCCCTGTTGTCGGGCATTCTCATCTATATGCTGCTAGGGCCACCCTCCACAACAGGGCCCAGGCCGGCGGCGGTTGAATTGGAGCCGCCATGGGCCCTGCCGGATGCCCCGGTGGCGTTCGAACAGCAGGTCAGGCCCATCCTGGAGCGGCGCTGCGTGGTCTGCCACGGCTGCTACGACGCCCCCTGCCAGCTGAAGCTCTCCTCCATCGAGGGCCTGCGGCGGGGCGCCAGCGAAGAGCGCATCTACAATCGCCGGCGCATTATCCCCATGCGGCCGACCCGGCTGTTCGTGGACGCCAAGAGCACGGCGGCGTGGCGTTCCCGCGGCTTTTTCCCGGTGCTCAACGAGGGCCGCCAGGCCCCCGAAGCCAATCTGGAAAATTCGGTGCTGTACCGCCTGCTGCGCCTGAAGCAGGAACATCCGCAGCCCCACGGCGGCCTGCTGCCGGACGATTTCACCCTGGAACTCAACCGGGAACAGACCTGCCCGACCCTTGAAACGGTGGATGACTTCGCCCGGGAGCATCCCCTGTGGGGCATGCCCTACGCCATGCCGAATCTGCCGGAGCAGGAATACCGGACCCTTGTTTCCTGGCTGGCCCAGGGCACGCCGGCGCCGGCGCCTCCCGGGCCCTCCGCCGCCGTGCTGCCGCAGATCCAACAGTGGGAGCATTTCCTGAACCAGTCCTCCAACAAGCAACGGCTGGTCAGCCGTTATCTCTATGAACACCTGTTTCATGCCCACATCCATTTCGCCGGATCACCGGCGCGGGAGTTCTATCGCCTGGTGCGCTCCACCACGCCCCCCGGACAGGCCATTGATGAAATCCCGACCCTGCGGCCTTATGACGACCCCGGCGCCGCGCCGTTTTATTACCGGCTGCTGCGATACCACCCCAGTATCGTGACCAAGCACCACATCGTCTATGAGTTTTCCGATGCGCGCATGCAACGCATCCGCACCCTTTTTCTGGAGCCCGGTTACGAGGTGCGGGAGCTGCCCTCCTACAAGGCCGGGATCACCTCCAACCCCTTTAAAACTTTCGCCGCCATACCCGCCGCATCGCGCTACCGCTTTCTGCTGGACGATGCGCATTTTTTCATCGAGGGCTTCATCAAAGGGCCGGTCTGCCGCGGCCAGATCGCCCTGAACGTCATCGAAGACCAGTTCTGGGTGATGTTCTTCGATCCCAACCGGCCGGTGATCACCAACAATGCCCAGTTTCTCGGGGAAATGGCCGATGAGCTGAAGGTCCCCGCGGACGCCGACAGCAACCTGGACCTGCTCCGCATCTGGACGGATTACTGGCAAGGCCAGCGCCGCTACATGGAAGCCAAGCAGGCCTGGTTCAAGACCATCGGCGCCCACGACCTGGAGCACGCCATGGACTATCTCTGGGACGGCGAGGGGAAAAACCCCAATGCGGCGCTGACCGTCTTCCGGCATTTCGACAGCGGCTCGGTGGCCTACGGGCTGGTGGGCGGCGACCCGGAGACGGCCTGGGTCATCGATTATCCCCTGTTCGAGCGCATCCATTACCTGCTGGTGGCCGGCTTCAACGTCTACGGCAACCTGGGCCATCAACTGGGCACGAGGATCTACATGGATTTCCTGCGCATGGAGGGGGAGGATTATTTCCTCGCCTTTCTCCCCGCAGACCGGCGCAAAGCCATACGCGACGCCTGGTACGCCGGCCAGCGCAGCGCCATCGAGAAGCTGTTTTCCGCCCCGCGGGAGTGGTTGAACATCGAGGCCGTGACCGGCTACCGGACGGACGACCCGCAGCGGGAGCTCTACCGGCACATCAAGGAACGGCTCGCCGGCATCGCGCAACGGGCACAGGCCATGAACCGCTGCGGCCGCCCGGTTTGCGAAGCACCACCGGCCGGGGCCGCGGACATGCGCATCAGCCGCGCCATGGAGGACATAGCGCGGCTGCAAGGCGCAAACCTGCACGCCTTCCCCGATGTCGCCTTTGTGCGGGTCAGGGGGGAGCGCCCGGGACAGGACTCGGCCTACACCCTGATCCGCAACAAGGCCTACAAGAACGTCACCTCTTTCCTGGCCGACGAGCACGAGCGGGACCGCTCGGATATCGAGCGGGATACAATGACCGTGGTGGACTGGCTGGAAGGCTCCTATCCCAATTTCTTCTTTTCCGTGGCCCTGTCGGAAATCGAGGATTTCACCAAACACTGCGCCACCATCCGCAACCACAAGGACTATGAGAAATTTGTCGACAAGTACGGCGTCAGGCGCACCGATCCTGTATTCTGGGAGCTGGCCGACTGGTTTCAGGATGAGTACCAACGCAACAAGCCCGTCCTGTCCGGACTGTTCGACCTGAATCGTTACCAAAACCGCTGAGCATTCATGAATCCGCACGGGGCGGCAAACAGAGAGACCAACGGCCATGTCCATGCTTGACGATTTTACCCATGAACCCCGCATCGCCTACTTCAGCATGGAGATCGCGCTGCAAAACGACATTCCCACCTACAGCGGCGGATTGGGCGTGCTGGCCGGCGATACCATGCGCTCCGCCACCGATCTCGAGCTGCCGGTGGTGGCGGTCACGCTGGTCAGCCGGGCCGGCTATTTTCGCCAGAAAATAGACGCCGGGGGCAGGCAACTGGAAGAGCCCATGCACTGGCAGCCGGCGGACCATGCCGAGCCCCTCAACGCCAAGGTCGCGGTAATCATGGAAAACCGCGAGGTCTGGATCAGCGCCTGGCTCTACATCCTCCGGGGGCACATGAACGGGCGCCAGCCCATCATTCTGCTCGACACCGACGTGGCGGAAAACAGCGCCGAAGACCGCCGCATCACAGACAGGCTCTACGGAGGCGACAACAGCTACCGGCTCAAGCAGGAGATCGTGCTGGGAATCGGTGGGGTGCGCCTGTTGCGGGCGCTGGGATTCGAGATCCGCCAATACCACATGAATGAAGGCCACTCCGCCCTGCTGGGCCTGGAGCTGCTGCACCGCTTCAAATATCCCAGCGACGATCTGCGGCCCGGCGAATCCCCCTACAACATCCCACAGGTGCGGGAGCTGTGCTGTTTCACCACCCACACACCGGTGGAGGCGGGGCACGACCACTTCGATTACACACTGGTGCAGCGGGTGTTGGGCGAAGTGGTCGATATCGCCACCCTGAAACGCCTGGCGGGCGACGAAAGCCTCAACATGACCCGCCTGGCCCTGAATCTGAGCGAACACGTGAACGGCGTCGCCAAGCGCCATGCGGAGGTGTCGCGCAAGATGTTTCCCGGTTACCGGGTCAAGGCCATCACCAACGGCGTGCACCCCTATACCTGGACCAGCCCAGGCTTTATCAAGCTCTACGACCACCATCTGCCCGGCTGGTGCCATGAGCCGGAACTGCTGGTGCGGGCCAATTGCTGCATCCCCGACGAGGACATCCTGGAGGCGCACCGCCAGGCCAAGACCGCGCTGATGGATAAAATCAAGGCGCTGACCGGGGCGGCGTTCGACAGCACACTGCCCACCCTGGGGTTCGCCCGCCGCATGACCGCCTACAAGCGCCCCGACCTGCTCTTTTCCGATATCGGGCGGCTGAAAAGCATCGCCCGCAGCCAGCCCTTTCAAATCGTACTGGCGGGCAAGGCCCACCCCCATGACGTCACCGGCAAACAGCTCATAGAACTGCTTCATCGTCATATGCGCGAGCTCGGCGACATTATCAATATGACCTTCCTGCCCGGTTACGACATGGACATCGCCCGCCTGATGGTGGCCGGAGTGGATGTCTGGCTGAACACCCCCCTGCGCCCCATGGAGGCCTCCGGCACCAGCGGCATGAAGGCGGCGTTCAACGGCGTGCCCAACCTGAGCGTGCTGGACGGCTGGTGGATCGAAGGGTGCATCGAGGGCATCACCGGCTGGGCGGTGGGCGACAGCATGGAGTCCGCCAACGGCAACGACGCCCTCGCCCTGTATGACAAGCTGGAGCAGGTGGTGCTGCCGCTGTATCAGGACCCGGCCGGGTGGGTGAAGGTCATGAAGGGGGCCATTTGCAAAAACGCCTCCTTCTTCAACAGCCACCGCATGATGCGCCGCTACACGACAGAGGCCTATATTCGTTGATCCCGCGAATGCGCGGCGCAATCAGCTACAGCGGCGGTTGCCCGTCAGCGGGCAAATGCCGCCGGGAATGCTGCGGTCTCTCGGCTCGGCGAATGAGTCCTCATGGGCCAGCTCCCGCAGCTCATCCAGATCCAGGATCTGGATCTGATTACCCTTTACGGAAATGACCCCCAGGTCGCTCAGATTGTGCAGTATCCGGGAGAAGGTCTCCGGCTTTATCGACAGGCGTGAGGCCAGGACGCCCTTGGGGGCATCCAGGGTGAAGGTGGTCTTCTCCGTCATGGCATGATACTGGCAAAGCAGACCGGCGATACGGTTGATGGCGCCCTGCAGGGTCAGATCATCGATCTCCTTGATGAGGGCGCGGAGGCGCTGACTCATGTCCCCCATCATGCGGAAGCAGCTGTCTATGGAATTCCGCAGCATCTGGGAAAACTGCTGATTGTCGAAGGCATAGAGCTCCGCCCGCTTGAGCGCCGTGGCGGTGACGGGATAACAAGGCCGGTCTTGGAACATCAGGGCCTCGGCGAAGGTGTGTCCGGGATGGACGATGCCGATGACTTTTTCGTTTCCCTCCACGGATAAACGGGAGAGCTTTATCTGCCCGCTGAGCAGGAGAAAAAAACGATTCGCCGGATTGCCGCACTCGAACAGGGCCTCGTTCTCATCCAGCTGGATCTTGCGGGACAGGTCTTTGACCTGTTGCAACTGCTCATCCGTCAGGGTCGTGAAGAGATAGGTATCTCGTAATTCAACAGGCATGGCTGATTCCCCGTATACGCCCCAGCAGCTTAATTTGTTTTTTATTGTTGTACAAGCACTTGTAAAAATACCGTGCATTCACCCCTTGGCGGTGGGGTATTTCCCGCTTACAGGGGCGCGCCACCCCCCGCAAATTTCCTATTTATCGCATAAGGGGTTGGGAAGGCAAGCGCCCTGGACCCGGGAGTCTAACGCGAAGCGGCGAATTCCGAAAGCTCCTGGTTGACCTGGCGGTAGCGCCGCGTCGCCTGGAGCATGTTCAACAGCAGCAAAATGCAGGAGACCCCCAGGCTCAGGCCGGCGATCCGCGCCAGGAAACCGGGCCAGAATACCGCCAGAGTGAGCAGGATCAAGGTCGCCAGGTGGGCATACAATTGCCGCTGGGCCAGCCGGTCCGGTATCAGCTCTTTCATGTTGGGCACCTTGACCTTTCCCATGCTCATGAGGGCCACCTGGCGGCTCTGGAGATGAAACCAGGCCAGGAAGGGCACAATCTTATAAAGCATGCCGTTGACCACCGATACGGCCATGCCGAACAGGAGCCAGACGCCCAGCAGCAGGGGCCAGGCCGGCCGGTAGGCCTCGGCGGGAATGAGGCCCCACAGCCAGATGAGCAGGCAGACCGCAATGGCGACCATGCCGGTGCGCCAGAAAAGCAAGGTTATGTCGGACACCCGGCGGCGGCGGTTTTGCTGCAGCCACAGGGTGACGCCGGCAAAGAGCCCGTAGGCGGCCGCCGGCGCCAGCATCCAGACATCGGGCGCGAGGCGGGGCAGGCCGCCGCTGCCCCAGGCCAGATAGAGGGGGGCCCAGATCATGAGTGCGCCGAACAGGGCCCAGGCCAGCAGGCGGGTCAGCCTGGCCGGATATTCCGGCGTCAACTGAAACATGGGCACCACCTGGTAGGCGACGCTGATCACCAGCAGGCCCACCCAGCCCAGCAGGCCCCATCCCAGGTGGACATCGGTAAGGGGTATGAGCAGGCCCAGGCTGATCATCCCGGAGAAACCGGCCCCCACAGTCAGGCCCAGCATAACGGTGATGAACAGCGCCAGTACCGCCAGGCGCATGCCGTTGATGGTGGCGTTTGGCGCCTGGATGCGCTTCAGCGCAATGGCGACGGCGGCGATGAACACCAGAAAGCCCCCACCCAACGCGGCCAGCGCCAGATGCAG
Organism: Sedimenticola sp.; assembly: GCA_011051655.1. Lineage (GTDB taxonomy): Bacteria > Pseudomonadota > Gammaproteobacteria > Chromatiales > Chromatiaceae > DRKS01. Next base: position 7,983 of record DRKS01000100.1, read on the forward strand.
CAGGGCATTGGCGCCCAGGAGAAAGCCGGCCGCCAGGGCCAGCACGCCGATACTGAGCAAGAGATGGACAACGGCCGTCACCCATTCCACGGAGGGCACCGGGGAGCCGGCCAATACCGGCAGCATCTGCATCATTGCGCCGCACATGATGAGACCCAGAAAACCCAGGGTGATCAAGTGGGTCAAGGCAAGCGTCGCCGGCGCCCAGCGGGTGCTGAGGGCCTCCGGCCCGTAAATCAGCAACAGCAACGCGGCCAGCAGCCCGAAGACGGGCGCCGTCAGGAAAAAACGGAAAGGCACCGAAATCGGGGGCGCCTGGTCCAGGGAGAGGCTGGATCGGTTGACCTGCACGAGGTGAATTTACTTCTGCTTGCGCGGCTGGCTCCACCGGGAAGGGGGTATTTCGGCGCAGGCGGCCTCGTCGTTTTGCCGCCAGACGAAGATCTCGTATCCCGCCGGACCGCCCGGGCGGGTATGCCAGGCAAATCCCATGTTCTCGAACATGGGATAGATCAGATAGGGCTCCCGGCGGTGCATGATACGCAGATAATCCCCCTTTTCCAGGGTTCCGAGGGCCTCCAGAATCCTTTCCATCGGTTCCGGTGGTTCCAGGCCGCTGACGTCCAGAGCATGTTCCATATGATTCCTTTGAGAATTCAAGGGGGGCTGAATTACACAGCCTCCATGCGCTCGAGGACCTCGGATACCTCACCGCTCAGCACCTGGTCCGCCATGTGATACAGGATCTGCTCTTCCTTGGCATTGTGCTGCTGCATGACCATGAGCAGGGTCTCGGACTGGCCAAGATATTTCTCCTGGTCCCGTTGTTCGACGCTCTCGGCCATTTCGGCAAACAGCTGGCGCATCTGGCTGTGCTCCATGCGCATGACCTGGGTCGGCCCCATGGTCTGGCCGGTGCGCTGCTCGAATGTAGGAAAAAGCACCTCTTCCTCCATGGCGAAATGCTTCTCCATGGCCTCCTGGAATTCCTTATACTTGGGTCCGCCCTGCTCCCAGTCACCCTTGGAAATCAGCGCCTCCGCCTCGGAAAAAATATCGTCGCACCGGTGGTGATCGGCGGACATGGTATCAGTAATATTCGACATTAGGTTCCCATTTCGAAAAACAAAAAATCAGTGATAAAAAGTATCATATTGGTACGGAATCAAAGTCATTGATGTTAATCAAATGTTGAGGTGAATCAGCGGCCATGCCATGATTGGCGCATTTGTCGCCATCCATTTCCGGGAGCAAGCATCAGGTGCTCAACTGTAAATCACTGATGGCCGGTACCGCCCTGGCGCTGTTCAGCCTGGCCGGCATCGCCGATTCCGCCCCCCAGCGAAAGGCGGAAATCCTGCATCTGCTGAAGCACGACTGCGGCTCGTGCCACGGCATGCGGCTGCAGGGGGGCCTGGGGCCCGCGCTGGTCCCGGAACGGCTCAAGCCCTTCAGCGCCGAACAGCTGGCCGCCACCATTCTGCATGGCCGCCCCGGCACCCCCATGCCCCCCTGGAAACCCTTTTTGACCGAGCAGGAGGCCCTGTGGCTGGCGGGGCTGCTGAAAAAAGGCATCGAACCATGAGGTGGTTTTTTCTGATTGCGGCCATGCTGGTGCCGTTAGCCGGCCAGGCGGCCGCCAGCCCCTGTCTCACCCGCGGCACGGGTGACATGGGCATCATTATCGAGCGCGCGGCGGGCAGCCTCCAGGTGGTGGACACCACCGCCCACAGCGAGCTGTTCCGGGTGGAGGGGCTGGGCGATCTCTCCCATGCCTCGGCGGTCTACTCCCGGGATGCGCGTTACGCCTACATCTTCGGCCGGGACGGCGGCCTGTCCAAGGTCGACCTGCTGTGCGGCACCCTGGTCAAGCGCGTGGTCCAGGGGGGCAACAGCATCGGCGGCGCCATCTCCCAGGACGGGCGTCTGATCGCCGTGTCCAACTATGAGCCCGGCGGCGTGAAGGTCTTTTCCGCCGAGTCCCTCGAACTGCTGGCCGATATCCCGGCAACCAGGCTGCCCGGCGGTAAGGGCTCCAAGACTGTGGGGCTGGTGGATGCCCCGGAACAGCGCTTCGTATTCGGCCTCTACGATACGGGCGAGATCTGGATCGCCGATCTGACCGATCCCAAGGCGCCCCGGCTCCAGCGCTTCAAGGATATCGGCCGTCAGCCCTATGACGGGCTGATCACGCCGGACGGCCGTTACTACATCGCCGGGCTGTTCGGGGAGGACGGCCTCGCCCTGCTGGATCTCTGGCATCCGGAAAGAGGGCCCAGCCGCATTCTGAACCATTACGGCAGGGGCAAAAAGCAGCTGCCGGTCTACAAGATGCCCCACCTGGAAGGCTGGGCCGTGGCTGGCGACCGGGCCTTTCTTCCGGCCATCGGGCTGCATGAAATTCTGGTGGTCAATCGCGACGGCTGGCAGCCCGCCGGCCGGATCCAGGTTCATGGCCAGCCGGTCTTCGTCATGGCCCGCCCGGACGGCCGCCAGATCTGGGTGAATTTCGCCTTTCCCAACAACGACACCATCCAGGTGATCGATACGGAAACCCTGAAGATCATCAAGACCTTGAAGCCGGGCAAGGGCGCCCTGCACATGGAGTTCACGCCCCGCGGCGAAGAAGTATGGATTTCCATCCGGGACCTGGATCAGGTGAAGATCTATGACACCCGGACCCTGGAGCAGACCGCCAGCCTGCCGGCGGACAAACCCAGCGGCATCTTTTTCACCTCCCGCGCCCACAAGACGGGCCTGTAGCATGGGCACCGGGCTCCCCCTCAGTGAAGCACATGCGCCGCAGCCCGGGCGGACGACGACCGGTGAGCACTCACTTACTGGGCTGGAGAGGCGCCTGCTCAACGAATATCAGCGCGGACTGCCCCTTTCGCCCACCCCCTTTGCCGACATGGCCCGGCGCCTGGGCGCCACCGAGGCCGAGATCCTGCGCATCCTCGGCGATCTGCAGGAACGGGGGGTGATCAGCCGGGTGGGGCCGGTATTCAGGCCCCACCGGGCGGGGGCCAGCACCCTGGCGGCCATCGCCGTCCCGCCGGACCGGCTGGAATCGGTGGCGGCCCAGGTCAGCGCCTACGACGAGGTCAACCACAACTATGAGCGGGAAAACCGCCTCAACCTCTGGTTCGTGGTCACCGCCCCCAGCCGGGAACGGGTGGATGAGGTCCTGGCCGAAATCGAAAACCAGTGCGGCCTGGCGGTGCTGGACCTGCCGCTGGTCAAACAGTTTCACATCGACCTGGGGTTCCCCCTGTGGTGCTGACGGAACCGGACCGCCGGCTGATCGCCGCCATCCAGGGCGGCCTGCCCCTGGTCAGCCACCCCTACGCCGAAATCGGCCGGCGCATCGGCATGACCGAAGAGCAGGTGCTGGAGCGCATCGGCCGGATGCAGGAGAGCGGCATAATCAAGCGCTTCGGCGTGGTGGTGCGCCATCATGAGCTGGGATACAGGGCCAACGCCATGGTGGTGTGGGACGCGCCGGACGGCCGCTCGGCCGAAATCGGCGAAGCCCTCGGCGCCCAGGCCTGCGTCACCCTCTGTTACCAGCGCCCCAGGCGCCTGCCGGACTGGCCCTACAACCTGTTCTGCATGATCCACGGCCGCAACCGCGAGACCGTGCTGGCCCAGGTCGAACGGATGGTGGCGGAGCTGGGGCTGGATGACATCCCCCGCGATATCCTGTTCAGCGGCCAGCGCTTCAAACAGCGGGGGGCCCGGTATCAATGAGCGCCCCCCAACTGGACGAGATCGACCGCATCATCATCAACGGACTGCAGGGGGGATTCCCCATCTGCGAGCGCCCCTATGCCGCGGCGGCCGAGCGCCTTGGCATCGAAGAATCGGAGCTGCTCCGGCGCCTGGAGCGGATGCTGGAGAAAAGACAGCTCTCCCGCTTCGGCCCCATGTATCATGCCGAACGCCTGGGCGGCGGACTGAGCCTGTGCGCCATGCGCGTGCCGGAGGCCGATTTCGATCAGGTGGCGGAGCAGGTCAACGCCTTTCCCGAGGTGGCCCACAACTACGCCCGCGATCACGAATTCAGCATGTGGTTCGTGCTGGGCACCGAGACCCCGGAGCGGATCGAGGAGGTCTGCCGGGAGATCGAACGGCTGACCGGCTACCGGGTCTACAACATGCCGAAGAAGCAGGAGTTCTTTGTCGGCCTGAGGTTCGAGGTCTAACGGCCACAGAGACACAGAGATCACCGGGCAAGAGAACGTTTGAATCAATGGATGGCTCTGTGTGCTCCGCGCCTGTGTGGCGAATGTTTTTGGTTGAGATGGTTTGATGTCAGCAGATGCGCTAAAGGTGAAGGATGTTGGTGCGGGCCTGGATGAACTGGACCGCAGGATCGTGCTGGCCACCCAGGCCGGCCTGCCGCTGGTGGCCGAGCCCTACCGGCAGGTGGCCGAAGAGCTGGGAACAAGCGCCGGGGAGGTGATGCAGCGCATGCGGCGCATGCTGGAAAGCGGCGTCATCCGGCGCATCGGCGCCGTGCCCAACCACTACAGCCTCGGCTTCCGGGGCAACGGCATGACCGTCTGGGACGTGCCGGACGAAAAGGTGACCGAATACGGCCGGCGCATCGGTGCGCTCGACTTTGTCAGCCATGCCTATCACCGCCCGCGCCATCTGCCCGAGTGGCGCTACAACCTCTTCGCCATGGTCCACGGCAGTGACCGCGAAGAGGTGAAGCACAAGGTGGACGCCATCGCCAAACTGCTGGGGGAGGATAACCGGGCCCACGAGGTCCTGTTCAGCACTCGAATACTCAAAAAGACCGGGCTGCGAATCGGATGAACCGCCAGGGTGAACCACAACCGATAACTGACAACTGATAACTGATAACTGACAACTTCCCCAATGTTCCGTATTTCTCAATACATGCGCGAGCTGGTGGACCCAAAGCCCCTGGGACCCCAGCGCACCCCCCCGGGTCCGGTGGTGATCTGGAACCTGCTGCGGCGCTGCAACCTGACCTGCAAGCACTGTTACTCCATCTCGGCGGACAAGGATTTTCCAGGTGAACTGACCACCGACCAGATTTTCACCGTTATGGACGACCTCAAAGGGTTCCGGGTGCCGGTGCTGATCCTCTCCGGCGGCGAGCCGCTGCTGCACCCGGACATCTTCGAGATCTCCCGCCGCGCCAGGGAGCAGGGTTTTTTCACCGCCCTTTCCACCAACGGCACCCTGATCGGGGACGATAACATCGGGGCCATCAGCGAAACCGGATACGATTACGTCGGCATCAGCATCGACGGCATCAAGGAGACCCACGACGAGTTCCGGCGCATGCCGGGGGGCTTCGACGCCGCCATGCGCGGCCTGCGCCTGTGCCGCGACCACGGCCTCAAGGTCGGCCTGCGCTTCACCATGACCCAGGACAATGCGCAGGAGCTGCCCCGGCTGTTGCAGCTTATGGAAGACGAGGGCATCGACAAGTTCTATTTCTCCCACCTGAACTACGCCGGGCGGGGCAACAAGAACCGGGAGACCGATGTCTTTCTCCGGACCACCCGCTGGGCCATGGAGCTGCTGTTCGAGCGCGCCCTGGCCGATGTGCGGGCGGGCCGGCAGACGGAATTCGTCACCGGCAACAACGACGCCGACGGGGTCTATCTGCTGCACTGGGTGCAAAAACACCACCCGGAACAGGCCGCCCACCTGGAGGCCAAACTGAACCAGTGGGGCGGCAACAGCTCCGGGGTCAACGTGGCCAACATCGACAACCTGGGCAACGTGCACCCGGACACCATGTGGTGGAACCACAACCTGGGCAACGTCAAAGAGCGGCCCTTCTCCGAGATCTGGATGGACTGCTCCGATCCCATCATGGCGGGCTTGAAGCGGCGCCCGCGCAAGATCGGCGGCCGCTGCGGCCGGTGCCGCTATTTTGGGATCTGCGGCGGCAACACCCGGGTGCGGGCCTTGCAGCTGACGGGAGACCCCTGGGCGGAGGACCCGGCCTGTTATCTGACCGATGCGGAGATCGGCATCGCCGAAGAGGACGAACGGGACATGACCAGGAATCCCATGGGCCTGGCGGGTTGACCGTGAAGAAAACGATGGTGACAAAAATTATCGACCGATGCCGGCTCCCCGGCGTCTGGGCGGCGGTTTCTCTCTTTTCCCTGTGGTCGGCGGGCGCGGGCGCCGCCGTCGACGCCGGGGAGCTGTACAAAAAGCACTGCGCCGAATGCCACAACCCGGACCGGCTGGGGGCCATGGGTCCGGCCCTGCTGCCACAGAACCTCAAGCGCCTGCGCAAGCCCGCCGCCGCCAGGGTGATCACCACCGGCCGGCCCGCCACCCAGATGCCGGCCTTCGGCGACAAGCTGACGGGGGAGCAGATCCAGGCCCTGGTGGATTTCGTCTATACGCCCCTGCCGGAGGTCCCCCGCTGGGGCATGAAGGAGATCCGGGCCAGCCATCTCACGCCCAACAGGCCGGAGGATCTGGCGGACGAGCCGGTGTTCAAGGCGGACATGGAAAACCTGTTCATCGTGGTGGAGCTGGGCGATCACCACGCCACCCTGCTGGATGGCGACAAATTCGAGCCCATTTATCGCTTCCCCACCCGCTTCGCCCTGCACGGCGGGCCGAAATACGGCCGCAATGGCCGCTACGTCTACTTCGCCTCCCGGGACGGCTGGATCAGCAAGTTCGACATCTACAACCTCAAGTACGTGGCCGAGGTGCGGGCCGGCATCAACACCCGCAATCTGGCGGTATCGGCGGACGGACGCTATGTCATCGCCGCCAACTACCTGCCCCATAACCTGGTGGTCCTGGACGCGGACGACCTCCAACCGCTGAAGGTGATCCCGGCGGCGGACGACGCGGGGCACAGCTCACGGGTCAGCGCCGTCTACACCGCCGCCCCCCGCCAAAGCTTCATCGCCGCCCTGAAGGACATCCCCGAGGTCTGGGAGATCGACTATGGGAACCGGGAAAGGCCCTTCTCGGTGCGGCGCATCAGGGTCAAGGACTATCTCGACGATTTCTTCATGAACCAGGACTACACCCGGATCGTGGGCACCTCCAGGAGCGGCGGCGGCCAGGTGGTGGACCTGGACTCGGGCAAGGCGGTGGACAGCCTCGCCCTGCCCGGCATGCCCCATCTGAGCTCCGGCATCACCTGGGACTACAAGGGACGCAGGGTGCTGGCGACGCCCAACATCAAGGAGGGCTCGGTGACGGTCATCGACATGCAGACCTGGGATATGGTGAAACGCATCGAAACCCTGGGGCCCGGCTTTTTCATGCGCAGTCACGAGAACAGCCCCTACGCCTGGGTGGATGTCTTTTTCGGCCCCAACAAGGACGCCATGCACGTCATCGACAAGCGCACCCTGGAGATCGTGAAGACCCTGCGCCCGGCGCCGGGCAAGACCTCGGCCCATATCGAATTCACCAAGGACGGCTCCCATGCCCTGCTCAGCATCTGGGACGACGACGGGGCCTTGATCGTCTACGACGCCAAAACCCTGGAAGAGGTGAAGCGCATTCCCATGCGCAAGCCCTCGGGTAAGTACAATGTGCACAACAAACTGACCCGCTCCAGCGGCACCAGCCACTAAAATATAAGATTCAGCCGCGCGCCATGATGCAAATCGGTAAGCACTCACTTTTTCTCCTGGCCTTTATCTGCCTGCTGTCTGGCGCCTCCCCCCTGTCGGCTGAGACCCGGACCCTGGTGATCGAGGGGGTCGAGGACGGCGACACCCTGCTTGCACGCCTGAACGGCAGGCCCGAGCGGCTGCAACTGGCCGGCATCGACGCCCCCGAGGATACGGATAACGCCAAGCTGAAACGGGATATCAAGGTCACCGGCCTGGAGGCCCGGACCCTGCTTGCGCTGGGCCGTGACGCCACCGCCCACCTCCGCTCCCTGGTGCAAAAGGGCGACCGGCTCTCAGTCAGCGGGAACCTCAGCCGGCGGGACCGCTACGGCCGCATACCGGTAGTAGCCGCCGATCAGGCCGGGCGCTCCATCAACGAGGCCATGGTAAAAGACGGCTATGCGGTGGTGACACGCTTCGACAGCATCGCCCCGGAACTGAAGGCCCGGCTGGAGGCCCTGGAATCGAAGGCCATCGCCGATCAACGGGGCCTATGGGGGAAGTCCCGCGGGGCCGCCATGGCCTGGAGCGGCCGCCAACACTAACCGCGGGCGTTTGCGCCGCCTCTGAGGTAATATAGGCCCCAACGCCAAAGAGCATTATTAGAAAACGTTTGCCGATGGACTATTTACCCATATTCCTTGATATCAAGGGCAAGCCCTGCCTCATTGTCGGCGGGGGCGAAGTCGCCGGCCGCAAGGCCTCCCTGCTGCTGAACGCCGGTGCGCGCATTTGCGTGATCTCCCCGGCCCTGGGGCCAAGCCTCAGCAAGCTCAGGGAAGAGGGCGAAATTCGGCATGAAGCCCGCGAGTATCGCCAGGGGGATCTGGATGGCGTCCACCTGGTAATCGCAGCCACGGACGACACCGGGGTGAACCAGCGGCTCTCCAAAGAAGCAGCGGCACGCCGGATACCGGCCAACATCGTGGACCAGCCGGGTCTGAGCAGTTTCATCATGCCCTCCATCGTCGACCGTTCCCCCGTGATCGCCGCCGTCTCCACGGGCGGCGCCTCGCCGGTGCTGGCGCGTCTCATCCGCGGCCGCCTGGAATCCCTGATCCCCTCCGGTTACGGCCGCCTGGCGGAACTGGCCGGGCGCTTCCGCGACCGGGTGAAGGCCAGATTCTCCAACCCCACCGACCGGCGGCGGTTCTGGGAAGACGCCCTGCAGGGCGGCATCGCCGAGCGGGTCTTCTCCGGCCACGAGGAAGAGGCGGACAGGCTCATGGAGCAGGCCCTGGCGGAAACCGGCCCGTCCGACGGCGTGGGCGAGGTCTACCTAATCGGTGGCGGCCCGGGCGACCCGGACCTGCTCACCTTCCGCGCCCTGCGCCTGATGCAGCAGGCCGACGTGGTGGTCTACGACCGCCTCATCGCCAAGCCCATCCTGGAGATGACCCGGCGGGATGCCGAGCGGGTCTATGTGGGCAAGGAAAACAACCACCACGTCATGTGCCAGGAGGACATCAACCGGCTGCTGGCCAAGCTGGCGAAACAGGGCAAGCGGGTGGTGCGGCTCAAGGGGGGCGACCCCTTCATCTTCGGCCGGGGCGGGGAGGAGATCGACACCCTCGCGGCCGAAGGCATTCCCTTCCAGGTGGTACCGGGGGTCACCGCCGCCTCCGGCTGCGCCTCCTACTCCGGCATCCCCCTGACCCACCGGGACCATGCCCATGCCGCGGTTTTCGTCACCGGCCATCTGAAAGACGGCAGCCTGAACCTGAACTGGAAGGCGCTGGCCCAGCCCCAGCAGACCCTGGTGTTCTACATGGGGCTGCTGAGCCTGCCCTATATCTGCCGGGAGCTTCAGGCCCACGGCATGCCGGCGGACATGCCCGCCGCCCTGGTGCAGAAGGGAACCACGCCCCAGCAGAAGGTCTACACCGGCACCCTGGGAACCCTGACCGGCATCGCCGAGCGCGAGCAGCCGAAGCCGCCCACCCTGATCATCGTGGGTGAAGTGGTAAAGCTGCGCGACAAGCTCAACTGGTACCAAGGCGCCGAAGAGGCGGCCCTGAAGGCATCGCAGCCCTTCGAGCCCGAAGCCTGGCCGAAGACAGGCCAGGCCTGTTCCTAGGGGGTGTTCTCAATTAAGCCAAATAACAGTGGCAACCAAACTGAGCATGGCTTGATAGGTAATGGCCAAACGCTCATATCGAGTTGCAATTCGGCGATAGTCTTTTAACTTTTGAAACACCCTCTCAACTAGGTTTCGCTCCTTATACAGGTGTTCATCATATTCTCTTGCAACTTTTCGGTTCTTTTTTGGAGGAATCACAGGAATAGCCTGATGAGACTGGATAGTCAGAATAAATGAATCCGCATCATACCCTTTATCTGCGATTACATACTCTGGATTAAAGCCTTCTATCAGTGCATCTGCCTGCTTGCATTCAGAACTCTGTCCCGCTGTTAGCAACAAGCGAACAGGATTACCCAAAGCATCAACTGCAGCATGTATTTTTGTACTCAAACCACCGCGCGATTTGCCCATGGCCTCTTTATGTTGGTGTTTTTTTTGCTGCACCATGCTGGTGGACGCGCACAATACTGCCATCGACCATCAAGTACTCAAGATCTGGGTCATCTGCTATCGCATTAAAAATTTGGGTCCAGTGACCCTTATGAGACCAACGGTTATAGCGTACGTATACTCGGTGCCAGTGACCAAAACATTCAGGTAGATCACGCCAGGGAGAGCCTGTTCTGGCTATCCATAGTACCGCTTCCAAAAATAAGCGGTTATCTGAAGCTGTAACGCCACAATCATTTGTTTTTCCTGGCAATAAATCCTTGACACGTTCCCATTGGTCATCTCTTAAGGTCATGCGAGTCATATTTTCTTCCAGGGAAAAATTATATAATACAGCATATTATCAAGTTATATTAACCTTAATTGAGAACACCCCCTAGTACTTCATCAATTTTATAAATTAGGATTGTAAAAGATAAATATTAACCGCAGAGGACGCAGAGATTCGCAGAGGTTTTTGTTTGTTATCAATAAGCTGGCTAGCATTTCATTTCTCTGCGCACCTCTGCGTCCTCTGCGGTTAAATGTTTTTGTATCCTAAATTATCAGGTTGACAGAGTACTAGCTATCGCAGCGGCGTCAGAAACTCCTTCAGATCACCCAGGGTGCGATGCACGCCATGGCAGCGGGCGCAGACGGCGACGGCCGCCTTCCCCAGCAGCTTCCCGGCCTCTTTGAGTTCGTTGTTTCGAATGCTCGCCCCCAGCTTCTTCAGCAGCCTGCGGGTGGGCCCACCCAGAATGCGCTCGCGGGGTATGTTGTCCCGGTGGCATTGACCGCAACTCTCCCCCAGGTACCCTAACTGTTTCCCGAGCCTCTTCAGCGCCTGCCCCGCCACGGGCAGCCGCCCGTCTTCAATGGCGATCTTGATGCGATTGACCAGGCGGGTCAGCCGGTTCATCAGTTCCGGGTAGGTGATCTCTCCAGCCGCCTCTTCCGTCATCACCTTCAGCTTGCTGTATTCGGGCGCCCGGTAAAGCGCGGCGGCCAAAGGCCGGAAATCGTCATGGCAGGCATCACAGCTGTTCTCCAGCTTCTTCCAGGCCCGGGCGACGCCCTTGAAATTGCCCTTCAATGCCGCCGCCTCCAGACGGTCGGCCCAGCCCAGTTCCACCTCATCCCGCCATTCCGGCACCATCTCGGGGATCCTGCGGTAGCTTTCGGCCAGGCGCCGGCCCCATTTCTTCACCCCCGCCGCATCCTTCAACAGCACGTACTCCTCGACGGCCTGCATCTGCCGCCGCAACCGGAACATGGTATGCAGCCACACCTGACGCTTATTCACGGGCTTGTACCACTTGGCCAGGGAGGCCGGCGGCATCTTGAGGGTCCTCTCCTCTCCGGCGGGGGCCGGTCCGGGGGTTGAAAGCAGCAAAAAAAGGATCAGGAGCAATATCGGTTGATGCATGGCATATCCGGCAAGGGTCAAGGATAGGCGGCGGCTTTTGCCCGCCAGGACTGTCCCCTTATCTTATTGATTAACAAGCAAGTAATCTTATTCCCATGGTTGCTGCAAGTTGGCCCGCCGGTGGTGAAACAAAGTATAATAGCAACTGTCCGAACTTTTACAGGAGGCAAATACTCGCTTGGAGTGTTGCCATGGGATTTCTGATTTGAAGGAGAATGTATGTTAATTTTAACGCGACGGGTAGGAGAACGCCTCATCATCGGTGACGATGTGACGGTTGCGGTATTGGGCGTGAAGGGAAACCAGGTTCGTATCGGCATCGACGCCCCCAGGGAGGTGACTGTGCACCGGGAAGAAATCTACGAGCGCATCAAGCTGGCGGAGGGCCAACAAGCCGTAGACGACAATTAGTACCCGAGGACAAAAAAACCTTGGGTCAAGAAGGATCGCCGACCCGAGGTTTGTCTTCCCCCGGATGCCGCATCCGGTTTACCGCCGCCACCACTTCATACAGGCGCGGCATGGCCAGGTCGCCATGGATAAAGGGCAACAGCATGTCCAGCCCCCCCTTTTCAACCTCTTCCAGCGTCCGCCGCATCCCTTCCACCAGGCCACAATCCCCGGCGGCATAATGCCCGGCGTAATAATGAATGAGGTAGCCGATGGCCAGACACTGCCCCCTGTCCAGCAGTTGCTCCACCCCGGACAGATCGATCTCCTGGTTCCCGTAAATCAGTTTGTCCACGCCGAGGGCCTGGATCTTCAGCCTGTGGTTGCGATAGGGGCTCAGACGGGCGGGTCCGGGACCGCGGCGTGATGGCCGCAGGGGCAGAGGCACCGGGGGCCCGGCCTGCTCCTTGTTCAGCGGGATGGCCAGCGCCTTGGCCTCGGTGGTGACCTCACGGGGTCGATAGGCGTCCATGGCGATCACGGTATCGGCCTCACTGAAATAGTCCCCCGAGCCTCCCATCACCACAACGGTGGACACGCCGTGGCTGTCATACAGTTCCCGGATACGGTGAGACAAGGGCGTGATCGGCTCCTTCTCTTTGCTTATCAGGGCCTGCATCCGTCGATCGCGGATCATGAAATTGGTGGCCGAGGTGTCTTCGTCGATCAACAACAGCCTGGCGCCGCACTCCAGGGCCTCTATGATATTGGCGGCCTGGGAGGTGCTGCCGCTGGCGTTTTCGGTGCTGAAGGCCCGCGTATCCCGGCCAAAGGGCAGATTGTCGATGAAGGGGCTGATGTTCACCCCGTTGATGGCGCGGCCGTCCTCGGCCCGGATCTTTACCGCACTACCCAGGCTGACCACCCGTTCCCGGCCGTCTCCGGGGATATGGTTGTAGACGCCCCGCTCCAGGGCGTTGAGCAGGGTGGATTTGCCATGAAAGCCGCCGCCGACGATCAGGCTCACCCCCGCGGGGATTCCCATGCCGCGGACGGCCCCGGCATGAGGCAGTATGACCTCGCGGGCCAGGGATGCAGGCGCCCGAAAGGGTATGGCCTGCCGTTGCATGGGCCGGTCGTCGACACCGCTGAGGCGCGGCAGCACGGCGCCATCGGCAATGAACGCCACCAGTCCCTGTCCGGCCAGCCAGCGGCGCAGAAAGTCCTGGTCTTCCACCGAATCCACATGGCGTTCCAACGCGCCGGCATCCAGGCGGCCATGATAAAGCGCCGCATTCACCACCGCCGGCAATTCCCGGAACAGCATCGCCCCGGCCTGGCGCCCGAGGATGCTGCGGCCGGAGGCGGGCAGGGCCAGTTGCAGGCGGGCCTCGATATCCCCCTGTTCCCCCACCAGCAGGGCATTGCGCCGCAACACCTGCTGACCACTGGTCGCAATCACCACCTGGCCGCTCTTGCCGGACCCCCGCCGGCCCTTCACATGGCGCTTGATCGCCGCCGCAACGGCCCGGCCAAGATAGTCCTCCAGGGCAATGCGCCTGACGGGGGTATCGAACAGCCGCCGGGGGAAACCGGCCCTGTCCGCCGGCACCATGACCCGGATGCGCGAGGGATCGGCAAAGGGATCGCCCTGAACATGGTCGATACTGAGGCGGTAATCCCCAAACCCGTATTCCCCCTCCAGGGCCTTATAGGCCTTGTAGCCCTTGCCATCGATACGCGCCAGCAGCGCCTGCAGATCCCGCATGCCCTTCACCTGCGCCTGCGCAAGCGGCTAGTAATCCTGGTCGCCAGGTTGTCCATCCTGCCCCATATGGACTCCAGTAAACGCTGACGCCAGACCCGCCGGCGCCACCCCTCCAGCCTAATCTCGACACTCTCGGCAAAATCGCCCTCGAACATTTGCTGCACGGTTGCGGTGAAGGCCGGATCCTCCACTTCAAGATTGGCCTCCAGGTTCCAGGTCAGCCCCCAATGGTCGAAATTATTGGAGCCCAGAGAGACCCAATCATCGCACAGCAGGGATTTGGCATGGAGGACCCGCGGCTGGTATTCAAAAATGCGGACCCCGTGGCGCAGCAGGCGGGAATAGTGGCGGCGTCCCGCGTGGCGGACGACAGGATGATCGGTACGCGGCCCCGGCAGCAGCAGCCGCACATCGACACCGTTGCGGGCGGCGCGCCGCAGCTTGCGCAAAAAACGCCACGAAGGCAGGAAATAGGCGGTGGAGAACCATATGCGTCGCCTGGCCTTGACAATGTGCTTGAGCGACTGGCGTTTGATATCGTTATATCTGGCCCCTTCGCTGAAGGCGACCCGGGCCCTGCCTCCATCCTTTTTGGCGGCGGGTTCCGGCACCGGCAATGAAATCCGCACCGGCGCGAACCTCTCCCACGCCCGGATGAAGAGGCGGTGCCAGTCGGCAACCACCGGCCCCTCGATCCTGACCACATTCTCCCGCCAGCAGCGCTCCGGCTGGGCCGGTGAATAGAACTCATCCGTAATCCCGAGGCCGCCGACAAAGGCGGCGGCACCATCCACCACGATCAGCTTGCGATGATCCCGGTGCAGATCGTAGCCGGCCTTGCGCCACAGGATGCGATAAAGATTCCGCAGGCTGTTGTGCGAACTCAGGGGATTGTAAAAGACCAGCCGGATCCCATCCCGCCCCAGCCTGCGCCGGTCCTCCTCGTGGAGCGCCATGCTCCCATAGTCATCCAGCAAGAGAAATACCTGCGCACCCCGCTGCGCGGCCTTTTGCAGGGCCGCAATGAAACAGTCCGCAGCGCGCCCGGATTCCGCCAAATAGAGCTCCACGAATATGTAATCCCGCGCAGACCCGATGGCCGCCAATATCTCGGGAAAAAAACGTTCGCCATTCAGCAGAAGCTCATACCGGTTACCTTCCCGCCAGGGGAAAAAGTCTTTTTTGCCCGCCTTGGTCATAACAGCCATTACGAATGGACGCGTTTATCGCATATCACCGAGTCAGGCATTGACCAGCAGGATAAGCAGACTGGTGATGGCGGCGATGACAACCGTGCGCAGCCCCGCGAACAGCCAGAACCCCCCACTGATGCGCCCCAGGAATATGCCCAGCAGAAAGATCAGGCAAAAGGCAAGGACAATGGCAGCATCAAAGGGTGGCAACGGCAGCGGAACCCCCCAGTACGCCAGCCAGAGGGGCAGGGTGATAAGCAACGAAAACAACAGCGGCGCAAGGCCGTTTACCAAGGCGATATAGACAGGAGCAAATTTCGCCGCCATGGCATGCTTGCTGTCGTCAAGCCCAGCCAGCATGGCCCCTTCAAGCTCTTGCAACTCTTTTTTCCGCTCTGCCGCTTCGCTGATGTACGCGCTGCTCAGGCCGCTCATGGCAAGCGCTATCGCAGCGCCGAGGCAGGCGCTGAGCGCGATCTCGGCAGACACGCCGCCACTGTAGCGAAAGCCTGTAACCAGCCCGAGCATGGTGAGTGCGCCATCGAAACCATTGGTCACGAAATAACGGCGCGCAATACCTCTGGAACGGGAGATCTTGAGCAGAAGCCTGATGTGATCAAGCAATTTCATTTTCTGCTGCTGCGGCTGGTCAGGCGTTGACGCTTTCGCCCGAGACGCTGATTTCAACGGCACTGCGCGCCGGCCCGCCCATGCCGCTGATGGTTTCTTCAATCCGCTGCATATTCACCGCATTTCCCTCGATCCCGATTACTGTGCTCCCGGTCTCGCCATCGATCTTCACTCCATTGAACCGGCCAACCCTTCCTCAGCCCAGCGGGCTTTTTGGTGAATGCCAGCACATTGGGCCAATGGGGCTTGAGTACGCCCGGCACAAGGCATTTCACTGGGAGCATGGCCCGACCTCCCGGCAGTTTGTTTCATCATTATCGTCCTTGCTATCACCCATAGCCAGTCAGTATACGTCATTGCGAATGGGCTCATAAAAAACTCAATGGAAAGGCGCAGCCCAAGGGACATGCCTGCCTACAATCGCAAACAAAATGGCGCGTTACACGATAAGGGGCAAGTAAAGCTGGAAATGGTGGCCAGGGACAGAAAAAAATGTCAGGAACATTTTTTCATGGGCGCAGCAAACCCGAAGGGTGAGGCGCAGGGAGGCGGAATTCGGGGGTGTGCCGAGAGAACGGCTCTCATCTTTTGAGTTGTTTCAGGTATTCAACCAGCTCATGCATCCTGGTCGTTGGGTTATCTGTCTCCGCTTTCTCTGCAGCCTTCAACGCTTGCTTGCTAAATGCGATAGCCTGATCTGTCTGGTCCATCACCTGCTTGAATATGCCTCTGTCACCTTTGGAATAGTCGTGCACATAGTTTCGCAACTCACCAATCAGGCAATCACAAGCACTCCTCCCGCCAGAGAGATTACATGGCCGGGTGGTGTATGTGAAATGCAGAAGCAGCCAGTATTCGAAACATGGAACTGAGGATATCGACTGGAAAACGCCTGATGGCCTGAATCTTGCGCAAGCGCTCATTGCCTCGTTATATGTTGTATGAGTATCCTTGTCGAAGACACAGAAGACGCGATCGAATGCATCTCCTTTATCTCGTTCCTCGCGATACCGGCGTTTGGCGTGTTTGACCACGCTGATGGGTGATGATCCGCTGTCACCGTCAACTTCCACATTGGCGCTGCTCAGTTTCAGGCAGTCGATCAACTCCCGCAAATAATTCGGCTCTGTCTTCGAACCCTCGCAAACGATGAGCACCCGGTCATAGGGCGCCCGGCTGGATTTTCGCCGGGCAAGATCCTTGGCACGCCTTGCCCTGCGCTTGTGATGCAGGTCATCACTACCCACTCAGCACCCCATGGCGGTCTTGATTCGCCTGACATAAGGCAAGGCGCCATAGCGGCCGGACAGATAACCACGTTCCAGATTTTCAACCTTTTTACGGGGCCTGAAATCGGTAAGCGGGATGAGCATGGTCGAGCGCGATTCATCCTTTTCACAGAACCAG
This sequence comes from Sedimenticola sp., assembly GCA_011051655.1. GTDB lineage: Bacteria > Pseudomonadota > Gammaproteobacteria > Chromatiales > Chromatiaceae > DRKS01. The sequence continues at coordinate 24,961 of DRKS01000100.1, forward strand.
ATCTGATCTCGCCTGAAGACCTCCTGGTCCAGGATCGAGGTGTCATGGGTCGTGAAGATCAACTGCGCATTTCTGGGATTCGTCTCCGGATCATGAAACATCTTGACCAGGAACCTGACAATGAGCGGATGCAGATTGTCGTGCAGCTCGTCGATGATCAATACGTAGCCGTGTTCCAGGGTGTCCAACCAGGGACCCGCCAGGGCAAAGATTTTCTGAGTACCATCGGATTCGTCTTCGAGATCGAACAGCACTTTCTTGTCATTATCAAGAATATGGACCGTCTTGACGCTGACAATCGACTTATCCTTGAACTTTCTGGCCAATTCATCTTTTACAGGCTCCGGCATATCATCCGGCAATGCATTGATGTCGAATTTTTCCTTCTCCAGCTCAACATCATCAATATCGATATCCGCAGCATGCAAGAAAGAAACAACCTCCTTTCTGGCGTCGTCCTCCTCACACAACTCAATGGAAAATCCCGGGTGCCAGCGTCCAAAGCCTGCTACATGCAGAGTATCCGCAAACCACTTGAAAACCGGCTGAAGCTGCTGGTTGTTCAACTGAATCGCAGTCGATAGAAACAGGGCGTTGGGGCGCGTTGCCTCCTGCCATAGTTGTTTCTTGCCGGTCAGCTTGTCCATGGAGCCCCAAACATACATCTGGCGCTTCTCATCATATCGACGGTCGATCCATCGCTGGGGACGCGCCTTGGGGTAGGCCAGCAGCCATTCCTCGGTGACACGCTCCCGCGTAGCCGCGAAGCCATACTGGTAGCGCACCCCTTCGCTGATGAAATGGACCTCGAATTCGCAGGGCTGCGCGGCACTGCCTTCGTCCAGCAAAAACGGCGTAACCGGTAACGGCTCGCCCGCCTGGCTCTCCCGCGCCGACTCCCGGACCATCTTCCGCATCACTTTCAGCGCCTTGATGAGATTGGACTTGCCGGCCGCATTCGGACCGTAGATCGCGGCGCTTCGCACCAGGGGAAGCGTGCCGGGCGCATCCGGCATCATGACATTGGTGTCCAGCAACTCGTCACCACTACCCTTGACCAGGCTCAGGCTGGCCCCCTCACGAATCGACAGGAAATTTCGGGCCGTGAATTCAATTAGCATATCTGATTGCCTCTCAAGGCATATTATCATCTTTATTTTGCAACTTTTTAGCATATTTTGCCATCAAATACACGATTTTTTAATTTTATCACGTATGTAATGGGCAGAAATTGATGGAAAATCGGGGGATCACTTGGGGAAAGTATTGGGTGGGTAGCGGCATACCATGGGCGGCTCGTAAGCCATTCGCCGACACGGGGATTTTCAGGGTCAGTAAAATCAATAACTTACTGATTATTCTGGAGCAGGGTATGTTCGGTACAGTCAGGGATTGTTTTGTTGATTCAATAGGTTAGGTCAGGTTGGCGCAGGAAGTAGAAACCGGGCGGTGTACTGGGAGTGTACCCCATCATTTTCCAAACGAGCAGTGAGAAAGGGGGTAGCACCCGCCGCAACCGCTGATAAATTAGCGGCATTTGCTGGGCTTGGACCGCTTGTGCCTGCGGACAGGCACGGTCTTCGGCCCAGGCTTCTTACCATCCCGCACTTGACGGGGTTTCTTGGTACAAGCCATGGCTATACCTCCATTGACCAGTAGCAGGTTTGAGCCTGCTGCTCTGGAAGCCCTATTGCTCCCTGCTTGTTGAGCATAAGGGCTGAGTCGCTGAAGATAAGCGGCGGGTGCTACCAATTAAGATTACACCTCTAGCTGTGGCGCATAAAGATAAGAGATCGTCTCGCCATCCGCTGTTTCTCTATAAGCCACTTCTTTGTGAGAGAAATCCTTTATGGCCGTAGACCCAAAGGACTTGAAATATTCATTGACCTCAGCGAGCACCTTTAGCTCAGAATCGGTAAAGACAGAAAGGTCTGGTTCAACATTGGATAAATACTTTGAGCCCGAATATTCCCCAAAGAGAACCTCCTCAACAGTCAACTCCCCGCCCCTCGTCAATTCCGCGGTAAAGAATTCATAATTGTTTGGTACTGGGCCATATTGGAGGTGAACATATTTCGCGCCCGTGATCGCAATAGAATATTCCTTGAAATGCTTGAAGTCGGCGTAGAAGAGGAGTTTATTAAGTTTTGTCTTTAGCACACCACCCTTACAAAAATAAAGAATCGCATTGAATAATTTTGTTAGAGAAAACCGAACAAACCCGCTATATTCATCAGGATCATAACGACCAAAACGTTCTTCAAAAATCATTTCGAAAGAGCAAGCCTCTTCTTCAGCGGCACTCAGTTCGGTAACAAGACGCTCACGCTTTTCAGGGCTCAAGGTGGCCGGCGACTCCTCAATAAGTTTTAAAAGATTATGCGGCTCCATTGCCAAGCGAAGAATCTTTTCATGAGCTTCATCTTGAAGCGCACCGTTCTCATAACGACTGAGCGTAGCGCCTCCCCAGCCGAGCAACCGACTTAATTCCTTTTGTGTAAGCCCATATTGCTTGCGCCAGGCACGAATCTCTTCGGGTTGGAGCATGCCTCGACGGTGTCGATATTCTCGATAAGCAATTTTAAGCGCATCGTGGCCGCGAGTATTTTCAAATTCCTCGCCACATTCGGAACACTTGAAATACTCCGCCTCCACGTCAATCGGTTCACCTCGAACCTCAATAGTTTCTTTTTCACGGATCATGGTGAGATCCGTTTCTTTTTCACAGTTTGGGCAGATACCTTTCATCAACGTTACCTCCATATCTTGCATCATGCTTCCATCACCTGTAGGGATATGTCAGCGGGCGTTTCGCGATATGGAAGGAAATACATTTCGCGATTTTAGTCGTTCCAACAGTTGCAACCTTTAGCTTGATATACACCTCGTATCCATCCAGATCTTTCCCGAATTCCCAAATTTTACCAGGCCTGTTGTGGTCAGGTTTCGGGCCAGCGCAATAATCTGCAACAGACAATCCAAGCAGAATCTCCTCCACGTTTTTCTTGGTAAGACCCAAGAATCGCATGGTTTCTCTCGCCCCAGCACGAGGCACGAGGTCGATACCACTTCCTGTGGTAACCGTTTGTTTGAACTCCAGCAGAAACGCGCGGACCGCATCAGGCACCAAGTCCCTTCCTTATGCTTATCGGCAAATCTTCTAAATTCTATACCATATGATATCCAGATCAATGAAAATTTATCATATGGTGCATTCCCTGATATGTCGCCAGCTTCGGTTTACCCGCATTGACTATCAAACCATTGACTCTTATACTCTACGTTAGAGCATTAAAGTAGCCAATTGCCATGCGAATCATCTGCCTCCCCGAAAACAAACTTGCCCCCCTGCTCCAGATGGGCGCCGCCATCGAGGACCTGACACCCCGGGGCCTGTGGAATACGCACTACCATCTCGTCTCCATGTCGGATGAGCAGTTCGAGGCTTTGCGGGAGATCTACGGGGAAGTTGCCGAGCGGGAAATGGAGGATGTCACCCCGGCCATGGTGAGACGCCCATTGACTGAGGCCAGCGGGTTTCTCTACTGCCGGGGCGGGCGAATCCCCAACGGCACACGCCTGCGCGCTCACTATCTGGCCCGCGACTACGAGGCCGAGGTGCGGGGCGGCAAGGTCTGGTTCAACCAGAAGGCCTACGATTCCCCGTCCAAGGCCGCCCGCGCCATCACAAAAAGTCAGGCAAACGGCTGGAAATTTTGGGATTATTACGATGAGGAATCCGGCCGCTGGCGCAACCTGAGCCACTTGCGGGCGAAAGCGAACACCCCGGAACCGGCAGCAACCCAGGAATAACGACGCGACAATGCCTGATCCCAACCAGAACCCCGAGCAAAAGGCCCGCGACAACATCGATGCCATGCTGGCGCAGTCCGGCTGGGTGGTTCAGGACAAGAAGAAGATCGACTTCAGTGCCGGCCCCGGTATTGCAGTACGCGAGTACCAGACCGATATCGGGCCGGCCGATTACGTACTGTTCGTGGACAAACAGGCCATCGGCGTCATCGAAGCCAAGCCGGAATCCTGGGGCCACAAGATCACCACGGTCGAGGAGCAGT
>DRKS01000101.1 GCA_011051655.1 Sedimenticola sp.
AAGCAGGTTGGACGATCGGCCGCCGAAGCATAGCCGTAGCTATGATTCAAGGCTGATCGTTCAAGATGCGAAGCCAGATTGATGGAATACATCCCTGTATTCCACCCCTTCGGGGTCGCTGCGCGGTCCAAATCCGCTCCAGGCGAATTTGTGTTCCAAAAACCAAATAGGACAGAGTATAAATTAACCGCCATCACCTTATGAGGCTAAGCACATTGAATTTCATAAATTTCTCAATTAACCGGGTCCGCCTGGTGAGAAATGCGGGTTAATCAGCAATCCCGAATCCCAAAGACAAAAGGCGCCCTGCAATCAGGGCGCCTTTTGCGGCAAAAGAGACAATCCAGGCCTATCCGGTGTAGCGGCGGAAGAGCAGCGTGCCGTTGGTCCCGCCAAAACCGAAGGAATTGGAGATAGCGGTATCGATCTTCATCTCCCGGGCCTGGTTGGGGACGAAATCGAGATCACACTCGGGGTCCTGGTTTTCCAGATTGATGGTGGGGGGCGCCACCTGGTCCTTGATCGCCAGGATGGTGAATACCGCCTCGGCCCCGCCGGCGGCGCCCAGCATGTGCCCGGTCATGGACTTGGTGGAGCTCACCGCCAGCTTGTAGGCATGGTCGCCAAAGGCCGCCTTGACGGCCTGGGTCTCGGCGAGATCCCCCGCCGGGGTGGAGGTGCCGTGGGCATTGATGTAATCCACCTCATCGGGATTGACGCCCCCGTCCTCCAGGGCCAGCAGCATGCACTCGCTGGCACCTTCGCCGTTCGGCGAGGGGGCCGTCATGTGGAAGGCGTCCGAGTTCATGCCCACGCCGGCCAGTTCGGCATAGATCGTCGCGCCGCGCTTTAGGGCATGCTCCAGCTCCTCCAGCACGACCACGCCGGCGCCGTCACTCAGGACAAAACCGTCGCGGTCCCTATCCCACGGGCGGCTGGCGCCCTCGGGATCGTCGTTACGGGTGGAGAGCGCCCGGGCCGCCGCAAAGCCCCCGAGGCCGGTGGGGGAAGTCGCCATTTCGGCCCCACCCGCCACCATGACATCGACCCCGCCATACTGAATCATGCGCGCGGCCTCACCGATATTGTGGGAGCCGGTGCTGCAGGCGGAAACGATGGAAATGTTGGGCCCTTTCAGCCCATGCATGATGGAGAGATTGCCCGCCACCATGTTGATGATGTTGCTCGGCACGAAAAAGGGGGAGATCTTGCGCGGCCCGCCTTTCAGGTAATCGCCATAGCTGTTTTCGATACCGGTGATGCCGCCGATTCCGGAGCCGACGGCAACGCCGATACGACGGGCATTCTCTTCGGTCACCTCCAGCCCGGCATCCTTGATGGCCTGGCATCCCGCGGCAATCCCGTAATGGATAAACTTATCCATCTTGCGGGCGTCTTTCTTCGAGATGTATTCGGTGATGTCAAAACCGTAGATGGGGCCACCAAAATGGGTGCTGAACGGTTCGATGTCGAGATGAGTAATCGGCTGAATACCGCTTTTCCCGGCGAGGATACTCTCCCAGGAGGTTTCCACGTTGAGGCCGACGGGCGCGACCAGCCCCAGCCCCGTTACGACAACCCTTCTGTCAGACATGTAATATCCTCTCCTGTTTCGCACTCGTAATCACTAGAAGCCGCAACCGGCCGCCGGGGCGGCGGGACAATGGACGGAAATCTCCGGCCTCATTGCGTCCCCCCTGCGGAATTTTTCAGAAAACCGGCAAGGATCGCAATAGCGCGCGCCCAACTTTTCCGAGGCATGGGAAATAAAAGTATGCGTCGAAAATCAGGAAACGCCCGGTTTGCGGCCATCCGGCCCGAAATGTTTGGCCTATCGCCTCAAAAACGTCCTCAGCATCAACGACCCCGTCACAAGACAAGGCATGGGCCGGGACCGGCGAAGGCTAGCTGGCGTGCTTCGTAACGTAGTCGATTGCCTGTTGAACAGTGGTGATCTTTTCCGCGTCTTCGTCGGGGATCTCCGTTTCAAAGGCTTCCTCGAGCGCCATGACCAGCTCCACTGTATCGAGCGAGTCGGCTCCCAGATCATCAACGAACGAAGCATCCAGGGTCACTTCTTCTTCTTTGACACCCAATTGTTCTACGACAGTTTCTCTCACTCGTTCTTCGATAGTGCTCATATTCTCTCAATCCTCTGGATGAATGGACGGCCCAACTTCAACCGCTGGGGTATTTTAGTAACAAACTCGGAAAGTTAAAAGTGAAACCTGCTACTATTATCAGGCCCGGATTTTTTATTAAATTTATTGTATATCAGTATATTACAGAATTTTATTGATGTTTGGCGGCAAGGCCAAACCCGGAAAATCAACCCATGAACATCCCGCCGTTTATGTGCAGGGTTTCGCCCGTGATATAGGCGGCGCCGGGGGAAGCGAGAAACAGGACTGCATTTGCAATCTCCTCCGGAGCGCCCAGGCGCGCCAGGGGAATGGCGGCCAACAAATCGTTCCGCTGACCCTCGGGCAACTCCCTGGTCATATCCGTTTCGATAAAACCCGGCGCCACTGCGTTCACGGTGATGCCGCGCCCGCCGACCTCCCGGGCCAGTGACTTGGTGAAGCCGATGATACCCGCCTTGGCGGCGCAGTAATTGGCCTGGCCCGGGTTGCCCACCGCCCCCACCACGGAGGTGATGTTGATGATGCGCCCGCCACGCGCCTTCATCATGCCCCGCAGACAGGCCTTGGACAGCCGGTAAACCGAGGTCAGGTCCGTATCGATAACGGATTGCCACTCGTCTTCCTTCATGCGCATCAGCAGGTTGTCGCGGGTGATGCCGGCATTGTTGACCAGGATGGTCGGCGCGCCGAAGTTATCCTTGATGTACTTCATCCCGGCGTCCACAGACGCTTGATCCGCCACATCCAGCATCAGGCCCGAGCCCTTGATTCCGGCGCCGGCCAGGCGTTCACTGATGGCATCCGCGCCTGCCTGCGTCGTGGCAGTGCCGATAACGGTAGCGCCCTGAGCGCCAAGGGCCTCGGCAATGGCGCGGCCGATACCGCGGCTGGCGCCCGTAACGAAGGCGATCTCATTCTCAAGCATTGATGGTCTCCATGGCGGCTTCCAGGCTGGCGGGGTCGTAAACCGCCATGCCGCTCAACGAACGGTCGATACGTTTGCACAGGCCGGTGAGGACCTTCCCGGGCCCGGCCTCGATCAGGCAACCGGCGCCCCGGGCGGCCATGGCCCGGATGGTCTCAACCCAGCGCACCGGACTATGTAATTGCTGCGCGAGCAGACTGCGGATGTCGGCGGCGTCCACGGCCTCATTCACGGTGGCATTGTGGATGACCGGTATGGCCGGCGGCCGGATCTCCACTTCCGCCAGCCGCCGGGCCAGTTGCCCGGCCGCCGGCTTCATCAGGGCGCAATGTGACGGCACGCTGACCGGCAGCGGCAATGCCCGCTTGGCGCCGGCCGGTTTCGCCAGTGCCACCAGGCGTTCAACGGCCGATTTGTCGCCGGCCACCACCACTTGGCCCGGAGAATTGAAGTTGACCGCTTCCACCACTTCGGAGCCGGCGGCCTGGGCGCACAGCTCCCGCACCCGGTCGTCATCCAGGCCTATGATGGCCGCCATGGCACCCGTTCCTTCGGGCACGGCCTCCTGCATCAGGCGGCCGCGTTCGGCCACCAGCGTGACGGCATCGGAAAAATTCAGCGCCCCCGCGGCCACCAGGGCGGAATACTCCCCCAGGCTGTGGCCCGCCATCAGGGCCGGCTCCGGTCCGCCCTGATCCCGCCACAGCCGCCAGACGGAAACACCAGCGGCCAGCATGGCCGGCTGGGTGTTTTGGGTCAGGTTGAGCGTCTCCGGCGGGCCGTCCTGCACAAGCCACCACAGATCGAGACCCAGGGCGTCAGAGGCCTCCTGAAAGGTCTCGGTAACCTGAGGAAAGGCCTCCGCCAGCCCGGCCAGCATGCCCACGGATTGGGACCCCTGGCCGGGAAAAACCATGCCGAACTCTTTAGCCATCACTTCCAACCATCAATATTTCAACAATACGGAGCCCCAGGTGAAGCCACCGCCAAAGGCCTCCATGAGCAGGGTTTCCCCCCGCTTGATGCGCCCGTCACGCACCGCCGTATCCAACGCCAGGGGGACCGAGGCGGCAGAGGTGTTGCCATGCTCATCCACGGTCACCACCACATGGTCCATGGGCATGCGCAATTTCCTGGCGGTGGCCTTTATGATGCGGATATTGGCCTGGTGGGGAATCAGCCAGTCCACATCCGACTTGCCGATGCCATTGTGGCCCAGGGTTTCGTCCACGATGCGGCCCAACGTGGTCACCGCCATTTTGAAGACTTCATTGCCCCGCATCTCGACGAAAGCGCCCATGCCCGCTTCCTTGTCGAAGCCCTTGGAGATGCCTCCCGGCACCCGCAGCAGGCTTTCATATTCGCCATCCGCATGCAGGCGGGTGGAGATAATGCCCGGCTCGTCACTGGCCTCCACGACCACCGCTCCCGCGCCGTCTCCAAACAGGACACAGGTGTCCCGGTCGCTCCAATCCACGATGCGGGACAGGGTTTCGGCACCGACCACCAGGGCACAGCGGGCGCTGCCGGCCCGGATAAAGTTATCGGCTACGCCCAACGCATATATGAAGCCGGTGCAGACGGCCTGAATATCGAAGGCGGCACAGCCGTGAATACCGAGACGCTGCTGCAGCAGGCAGGCGGTGCTGGGAAAAACCTGATCGGGCGTGGTCGTCGCCACGATGACGAGGTCGATGTCATAAGACCCCTTGCCGGCGGCCTCCATGGCGCGGCGGGCGGCCTGCTCCGCCAGATCGCATGTGGTCTGACCGTCTTCCGCGATATGACGCTTGGAGATGCCGGTACGTTCGAGTATCCACTCATCGGAAGTGTCCACCATTTCCTCTAACTGGTGGTTGGTCAATACCTTCTCCGGCAGAAAGCCACCCGTGCCTGCTATGTGGGTATACTTCACATGGTCTCCCTTGAATTCAGTTGCTCTTCCACGCGGGAGGCGATGCGGTTTGGCACATCGGCGAGGACCTCCTTCTTGGCGAAGCGTATCGCATGCTCGAACGCCAGTTGATCCGCGCCGCCGTGGCTCTTCACGACAATGCCGCGCAGGCCCAGCAGGCTGGCGCCGTTGTAACGCCGCGGGTCGACGAAGCGGCGGAACCGGCTGAGAATCGGCAAGGTAATGAATCCGGCAAGCCGGGTTATGGTATTGCGCCCAAATGCCTGCTTCAGATAATAGGAGATCATCTTGGCGACGCCTTCACTGCTTTTCAGCGCCACGTTGCCCACAAAGCCGTCGGCAACCACCACGTCCACGCCGCCCTTGTACACGGTATCCCCTTCGACATACCCGATGTAATTCACGGAGCTGTTCTCCAGCAGCTCGTGGGCCACCCTCACCTTGTCATTGCCCTTGATTTCCTCATGGCCGATGTTCAGCAGCGCGACCCGGGGAGACTCCATGTTTTCAACGGCGGAAACCAGCTCGCTGCCCATGACGGCGAACTGAAACAGGTGTTCAGCATTGCAGTCCACGTTGGCCCCCAGATCCAGCATCCAGGTGCGCCCCTCGATGGAGGGCACCGCCGAGATAATGGCCGGCCGCTCGACATGGGGCAGCATCTTGAGCACAAAGCGCGCGGTCGCCATGAGGGCCCCGGTATTGCCGGCGCTGACGCAGGCATCCGCCGTTCCATCCTTGACGAGATCGATGGCCACGCGCATCGAGGAGTCCTTTTTCGTACGCAAGGCCTTGGAGGGAAGCTCGTCCATGCCGACCTCCTGCGAGGCATGATGGATGCGCAGCCGCCCCTCCTCCGCCCCGGATCCCTTCAGATAGGGCCCGAGAACCTCTTCGTGCCCCACCAGGATCAGGTCGAGGCCGGGATCACTCTCCAGGACATGCAAGGCGGCGGGAACGACCACTTCCGCGCCAAAATCCCCCCCCATGGCATCGAGTGCAATGGTGATCCGTCTTGTCATCTAATGGGATGCTCCGATTGCGAAGGGTGACGGGCGCCGGGCAACCGTAATGGGTTTGAAGCCGCTCAACTTGGCAGGATATTGATTATTCGCTCTCGGTCTCGATGACCTTGCGGCCGCGGTAGAAGCCATCGGCGGTCACATGGTGACGCAGGTGGGTTTCACCGGAGGTGGGGTCAACGGATAACGTCTTCCCTTTGAGGGCATCGTGAGAACGGCGCATGCCGCGTTTGGAGGGAGTCTTTCTGTTCTGTTGGACCGCCATGATTCAAGCTCCTGGTATGTATTGCAAATCTATTTGTGTTTCAGTTCAGCCAGCACCGCGAAGGGGCTGTTTCGTCCTGCCGGCTCTTCCCGCCCCGCCGGATCCTGCGTCGTCTCATGAGGCAGGTCGCAAACGCATTCATCCAGCTCGTGCCGCGGCACCTGCGGCAGGGACAACAAAAGCTCGTCCTCCACGATATCCAGCAGCCGGATACGCGGCTCTTCAAGCAGCAATGGATCGTAATGGTCCGGCAGCCGTTCCGCTTCGTCCAGGCTTTCGACCAATGCCAGGCTGAGCCGGGACTCCAGCGGGATCTGCAGGGGACGCAGACAGCATTGGCATGCCAGGGTCAGGGTTGCCTTGACCGACCCCCGCAGACGGACGCGCTTGCGCCCGTCCCGGTCGAACGCCAGCTCCGCTTCCCCCTGGGAACAATCCAATACGACCTCGGCCAGGCGGGGCATATCCGCAATGCCGACCCGCCCGGAAAAGGTCTTCCCCAGATCGGCCATACGCCACGGATCCACAAACTCAGGCAAGCGCGACGACATAAACGCGGGATAATATTACGCAGCAGAGGAACTGTCAAAAAAACAACCGGGCCCGAGGGTTACACCCCGGGCCTTACTGCCCGCCGACCAGGGCGAGCAGGACGCCGGCGGCGACCGCCGAGCCGATGACGCCCGCCACGTTGGGCCCCATGGCATGCATGAGCAGGAAATTGTGGTGATCGGTCTCCAGCCCCACCTTATTGACCACCCGCGCCGCCATTGGCACCGCGGACACGCCCGCCGCGCCGATGAGGGGATTGACCCGGCCGCCGCTGACCTTATGCATGACCTTGCCCATCAACACGCCCGTCGCCGTGCCTATGCAAAAGGCGAGTGCGCCCAGGGCCAGAATGCCCAGGGTCTCGACGGACAGGAACTTGTCCGCCGACAGCTTGGAACCCACGGAAAGGCCGAGGAAGATGGTGACGATGTTGATGATCTCGTTCTGGGCCGCGCTGCTCAGGCGCTCCACCACCCCTGACTCCCGCAGCAGATTGCCGAACATGAGCATGCCGATCAGGGGGGCGGCGGAAGGCAGAAACAGGATGCAGAGTATGAGCACGCTGAAGGGGAACAGGACCTTCTCCAGCTTGCTGACCGGCCGCAGCTGCTGCATCACCACGGCGCGCTCTGACTCGCTGGTGAGCGCGCGCATGATGGGGGGCTGGATAATGGGCACCAGCGCCATATAGGAATAGGCCGCAACGGCGATGGCGCCGAGGAGGTCCGGCGCCAGGCGCGTGGCCAGGAAGATGGCCGTCGGCCCGTCGGCCCCGCCGATGATGGCGATGGCCGAGGCATCCGCCAGGGAAAAATCGAAGCCGGGCAGCAGATTCAGCGCCAGGGCGCCGAGCAGGGTGGCGAATATCCCGAACTGGGCGGCCGCGCCCAGCAGCAGGGTGGAAGGCATTGCGATCAGGGCGCCGAAATCCGTCAGCGCCCCCACCCCCATGAAGATCAGCAGGGGCGCCACGCCGCTGGCCACCGCCACCGTGTAGAAGCGATACAGCATCCCCGGCTCATAGCCGAGATCGGTGGCCAGCCAGGTGCCCGCCGCATGGAGCTCGGCGCTGGCGTTCTTCCAGGCCGCCGCCACCTCGGTAACCGGCACGCCGAGGGTCTTCGCCAGCATGGCGAGATGTGCGGCATTGCCGGAGTGCAGCAACTGATCCACCGCGCTCTCCGCCAGCCCTGCCGCCGGGATATTGGACAGCACGGCCCCAAAGCCGATGGGCAGAAGCAGCAGGGGCTCGAATTTCCTGGCAATGGCCAGATAGATGAGAATCCCGCCCACCAGCATCATAATGAGCTGGCCCCAGGAAAAATTGGCAATCCCGGTGGAATGCCACAGCGACGCGAATCCGATATCCATGACTGATTAAGCCAGCTCGACCAGGGTATCGCCCACCTGCACCGCATCCCCTTCCTTGACCCGGACAGCGGAGACGGTGCCGGCCGAAGGCGCCCGCACCTCGGTTTCCATCTTCATGGCCTCGAGGATGACGACCACATCGCCGGCCTGGACCGCCTGCCCTTCGCTTACCTGGATCTTCCAGATATTGCCGGCCAGGGGGGAGGCAACGGGCTCCCCCGCCCCTCCCGCCGCCGGCGCAGGGGCGGGGGCCGCCGGCGCGGCCGGGGCGGCGGCCTGCACATGGCGCACCGCACCGCCCGGCGTCACCGTGACATCGTAGCCCTTGCCGTTGACGGTGACGTGATAGCTCTCCGGATCACCGCTGGCGGCGGGTGGTGCGGCGGCGGGGGCCGGCTCCGGCTCCGTGCCGGGGGCCGGCTCGAAGGCGTCCGGGTTGCCGCGGTTTTCCAGGAACTTGAGGCCGATCTGCGGAAACTGGGCATAGGTGAGCACATCGTCTATCACCTGGTCGGCCAGCTTGAAGCCCTTCTCATCGGCGATCTGGATCAGCTCGTCTTGCAGCTTCTGCAGCTCCGGCTGCAACAAGTCCGCCGGGCGGCAGGTGATGGCCTCTTCACCATCCTCCAGCACCAGGGCCTGGATCTCGGGATTCACGGGGGCCGGGCAAGCGCCATATTCCCCCCGCAGGATACCAGCGGTCTCTTTGGTGATGGTTTTGTAGCGCTCGCCCGTGAGCACGTTCAGCACCGCCTGGGTGCCGACGATCTGGGACGTGGGGGTCACCAGGGGGATATAGCCCAGGTCCTTGCGCACCCGGGGGATCTCTTCCAGCACGGCGTCCAGCTTGTCCGAGGCGCCCTGCTCCCGCAGCTGGTTCTCCATGTTGGTCAGCATGCCGCCCGGCACCTGGGCCACCAGGATGCGGGAATCGACGCCCTTCAGGCTGCCCTCGAACTTGGCGTACTTCTTACGCACTTCCCGGAAATAGGCCGCGATCTCTTCCAGCAGATGGATGTCCAGGCCGGTATCGCGGTCGGTATCCTCGAAGATGGCCACCAGGGCCTCCGTGGGGGAATGGCCGTAGGTCATGCTCATGGAGGAGATGGCGGTATCCACCATATCGATACCGGCCTCGGCGGCCTTGACACAGGCCGCGGTGCTCATGCCGGTGGTGGCGTGGCTTTGCATGGCGATGGGAATACTGACCGCCTCCTTCAGGCGGCTGACCAGCTCGCCCGCCACATAGGGCTTGATCAGGCCGGCCATGTCCTTGATGCAGATGGAGTGACAGCCCATGTCCTCCAGGCGGCGGCCCAGATCCACCCAGGTGTCCATGTCGTGCACCGGGCTGATGGTGTAGGACATGGTGCCCTGGGCATGCTTGCCGGTCTTGATGGCGGCCCTGACGGCGGTCTCCAGATTCCGCAGGTCGTTCATGGCGTCGAAGATGCGAAAGACATCGATGCCGTTTTCGGCGGCCCGTTCCACGAATTTCTCGACCACGTCATCGGCATAGTGGCGATAGCCGAGCATGTTCTGCCCGCGCAGCAGCATCTGCAGCGGGGTGTTGGGGATGGCCGCCTTGAGCTGGCGCAGGCGCTCCCAGGGGTCTTCTCCCAGATAGCGAATGCAGGCGTCGAAGGTGGCGCCGCCCCAGGCCTCCAGGGACCAAAAACCAACCTGGTCCAGCTTTGAAGCGATGGGCAGCATATCCTCGGTGCGCATGCGGGTTGCAAACAGGGATTGATGGGCGTCGCGCAGCACGACGTCGGTGATTCCAAGCTTATTCACAGTCATATCGGGATCGCTATCGGTGAGTTGTAAAAACGCAGAATGCTGTTTATTTGTGGCTATCGCGGTAGCGCCTGATGGCGGCGCTGATTACGGAGACCAGGACCTCGTCCGTCTCCCCGGATGCCGAAGGCGCAGCAGGCCGCCCGCCCTCGAGGGCCTTGGCCAAGCGGGACACCCCATTCATGGTTGCGACCAAGACCATAAGAAAGGCAAACACGATCCCCATGCCTATCAGCATGAGTTGCACGCCTGCCGTCATCAGCTCTGAAACGGGCATTTTTCGTTGTTCCTCCGATTATTCTCGCCCGCTGAAAAAGGCGGATTCTCGCACGGGCAGCCTTTTCTAGGGGAACGCCCCCTGTTTGTCAAGCGACAATATTCCTATTGATTTGCTATCCAACTGTTTTTATTGCATTTACCAAACAGCACATATTTTCAGGTTTGTTCCGTTGCGGCTTATAATGAACAATTTGCCTTGCAGGATAACCGGCCTATGAATCCGACCCCCCCCAGCCCCGATCCGGACGCGGCGGAACCCCGGATAATCCTTGGATCCGCCTCGCCTTTCCGGCGCAATTTACTGGAACGGCTTGGGATCCGGTTCCTGGCGGAGGCGCCGGAGATCAATGAGGACAGGCTGCCGGGGGAATCCCCCCAGGACCTGGTGTCACGGCTGGCCCGGGAGAAGGCGGAGGCGATAGGACGAAACCATCCCCATGCGCTGATCATCGGGTCCGATCAGGTCGCCTGCATCGGTAATCAGATCGCAGGGAAACCGGGAAGCCGGGAAAAGGCCATCGCCCAGCTACAAAAGGCCTCGGGTAAACGGGTGACCTTTTATACGGGGCTGTGCCTGCTCAATAGCGCCAGCGGCCGGTTGCAGATTGCCTGCGAACCCTTCCATGTCCATTTCCGCAAGCTGAGCCTGGCCCGGATCGAGCGCTATCTGGATAAGGAACGGCCCTACGGCTGCGCCGGCAGTTTCAGATCCGAAGGCCTGGGCATCGCCTTGTTCGAGCGCCTGGAAGGTGACGACCCGAACGCCCTCGTCGGCCTGCCCCTCATCCGCCTGGTCGATATGCTGGCCGAGGAAGGCATAGAGATTCCTTAAAGGTTAAAGGTGAAAGGTTTTGAGCCTTCGTCCTTTCGCCTTGCTTCCTTTTATCTTAGTTGCGGCTCCCAGCCGAGTCCGGATATCCGGGCCAGGGCCCCTGCCATGCCGGCGCCCATCTGTTGGGCCAGCCGCTCCAGGAGATTTTCCTTCGGCGTAAAGTCAACGATCTCTTCGGCGCCGATGAGCTCGCGGGCCACGAAGCCGCTGCTGCCCAGGCCGTCCACCAGGCCGAGTTTCACGCTTTCCTCGCCGCTCCAGAAGAGGCCGCTGAACAGTTCGTCACCGCCTTGCAGGCGGTCGCCCCGCCCGTCCTTCACCACCCGGATAAACTGCTGATGAAGCTGATCCAGCATCCCCTGCACATGGCGCCGTTCCTCCTCCTTTACGGGGGAAAAGGGGTCCATGATGCCTTTGTGCTCGCCGGCGGTCAGCAGGCGCCTTTCCACCCCGAGCTTTTCCATGATCTCGACGAAGCCGAAGCCGTTCATGAGTACGCCGATGGAACCCACGATACTGCCCTTGTCCGCATAGATCTTGTCCGCGGCCACCGCCACATAATAGCCGCCCGAGGCACAGACATCCGTGATCACCGCATACACCGGAATAGCGGGATATTTCGCTTTCAAACGCCTGATCTCATCATTGATGTAGCCCGCCTGCACCGGGCTGCCGCCCGGGCTGTTGATGCGGATGATGACGCCCTTCGTCTTTTTGTTCTCAAAGGCATTGCGCAGACCGGCGACTATATTATCCGCGCTGGCCTTCTTGTCCGCCGCAATCACGCCATCCAGTTCGACCAGGGCCGTATGCCCCTTGTCTTTGAGCGAGGCCGGTGAAAGATCGGGCGGCAACATCAGCACCAACAGGGTGAACAGGTAGGCGAAGGTAAGCAGCTTGAAAAAGATCCCCCATCGCCGCGCGCGCCGGGCCTCGTCCAGGGAGGCGCCGAGCAGCTTCTCAAGCTGCTTCCGCTCCCACTTGCCGGGTTCCGGGCCTGGCGATGGGGACGCCGCTGATTGGTGTGATCGATCCTGTTGTTCTTCGGTCATGGTCGCGCTCTTGGGCCTCTATGGATTATCCCGCCCTGCACTCACCCAGCCAGTCCGTTATTTCGGAAATGGCATTCAGGTGACCCAGGGGGTCATGTTGCAGCAGGCGCTCGAGGGCATGAACGCCATAGCTCACGGCGAGGGCCTCTGCGCCCGCGCTGTTCGCCATTTGCATGTCGTATTCTGTATCGCCAATCATCAGGGTATCTGAAGCCTCCACCCCTAATTCATCCATAATCTGAAGCAGCATTTCCGGATGGGGCTTGGAAAAGGCCTCATCGGCGCAGCGGGTGGCGTGAAACAGCCCCCCCAGCCCGGTGTAATCCAGCACCCGGTCCAGGCCGGGGCGGCCCTTGCCGGTGGCGATCGCCAGCAGATATCCCTGGGATTCGAGGGCCCGCAATGTCTCTTCCACTCCCCAAAACAGCGGTGAGGGCGTCTTGTTCGCATGCACGAAATGATGCCGGTAACGCCGGGTAATCTCACCCACCAGCCGGTCGTCGGCCCCCGGGAAGAGGGTGCAGATGGCCTCTGTCAGCCCCAGGCCGATGATATTGCGGATGCTGTCGTCCGCCGGCAATTCGAGACCGAGATCGATGACCGCCGCCCGCACGCAGTCGACGATGCGCGCCTCGGAATCCATCAGGGTGCCGTCCCAGTCGAACACCAGCAACTCGAAGGGCCTGTACATATTCAATTCTTCAATTCGGACAAAAGCCGCTGCAGTCCGGGCTCCAGCGGCGCCTCGATATGCCGGTCCTGTTTCTCGCCGGGCCAGCGAAAGCGCAGTGATTGGGCATGCAGGAACAGCCGCCGCAGGCCCCGTTCGCGAAAGTCCCGGTTGGCCCGCGCATTGCCGTACTTTTCATCCCCCAGGATCGGATGGCCCAAATACGCAGCATGCACCCGAATCTGATGGGTGCGGCCGGTTACCGGTCTGGCCTCCACCAAGGTGGCCTTCTCGAAGCGCTCCAGCAGGCGAAACCGGGTCAGCGCCGCCTTTCCGCCGGCATCCACCCGGACGATGCGTTCGCCCCCCTGCAGCATGTTCTTCAGCAAAGGGGCGTCCACCTCGGCGCGACGCCGGTCCCAGGATCCCGCCAGCAGCGCAAGATAACGCTTATCGACCTTATTGCTGCGCAGGAGTTCATGCAGTACGCGCAGGGCACTGCGTTTTTTGGCTATCAGCAGGCAGCCGGATGTCTCGCGGTCCAACCGGTGAACCAGCTCCAGATGGCGCTCATCCGGCCGCAGGATACGCAGGGCCTCGATGACGCCATAGCTCAAACCGCTGCCCCCGTGCACGGCAATGCCGCTCGGCTTGTTTATGGCCAGGAGATAGCGGTCCTCGTACAGCACGGCATGTTCGAGCCGCTCCAGCACCCGCTCGTGGGGGCGGACACCCTCCGGCCTTGCGGCAATGCGGACCGGCGGAATCCTGACCACATCACCTTCCCGCAGGCGATAATTGGCGCGAATCCGCCCCTTGTTGACCCGCACCTCTCCCCGCCGCACTATCCGATAGACATAGCTGCGGGGCACTCCCTTCAAATGATTGAGGAGGAAGTTGTCGATACGTTGCCCCTGGTGGCCGTCATCCACCTGAATCTGGGTGGCCCGGGGAGATTTTGGCTGTATTTCCGACATCCGGGCAATGATACCAGCTTCTCCCCCCCTGCCACGGCCTCAAAGATCTTCAGCGATTTTGGGGGAGGGCCTCATTCGAAACCAGGGAACAGCCAGGGGTGATGAGGCTGGCGGATATAGGGGACGGTCCCGCGCCGCCGCGGCCAGGACAGCCATCGGCGGCGGGGGGAGCAGCGCATTCATGCGCCTGGTTTTTTTACTTGATCGATTTCTCGAACAGCTTCACGGCCTTATTCATATTCACCAGCAAGGGGATATTGATTTTCGCGGCCTTTGCGAGACCGGCGTCGGATGTATCCACCGAGGCCAGAACAGGCTTGTAGTCATCCCACAGTTTCTGCACCACCTCCAGCTGGGCCAGGATCTCGGGATTCTTGGTGCCCGGAAGACCCAACGAGGCATCCCCGTTGACAAGGCCTTTCAGGGTACGCTCGAAAAGATCCACCGTCTTCGCCAGGCTTGCCTTGTTCGCCTCCACATCGATGCCATTGGCCACCAGCAGCAGCTCCTTGGTCATCTTTTGGGTCAGCATGCGCTGCTTGCCCGCCAGGTTGATGGTGGTTGCCATTTCCGGGGCCAAGGACGAGCCGCTCAGCTTTGCATACATTTGCACGGCCTTGTTCATGTTCTTCAGCAAGGGCAGGTTTTGTTTTGCAACATTGTGCAAAACGTCCTTGCCATAATTTCCGCTCAACACCGCATCCACATTCTTGCGGAACTCCCCCCACAAGTGGGTAACCGTATCGAGCTGCTTGAGAATAGCGGCATCCTCTGTTTTGGGTAATCCCAATGAGGCGTCCCCATTGATGAGGCCCTTCAGGGTCTTGTCGAAAAGATCGGCCGTCTTCTTGAGATTGGCCTTGTTGGCCTCGGCGTCGACCCCCTTGGCCACCAACAATATCTCCTTGCTCATCTTCTGCGTCAGCATGCGCTGTTTGCCCGCAAGATTGATGACCTTGCCCATCTCCTGCTTGGAGGCGGCCTGGACCCCAAAGGCAAGGCCCAGTCCCAATAAAGCAGTTATAACCAGTTTGGCAACAGGGTATTTCATTGATTTATTCCTCTTAGAGATTTATAGATTTATTTGCACCGGTGTCCACGGTCTTTCAATGAACCCGGATGTTCTGCCTAGAAGAACTCACAATCGAATCTGTGCTTTATCTGATTTTCTAGGCATGGCCCACGGTCATTTGACCGGCCGTTTGCAGTTTGCAGAAAATTCCCGCTTGCCCCAATGCCCCTCAATTGGTATTCAGGGGCGGCACCATGGGTAGCGGGCGAAAGGAAACACCAGGCCGGTTTGATACCGGCTGTCAAGCCTGATATAGTCAGCCGGTGGTGAGCCATACCCACAGACCCGCCCGCCGAGCACCGGGCGGGCGCCGGCTCGTCCACATCGAATCTGGTTACGGGATGCCCGTTGAATGAGACGGGCATCGAAATGCGTAGATAGTCTGAAGCAGATCTCTCATCGGGTTTCAATACTAACGATCCGATAGCCCGCGTCCGGGGCCGCAATAACAGATAATCAAGCGGCTTCCCGGCATGACCGACAGGGCGGTGATCTGCCCTTTGCAAAACCTCGGACCAACGCAAAACGAGTGTCCCCCGCTCTGTGGGGGACAAGATGAAGATTAACAGCGCGCCCCTGTCTGCGCCTTGGAGCGGCAATAAAAACCGCCCCCGCAGGGATTTGGCCATGCATTGTTCAGCATGGCCACGGGACCAATACATCAATTCAGTTTGATCCCTGTTCCCGACGCCCTCTGCCGGAAAAGAGCAGACGCCCTTGGGCCTGCCCAGGGGCAACAGCCGCCAGCATGCGCACAGCGGCGCGCCGAGAGATACGGACAACATGAAAAGAATGCTGATCAACGCAACTCAGCCGGAAGAGTTGCGCGTCGCCATCGTGGATGGCCAGAAGCTCTACAATCTCGACATCGAGACTCCCGGCCGGGAGCAGAAAAAAGCCAATATCTACAAAGGCAAGGTCACCCGGGTTGAGCCCAGCCTGGAAGCCGCCTTCGTCGATTACGGCGCCGAGCGCCACGGCTTTCTCCCCCTGAAGGAAATCGCCCGCAGCTATTTTTCCGGAGAGGCCGCCAACGGTGGCCGCCCCAGCATCAAGGATGCCATCAAGGAAGGGCAGGAAATCATTGTCCAGATCGAGAAAGAGGAGCGGGGCACCAAAGGCGCCGCCCTGACTACCTTCATCTCCCTGGCGGGACGCTACCTGGTCTTAATGCCCAACAACCCCCGGGCCGGCGGCGTCTCCCGGCGCATCGAAGGCGCCGACCGCAGCGAACTGCGGGAGGCGATGAGCAAGCTGGAGATCCCGGAAAGCATGGGCCTCATTGTCCGCACCGCGGGACTGGGCAAGAACGAGGAGGAGCTCCAGTGGGACCTGGACTACCTCACCCAGCTCTGGCAGGCCATCGAAACCTCCGCGAAAGAGAAACCGGCCCCTTTCCTGATCTACCAGGAGAGCAATGTCATCATCCGCTCCATCCGTGACTATCTGCGGGCGGACATCGGTGAAATCGTCATCGACAACCCGGACGTCTACGAAGAGGCCTGCGACTTCATCCAGCACGTCATGCCCAACTATCTGCGCAAGATCCGGCGCTACGAGGACGAGGTCCCCCTCTTTACCCGTTACCAGATCGAAAGCCAGATCGAATCCGCCTTCCAGCGCGAAGTCCGCCTGCCTTCCGGCGGCGCCATTGTCATCGACCACACCGAGGCCCTGACCTCCATCGACATCAACTCCGCACGCGCCACCAAGGGCGCCGATATCGAGGAGACCGCCTTCAACACCAACCTGGAAGCAGCCGACGAAATCGCCCGCCAGCTGCGCCTGCGCGATCTCGGCGGGTTGTTCGTGATCGACTTCATCGACATGACCCCGGCGCGCAACCAGCGGGAGGTCGAAAACCGGCTCAAGGAGGCCATGAAACAGGACCGCGCCCGGGTGCAGATCAGCCGCATCTCCCGCTTCGGCCTGCTGGAGATGTCGCGCCAGCGCCTGCGCCCCTCCCTCGGGGAGTCGAGCCAGCACGTCTGCCCGCGCTGCGACGGCCATGGCTTCATCCGGGGCGTCGAATCCCTGGCACTGTCGGTGCTCCGCATCATCGAAGAACAGACCATGAAGGAAAACACCGGCCGCGTGATCGCCCAGCTGCCGGTGGACGTGGCCACATTCCTGCTGAATGAAAAACGCCAGGCCATCTACGACATCGAGCGCCGCCAGTCGGTGAGCATCGTGCTGATTCCCAACCCGGACCTGGAGACCCCCCACTACCATATCGAACGCGTGCGCACCCATGAACTGCCCCCACCCCAGGACGACACCGCCAGTTATAAAATGGCGATGGAGACCGAGAAGGCCACGCCGGAATTCATCAAGCCCAGCGCACCCAAAATACAGGAGCCCGTAGTCAAGCGCATTGCGCCGGCCACGCCGGCGCCACGGCGGGCGGCTGAAACCAAGCCGGCCACGGCCGCCGGCAAGACCAGGGAGCCGGGGTTCATCAAACGCCTCATCGGCATCATCTCCGGCATACACGAAACGGCCGAACCCAAACCCGAGGCCGGCGGCAAAAAGGCGGCGGGCGAAGCCAGAGAGGAAGGCAGAGCCGCCCCAAGAGGGCGCAAGGCCGGCGGGCGGCGGCCCGGATCAGGACAGGGACAGGGCAGCACCCGGCGTGGCGGACGCCCATCCCGCCGCGCCGGCGGCGCCGACAAGGCGGGCGGTGAATCCCGCCAGCAAAAACCGGCCAAAAAGGAGGACGAGGGCGTCAAAAAGGAGCAAAAGACCACCCCGCCCGTCAGCGAAGAACAGGCCGGTGAGCAACAAAAAACCAAGCGCGCCGGCAGCCGCAGGGGACGGCGTGGCGGACGCCGGCGCCGTCCCGCCGGCGCAGAGGGGGAGCAGGCCACGGAAAACGCACCGGCCCAGGCCGAAGGGGAGGCCCAGCCGAAGCCCTCCGAGACAAGGCCCGCACCGGCCCGGGAGACGGCCGCGGAAGAGCCGCAAAAACCCGCCGCCAAGGACCGGGGTGAATCCGGGCCGCCACAGCGGCGCCGGCCCAGAAGGCGGCCGGCCGACCGTGCTGAACCGGCGGCCTCGAAGGGCGATGCCGAGGGCGCCCCTCCGCCCCAGGAGCCGGCCGCCCCCCGGAAAAAGGCCCCGGCCCCCGCCCAGGAACCCCCGGCTGCCGCCGAACCGGCCGGGAAACAGCCGGAAAAACCCGAACCGAAGAGCAACCCCGGGGCCGCGCCTGAAAAACCGCCAACGCCCCCAACGGCAGCCCCGGCAACGGAGAAACCCGCGGCCCCCAAGCCTGCGCCGGAAGAGACAGCAAACACTTCCCCGGTTTCCAAACCCGCCCCTGCAAAGGATTCCGCGGATCAGGCCCCGCCGCCAAAAACAGAGAGTTAGTGTTCGTCCAAAAACATTAATCTCGCGCCAAGGCGCCAAGACGCATTGGCGCCTTTTGGTCTTGGCGCGAGAAATAATGCTGCCCCCGGCCGCGCGGGCCGGTTGTTACAGGTGTCTTTGCCGGATCTCTTCCAGCAGGCCGGCGGCGGCGGCCTCCGCCATATCAAACACCTGTTCGAATCCATTGGGTCCGCCGTAGTAGGGATCGGGCACCTCGCGCACGCGCAGTTGCGGGGCGTAATCCAGAAACAGCTGAAGCTTTTCCTCCATGCCATCAGGGCAGATGGCGCAGAGGGCATGGTAGTTGTCCTGGTCCATGGCCAGGACATAGTCGAACCGCAGAAAATCCTCGCCTTCCACGCGCCGCGCCCTTTGGTGACCGATCTCCAACCCGCGGCTGCGGGCGGTTTCCTGCGCCCGCCGGTCCGGGGGATTGCCCACATGGTAGGCGTGGGTCCCCGCCGAATCCACTTCGATGCGATCACCCAGTCCTTCGCGCTCGACCAGCGCCTCAAAAATACCGTGCGCCGTGGGGGAACGGCAAATATTGCCCATGCAAACGAAGAGAACCCGGATCATTTCGACTGCGCCGACCTCAATTGCTCTTCGGCCCGCCTGAGATCCTCCCCGGTATCCACACCGTGAGCCGGCTCAACGGCCGCCTCGGTCACATGAATCCTGCCGCCATGCCAGAGCACCCGCAGTTGCTCCAGCGCCTCGGCCTGCTCCAGGGGCGCCGGCGGCCAGCCGACGAACCGTTCCAGAAAACCGGCCCGGTAGGCGTAAAGCCCGATATGGCGGGAAAAAGCCACATCCGTGGGCAGGATGTCCTG
>DRKS01000102.1 GCA_011051655.1 Sedimenticola sp.
CCTTCAGGCGGTCGATGACCATGGCGGAGAACCGCTTCATCAATTCATAGCCGAGGGCGGGATCGGCCTCGCATTTGCCGCGCAGGCATTTGCCATCCAGGGCGATGGCGCGGGTATCCTCCACCGCGCGGGCGTCATGGTGCCACTCATAGGGCGGGAACAGCCAGGACCAGCCCACCACCTCCCCCTCGCCCAGGGTCGCGATGGTGATATCCCCCCGCTCCGGCGATTCGATATCGATGGCGATCCTGCCCGTGCGCAGGATATAGAAGCTGTCCGCCGGAGTCCCCCGCTGAAAGACCCGGCTGCCCGGCTTGAACCTTACATTCGAGGCGCAGCCGGCCAGAGTGGCGAGATAATCTTCCGGCATGTCCCGGAAAAACGGATGCTGATGCAGGATGCGTTTGAAAAATTCCCGGCTCTCCATCGATATCCTCCCCCGGCCCGTTATTATCCCGACAATACCTATCCTCGCGCCAAATTGCTATCATCCCCAGGACCTCTCTCCGGGACGCCGGGCAAAAGATGCCGCAGAAACTGATCGACCAATCCTCACTGGGACACTGGGTCGCCGCGTTGATTGCGGAGCACAAGGTCTACGGCGTACAGGCGAAGGCCGACCGGTTCGCATTCGATGCGTTGACCGAGGCGGACGATCTGCGCCTCGACCATGACGTCACCATCCTGCCGCCGAAAAAATATTTTCACCCGCCACAAGAGATACTGCTGCAATTCGACCGGGAGGCCATGACCTTCGAGTCGGTTTTCCATGCCGAGCCGTTCATCCTGCTGGGCGTCCACCCCTATGACATGGCGGCCATATCCCAGTTGGACAAGGTCTTCTCCATGGACCACCGCGACCGGCACTACCTGGCGCGCAGGGAAGCGGCGACCATTGTGGTCTGCGATGTGCAGACGGCCTCCCCGGAGGTATTCGCCGGCTGCATGGGCCACGCCACCATGGAAGGCCAGAGTGGCCACGATATGCTCCTGACGCTGCTGGACGACGGCCGCTACCTGGTCGACCCGGTAAGCGCCAAAGGGGAGGCGCTGATGGGGCCGCTGGCCCATGCCCCGGAGGCGGACCAGGCCGCATTGCAGGCCCGCAAGCGGGTGTGGGATCGCAACAGGCGACAACTGCAGAAAAACAAGCTCAAGATGAAGCCGTCCGAGCTGCCCGGGCTGCTGGCCGGATCCTATGACCACCCGGTGTGGGAGGAAAGAGCGGAGCTCTGCTACTCCTGCGGATCCTGCAATCTGGTCTGCCCCACCTGTTACTGCTTCGACCTGCGGGACGAGCTGAACTGGGATCTGCGGACCGGCCGGCGCCTGCGGGAGTGGGATGGCTGTATGCTGCGGGGATTCGCCGCCGTCGCCGGCGGGCACAATTTCCGCGCCCGGCGGGCGGACCGCTACCGCCACCGCTACTTCCGCAAGGGCAAATACACCTGGGAGGCCTACGGCGAGATCGCCTGTGTGGGCTGCGGGCGCTGCATCAGCGCCTGCACCGCCAATATCGCCAACCCGGTGGAGGTCTTCAACCGGCTGCTGGAGGAGCGCTGATGACAGCCCCCCGCCCGGATGAGACCGACATCTATCTGCCCCGGCCGGCCACCCTGATCGAGACCGAATCCCTGACCGCGCACGAGCGCTTCTTCCGCTTCGAAATGGACGCGGGCGTCGAGCTCTCCTACCGGCCCGGACAGTTTCTGGAGATCTCCATGCCGGGCTTCGGCGAATGCCCCATTTCCATCTCCTCGGCGCCGTCCGCCGGAGGGGACAGGGGCTTCGAGCTGGTGGTACGCCGCGTGGGCAACGTCACCCGGGCCCTGCACGGCCTCGAGCCGG
Organism: Sedimenticola sp.; assembly: GCA_011051655.1. GTDB lineage: Bacteria > Pseudomonadota > Gammaproteobacteria > Chromatiales > Chromatiaceae > DRKS01. The sequence goes on from DRKS01000102.1 coordinate 1,849, forward strand.
GGGACAGGATCGGGGTGCGCGGCCCCTTTGGCGCGCCCTTCCCCGTGGAAGATGCCCTGACCGGCCACGACCTGCTGTTCATCTGCGGCGGCCTCGGCCTGGTGCCGCTGCGCTCCGCCATCAACTATGTGCTGAACCGGCGGGATGATTATGGCGAGGTGACCGTTCTTCTCGGCGCCCGGACGCCGGCGGACCGCCTGTTCACCCGGGAACTCTATGCCTGGAAACTCCGCGACGACCTGGTTCTGGAAGAGACGGTGGATGCCGCCGATCCAAGCTGGGGCGCCCACGTCGGCGTCATCACCAAGCTGATCCCCAGGCTGAAGCTCGCGCCGGAGAATACCCGGGCCCTCATCTGCGGCCCGCCCATCATGTACCGGTTCGTCCTCAAGGAACTCGAAAAGCAGGGCATGAGCGCCGAACACATCTACCTCTCCCTGGAGCGCCGCATGAAGTGCGGGGTGGGCAAGTGCGGCCATTGCCAGATCAACGGCCTCTACACCTGCCGGCAGGGTCCGGTGTTCAAATATGCCGACATCGCCGCGGTGAGGGAGGCGATATGAAACCCCGCGTGGCCATTTTTGACTTCGCCTGCTGCGAGGGATGCCAGCTCCAGATCCTCAACATGGAGGAGGAACTGCTGGAGCTGCTGAGCGTCATCGATCCGGTGGAGTGGCGTGAGGCCATGTCGGACCGGAGTGAGGATTACGACATCGCCATTGTGGAAGGCTCCATCACCCGCGAGCAGGACGCCGACCGTCTGAGGGCCATTCGTGAGCGGGCGAAGGTGCTGATCGCCATCGGCGCCTGCGCCACCCTGGGTGGCGTCAACCGGCTCAAAAACCACTTCCCCATGGCCGAGGTGCAAAAGATAGTCTATGGGGACGCCGCCGCAATGCCTCACCTGGCGACCATGCCAACCCGGGCAATCGATGAAATCGTCAAGGTCGACTACAAGGTGGAAGGCTGCCCCATCAACGCGCAAGAGCTGAGCCGGGTCATCCGCGCACTGCTGGCGGGGAGCGCGCCCGCCACCCCCGACTATCCCCTGTGCGTGGAGTGCAAGAAAGGCGAAAATCCCTGCCGCTATGACTATGGTGAGATCTGCCTGGGCCCACTGACCCGGGCCGGCTGCAATGCCTGGTGTCCCTCCAACGGCTTTTGGTGTTTCGGCTGCCGGGGGCTGCTGGATGACGCCAATGTGGAGGCCGCTGAGAAGGTGATGGAGCAGTACGGCAGGACAGCCGACGAGCTGCGGGAGAAGATCATCCTCTTTAACACGCCACGGGAACCGGGTGAGTAATGCCGTCCAAAAAGATCGACATCGACGTCCGTCACATCACCCGCGTGGAGGGCCATGGCAACATCCTGGTCCGGGCAAGGGACGGGGTTATTGAAAAGACCGAGTGGCAGGTACCCGAGGCGCCGCGCTTTTTCGAAGCCATGGTGCGAGGGTGCAGCTTCCAGGATATTCAAACCATCGTCAGCCGGATCTGCGGCATCTGCTCGGTGACCCATTCACTGGCGGCCCTTAAGGCCCTGGAGGATGCGCTGGGGGTCGAGGTCTCGGAGCAGACGATCAGGCTTCGCATCCTGGCCCACTATGGCGAGCAGCTGGAGAGCCACAGCCTCCATGTGGGTTACCTGGCAGCACCCGACCTGCTGGGCCGGAAATCGGTCATACCCCTGGCCGCCAGCCACCCCGACCTGGTCAGGACGGTCATCGCCATCCACCGCGCCGGCAATCTGATCATGGAAAAACTGGCCGGCCGCAAGACCCATCCGGTGCGTCTGATCCCCGGGGGCTTCGCCATGCTGCCGACAGCGGCGGACCTGCGGGCATTGAAGCATGAGCTGGAGGCGACGCTGCCGCGGCTGCAGGTGCTTGCCGAGGCGGTGGCCGGCCTGGCGGGGGCGTTTCCCGCATTCGAGAGGGATACGGAATACGTCGCGCTGATGAAGGAGCCGACCTACCCCTACTACCATGGCGATATCGGCAGCAGCGATACCGGTGAGAAGGTTCCGGTAAGGGAATTTGAGCGCGTGGTCAACGAGTATGTCACGCCCCAGTCGACGGCCAAGTGGACCCGCTGGCATCGTGAATCCTACATGGTGGGCGCCCTGGCGCGTTTCAATCTCAACGGGACCTGGCTGCAGCCCCTGGCCAAGGCCACCGCCGAGGCGCTGGGGTTGAGGCAGGGCTGCTGCAATCCCTACCTGAACAACCTGGCCCAGGTGGTGGAGAGCGTGCACGTGGTCGAACGCTCCCTCCAGCTCATCGACGAGCTGCTGAGTGCAGGGATAAGGCCCGAGACGCCAAAGGTCGCGCCCAGGGCAGGCGTCGGCGTGGGCGCGGTGGAGGCGCCGCGGGGCGTCCTGTTCCACAAGTATGAACTGGACGCCAAAGGCAACTGCCTGAGCGCCAACATGTGCATCCCCACCAATCAGAACCACGCCAATATCCAGCAGGACCTGGAGGCCCTTGTCCCGCAGATCATCGACAGGGAGCGCGATGAGATCCGGCGGCTGATGGAAATGCTGGTCCGCGCCTATGACCCGTGCATTTCCTGCTCCACCCATTTCCTGAACGTGGAGTTCGTTTAGGTGGTGTTGGTGGGCCTCGGCAACCCGCTGATGTCGGACGAGGGCATCGGCGTGCGCCTGGCGGCCGAAATGGAGTCGAGGCGGCTGGCGCCGCCTGGAGTGGACGTGCTGGACCTGGGCACCGCCGGGCTGGGGGTGCTGCACGCCATCCGCGGACAGCAAAAGGCGGTCTTCGTGGATTGCGCCCTGATGGGCAGCGAGCCCGGCACCATGCGCCGGTTCACCCCGGAGGAAGTCGTCTCGCAAAAGGTGCGGACCGGGCTCTCGCTGCACGAAGGAGATCTGCTGCAGACCCTGGAGCTGGCCCGGCGCCTCGGCGAGTGCCCCGGCGAGATCGTGATCTTCGGGGTGGAGCCGGCCTCGCTGGCCCCCGGCCTGGAACTCTCGCCCCGCCTCCAGTCCCGCCTGGACCAATACCTGGAAATCCTGGCGGAAGAATTCGTTTAAAAATGCACGAGTTTTCGATTTGCCGCGACATCCTGGCGGCGGCCCTTGAGGAATACCGGGCGCTGGATCCGGCGCCCAAACGATTGAAAGCCGTCCGCGTTGTGGCAGGCGGCATGCACCAGATCATCCCGGAATACCTGGCGACGGCCTACGGGATCCTGAGCCGGGACACCCCGGCGGCCGGCTCGAAACTCGACCTGGTCATAAAACCAGTGACCGGGCGTTGCCGGGAGTGCGGCTGGGAGGGCGAAATCGTCCCGCCGTTTTTTCAATGCGCGGCCTGCGGGGCCTTGGCGATCGACCTGATGCAGGGGCGCGAACTCTATCTGGACCGACTGGAGGTGGAAGACCATGAGCACGAGAGAGATCAGGGTTTATAAGGACCTGATGGGCGCCAACGAAAAATGGGCCGGCGCGACGCGGACCCTGCTGTCGGACCAGGACGTGGTCATGCTGAATCTCATCGGCTCCCCCGGCGCGGGCAAGACCTCCCTGCTCGAGGCCATGACGCCTCATTTATCGAAGCAGGCCCGGTTCGCCGTCCTGGAGGGCGATATCGAAACCACCCGCGACGCCGAACGGCTGGACCGGCTCGGCGTGCCGGTCAGCCAGTTGCTGAGCGGCGGCGCCTGTCATCTGGAGGCCAGGCTGGTCAATCAGGCGCTGACGGATTTCCCCCTGCGGGATCTCGATCTGGTGTTCGTGGAGAACGTCGGCAACATGGTCTGTCCCGCCGAATTCGATATCGGGGAAAAGGCGAAGATCGCCGTGCTGAGCATCACCGAGGGAGAAGACAAGCCGCTGAAATACCCCCTGCTGTTCCGTGAGGCCCGGGCCGTCGTGCTGACCAAGACCGACCTGCTCCCATACCTCGAATTCGATCTCCCGGCATGCCGCCGGAACATCGCACAGATCGACGCCTCCCTGCCGGTCTTCGAGGTCTCGGCCATGACCGGCGAAGGCGTGCCGGCATTCGCGGACTGGGTGATAAATACCCCGCAAACCGTGCTGTAAAATTTCTTGCACAAGGCCTTTTTTGCCCGTTTTTACCGGTATTTTGTAACTTTTTTGCGTCATCATGCATCGGGACGACAATCGGCTCATAAAAATGGTTTAGAATGCCGGCCTGCAATAAAAAAGGCGTAAGTCGTGATGCAGAAAAATCCATTAACAACCATCAGCGCCTGCCTGCTCGCATTGGGCATCGGCGGTCAGGCCGGGGCGGACACGGTTTACCTTTACACCGGAAATTACTTCAATGTTTTTTGGGATGCCCCCGAGGTCCCGTACACATACACGGCCGGCATGCGCGTGGATGCCTCGGTCACCACCATCGATCCCCTGCAGCCAGACAGGCCATACGGTGATGCAAAGGATTTGATCATTGCATATTCCTTTTCGGACGGGATACAGACCATAAGCTCGGCCCGGCCGGATGCCCTGTCCAGTTTTTATCTCAGTACCGGCCCGAACGGAGAAATCACCAGTTGGGACATGTCGGTCGCCATTGTTTCACCGGCGGCCTCCCCCCTCACCAGCACGTCCGGCTCCATACATACCAGCAGCTATGACCAAATGGGGATGGGCATGTATCAGAACGATACCGCGCTTATTTATGGGTCGGACGGAACGGGCCGGGGCTGGTACGATTGGGGATATGCGAATGCCGCCCCCGGCACATGGATTAAACAACCAGCCTCCCCCATCCCGCTGCCGCCGGCGATACTCCTGTTTGGATCGGCCGCAGTCCTGCTGGGTTTTGCCCGGCGAAGAAAAACGCCTTGATTCAGTAGGATGATTTGAAAATCCCCGGTGTCTTGGGCCTTGTTTCGCCGGCAGGGGCCACGTCGGTGGACGGCGCCTCGATGGACTCACGCACGATCGTCTTCTCATCCGCCTCCACACCCTTGTGGTTGTGACACCGTTTGCAATCGGAGACATGGAAGGAGACCCGGTCATGGCAGGTGCCACAGCTCTTGCCTTCCTTGATCTCTATCATGCTGACCCTTGTGGCGCCGGCCTTTTTCTCGAATATCCTTTCCCTCTGCCCGGCGCTCTCATGGCAAATGGAGCAGTTAATCCAAGTGGTATGGATCTTGTGGCTCCAGAGTACATTATCCAGCATGGAGGCGTATTTTTTGGGCATGAGAAAGAGTATTTTCGTATCTCTGATGCCTTCGGTGGTTGAGCCCCCGCCAAGGGAAGAGAGTGGTTCGAAGGCGCCAAGCTCATCCAGTTTCACCCAGTTTATGAAACCGAGCTTGCTGAGCGGAAACCTGCCATCAACCAGCCTGTCACCATGCCACTTGCCACCAAGCCTCGTGGCCGTTTCGGTAAATTTTGCCTCATCATAATAACTCAGATCGACCAGCCCATGGGCGCGGGGGGAGCCAAAGAGATGGCATCTCGGGCAGTTCGCTTCAGCAGTGGTATCGAAGGATATTTCCCCATTATGACAGGCGCCGCACAGTTCGCCCGCATCAATTTTTTCATGGGAAAGCCCGTTGGCCCCGCGTCTCATGATCACCAGGCTTTCATGGCACACCTTGCACCTGAAAAAAGACCTGTGCACCCAGTGTGGATATATAACCGGCTTCAGCCCCGCGTTTTCCATCTCCTTCGCATGCGCATTCATGACAAAGTTCCCGGGCACGATCTCAACTTCCTTTATCCGGTCGCGAATGGCCTGCCTGGCGGCCGCTTCCCGGCGGTATTGACCAAGCATGGCCTCGAGTTCCAGCATTCTCTTGTCGTCTGCGCCATTCCACTCCGTATGCATCTTGGCAAGCTGATAGGCCAGCCCCAGAAGGTATATTCTCTCACCGGCGCTCACCCCCCCGGCGTTGGCCTCGGCCATGATCCGTTCGATCTCGGCGGGGATAATGGCCCCGTTTTCCTTTACCAGGAACTTCATCCCCGCGAAGTTGTTTTGCTGCTTCGCTTCAGTGAATTGCTGGCGAAAAGCACTCTCCCGGGCCTGCGCGCCCATTGGACCGGAGAGCACAAAAAGAAAGACGGCGAGAACGGCGAATACGGTTGATGGTGCAAAAGACTTGGTCTTCATGGCAGCATGACCCTTCTGGCAATAGGGAGGCCTGGTTGATCCATTCCAGGGATCAAGGGGCATTCCCACAGGGTAAAGACGGAAAATCCGGATCTATAAAAAAATACAGCACAGGAGGGGCAGGCCCTTCAATCCGCTCTCCTTCCTTTTCGTATCGCTCCAGGGAAGATCTTCCCTGCATCATCGGCCAATCGCAAACAGATTTATTTGACTGACATCAATCACCAATCCATGTCAAAAGCAGGGTTGTCCCGTTAAAACCGATACCATGAAAACCCAATGGTAATTACCATTTGGGCGCGTATACTGTTGCATATGCCCGAAGCACCGACCATTGCGGACAGTTCTAAAACGCCAATCGGGGTGATTACGGAAGTCCATGGCCCGGTGGTGGTCATCGCCTGCGATACCCTGCCGCCGCTGCGCCAGGCCTTGCGCACCCGCCTCAACCACGAGACCTGCCTGTTCGAGGTCCACCAGCATCTCGATGAGCACCATGTGCGCGCCATCACCCTGCACCAGAGCACCGGCCTGTACCGGGGCATGGCCGTGTATGACACCGGAGCACCCCTCCACATCCCGGTGACGCCCGACTGCCTGGGGCGGCTGTTGAACATTTTCGGCGAACCGCTGGATGGCGCCCCCCCATTGCCGCCCCGGGAATACCGCAACATCCACAGCCGCCCCCTCCCCCTGGAGGAGGCCGTGGGGGCCGGGCACACCCTGGAGACCGGCATCAAGGTCATCGATCTGCTTTGCCCCTTCGTCAAGGGAGGCAAGACCGGGCTGTTCGGCGGCGCGGGAGTGGGCAAGACGGTGCTGATCATGGAATTCATGCACGCCGTCGCCACGATTCACAAGGGTGTATCGGTGTTCGCCGGCGTGGGGGAACGCATCCGGGAAGGGCACGAGCTGTGGCATGAGATAAGCAAGGCCGGTGTGTTGCCGCAGACATTGATGGTATTCGGCCAGATGGATGAATCGCCGGGGGTGCGCTTCCGGATCGGGCTTTCGGCGCTGACCTATGCCGAGTACCTGCGGGATTCACTGCAAAAAGAGGTGCTGTTCGTCATGGACAACATCTTCCGTTTCGTACAGGCGGGCAGTGAAGTCTCCAGCCTGCTGGGACGCATGCCGGCCACTGTCGGTTACCAGCCCACCCTCACCACCGAGGTCGCGGAGATGCAGGACCGCATTCTGTCCACCCGGCTCGGGGCCATTACATCGGTGCAGGCGGTCTATGTCCCGGCCGACGACATGACCGACCCCGCGGTCAGCACTATCCTGAGTCACCTGGACACCACCGTGATCCTGTCCCGCGCCCAGGCGAGCAAGGGTATCTATCCGGCGGTGGATCCCCTGCAGTCGGGCAGCAAGTTGATGGATCGCCATACCCTGGGTCCACGCCATTACAGCATCGCAGAAGGGGTGCGCGAACACCTGGCGCGCTATCATGAGCTGGAGGACATCATTACCATGCTGGGGGTGGAGGAGCTGTCCGCCAAGGACCGCAAAATCGTCATGCGCGCGCGCAAGCTGCAACGCTATCTCACCCAGCCGTTTTGGACCACGGCCTCACACACCGGCATCGAGGGCGTTTCGGTGCCGCTGGAGAGCACCCTTACCGACTGCGATGCCTTTTTGTCGGGACTCTATGACGAGGTTACGGAAGACCACTGTTACATGCGCGGCACCATGATGGAGCCGGCGCCGTGAAGACCTTCATCCTGCGGCTGCAGGACGCAACCCGCTCGGAGGAAATAGGGGATGTGACCTCCTTCGTCGGCGAGGACGCATCGGGCAGCTTCGGGATCCTCGCCGGACACGCACGCATGATGACGACACTCGTCACCGGATTGGCCCGGTTCCGCACCGGCGGGGATGCCTGGCGGTACCTGGCCCTGCCCGGCGCGGTGCTGTATTTTTACAATGATGTGCTGACCCTGAGCACGCGCCGTTACCTGCTGGATGATGACTATATGCGCATCAGCCAGGCCCTGCGGCAACAATTGCTCGCCGAGGAGGAGCAGCTGCACGCCATGAAAGAAAGCCTGCATCACATGGAAGAAGAGGTCCTCAAACGCCTGTGGGAAATAGGCCGCAAGGGTGCGGGTTGACGGCCATGCCGCAGCCGGATGATCTGAGAAAGCAGTTGGAGCGCCAGGTGCGGCGCATGAAAAAGGCCGAGCGCGAGCGGCCCACCCTGATCGGCCAGACGGTCTACATCGGCACCCTCGGCCTGCTGTTCGTGCTGCCCGTGATCGGCGGGGCCTATCTGGGACAATGGCTGGACAGCCTGGTGGAGGGCTACTCCGTCCGCTGGACGGTAAGCCTGATTCTGGTGGGCGTGTTCGTGGGCGCGCTGAACGTTTACCTGTTCATAGAGGAATAACCCCGTGGCCGAGGGAAATCTGCGCATCGAACCCCTGATCGAACTGGGGCCTGTCGCCATCACCAACACCATAGTGACCACCTGGGCGATCATGGGCCTGATCTGGCTGCTCGCCTGGCTGGTGTCGCGCCGGCTGCGCATCGATCCCGGACCCGTGCAGACAGCGGTGGAAGGCATCGTCTCCGCTATCGAGGACGCCGTTGCGGCGGTTGCCCCCCGCCACGTCCGGCACATCATGCCCTTTATCGGCAGCCTTTGGATATTCCTGGTCATCGCCAATCTCAGCGGCCTGATCCCGGGGGCGCACGCCCCCACACGGGACCTGTCCGCAACGGCCGCCCTCGCCTTCCTGGTATTCCTTTCGACCCACTGGTTCGGCATCCGCATCCAGGGCCTGAAGAACTACCTGCGCCATTACCTGAGGCCGAGCCCCATCCTGCTGCCGTTTCATCTCATCAGCGAAATCACCCGCACCATCGCGTTGGCGGTACGGCTGTTCGGCAATATGATGAGCCTGGAGATGGCGGCCCTGCTGATCCTGCTGGTGGCCGGTTTCCTGGCGCCCGTGCCGATCCTGATGCTGCATATCGTGGAGGCCCTGGTACAGGCCTACATCTTCGGCATGCTGGCGCTCATCTACGTCGCCGGCGGCATACAATCACAGCAATTCCGGCAACAAAAAAAGGAGTAGCCCATGCCCGACCTGTCCACCTTCACCCTGGCATCCACCGTCGCCGCGGTTCTCGGCATTTCACTCGGCATCATGCTGCCCGCCATCGCCATGGGCTGGGCCATCAGCCGGGCCCTGGACGCCCTGGCCCGGCAACCGGAAGCGGAGCGCGCCATTATGCGCACCCTGTTCATCGGCCTGGCCATGATCGAGTCGCTGGCCATCTATGTCCTGGTCATTGTGCTCATCGTGCTGTTTCGCAACCCGTTGCTCGAATATCTTCTGAAATAGGCCCGTGACGACCATGACTTCCCCGACCACATGGAGCACCCCGCCGTGGAACTGAGCTGGTCCACCTTCGTGCTGGAGATCATCAATTTCCTGGTCCTGGTGTGGATCCTCAAGCGCTTTCTGTACAAGCCGGTGCTGGACGTGATCGCCCGCAGACGGGCCGGGATCGAAAAAACCCTGGCCGACGCCAAGGCCCTCCAGGCGGACGCCGAGAGATTGCAGGAACAGTACCAAGGCCGGCTCGCCGACTGGGACCGGGAGCGCCAGCAGGCGCGGGAAGCGCTGGGCCGGGAACTCGAGGCCGAACGCGCACGCAAGATGGCGGAGTTGCAAACCGTCCTGGAGCAGGAACGGGAGAAGGCCCGGGTGGCCGAGGCGCGCCGCCAGGCCGACGCCATGCGCAAGATCGAAGAGACCGCCCTCGTGCAAGGCGCCCGCTTCGCAACCCGCCTGCTGGAGCAGGCATCCGGACCGGACATGGAGGCCCGCCTGGTGGAGCTGGCCATCACCGGACTGACCCAACTGCCGCCCGAACGCATCGCGGCCCTGCGCAACAGCCATGGGAAGGCCGCCGAGGCCGCCGTGGTGACCAGCGCCTTCGCCCTTGCGGACCCTCAACGCCAGCGCCTCGGGCAGGCGCTGGCAACCGTCGCCGGCCCGGACATGCCGCTGCGGTTCGAGCAGGACAGCACGCTGCTGGCCGGCGTGCGCATCACCATCGGCGCCTGGGTGCTGGGGGCAAATCTCCGGGACGAACTGAAGGGATTCACGCAACTGGCCCATGCCGACTGAGACCCCCCTCATGGCGGCCGGCATGCTCGAGCGCCAGGCCCGATGGCTGGAGCGCTACCGGCCGGGGCTGCGCATCAGCGAACGGGGCAGCGTGGTTTCAGTCGGTGACGGCATCGCCTGGATCACCGGCCTGCCCTCCGCCGCCATGGACGACATCCTGGCCTTTGAAGACGGCAGCCGGGCCATGGTGTTCGATCTGACGGAGAGGCTGATCGGCGCGGTGCTGCTGCACGATACCGAGGCATTGACCGCCGGCGCCGCCGTCCAGCGCACCGGCCGGACCCTGAGCATGCCGGTGGGCGACGCCCTGCTCGGGCGCATCATCGACCCCCTGGGGACGCCCCTGGACGGCGGACCGCCGCCGGCCCATACCCGCTGGCAGGCGCTGGAGTCGTCCTCGCCCCCCATCGTGGCGCGGGATTTCGTGCACGAGCCCCTGTACACCGGCATCAGGATCATCGACACCATGATCCCCATCGGCAAGGGACAGCGCCAGCTGCTCATCGGCGACGAGGGCCTGGGACGCAGCTCTGTCGCCCTCGACACCGTGATCAACCAGCGCGGCCGGGACATCCGCTGCATCTATGTGCTGATCGGCCAGAAGCGCTCCACCGTGGTCAACACCATCGAGACCCTGCGCGAGCATGGCGCCCTGGAGTACAGCACCCTGGTGGTGGCGGAGGCGAGCAGCCTGCCCGGCCTGCAGCATCTGGCCCCCTTCGCCGGCTGCGCCGCCGCCGAGTTCTGGATGCGGCAGGGGCGGGATGTCCTGGTGGTCTACGACGATCTGTCCACCCACGCCAAGACCTACCGCGAGCTGTCCCTGCTGCTGCGCCGGCCGCCGGGACGGGAGGCCTATCCCGGCGACATCTTCTCCGTTCACGCCCGGCTGCTGGAGCGGGCCACCTGCCTGAACGCCGCCCACGGCGGCGGCAGCATGACGGCGCTGCCCATTGTCGAGACCCAGCTCGGCGAAATCGCCAGCTACATCCCCACCAACCTGATCTCCATCACCGACGGACAGATCTACCTGGATCACAACCTGTTCGCCGGCGGTTTCCGCCCCGCCATCGACATCGCCCGCTCGGTCTCGCGCATCGGCGGCCAGGCCCAGCACCCCCGCATCAAGGAGGAGGCCGGCCGCATGAAGCTCGACTATCTCCAGTTCCTGGAGCTGGAGGTCTTCACCCGCTTCGGCGCCCGGCTCGAGGCCTCCATGGAGGCGGCCATCCGGCGCGGCCGCCTGCTGCGGGAGATCCTGAAACAGGACCGCCTCTCACCCCTGCCGGTGACATCCCAGATGGCGTGGCTGGTGGCGTTCAACGACGGCCTGTTCGAGGACACAGACCCCGAAGCCGTCGCCCCCCTGCTCAGGGCCATCGAGGAACCGGCCCGGCGCACCGGCCTCAGCCTCGACAGCCCCCGGGAGGAATGGAGCGCCGCGGTGGCCGGCTGGCTGTCCCGCCCCGCCGGGGGCCCGCCGGCATGAGCCGCCGGCGCAACCTGGAGCGCCACCGCCACAGCCTGGGCGAGATCCGGGACATCATGAATTCCATGAAAACCCTGGCCTACATGGAAACCCGCAAGCTGGCCCGCTTTCTCGACGCCCAGAACGCCGTGGTCCGGAGCATCGAGGAAGCGGCGGCGGATCTGCTCGGCTGCCATCCCGAAATCCTGCCCGAGGTGAAAGAGGCGGCCCCGGTCTGTCTCCTGATCGGAACCGAGCGCGGCTTCTGCGGCGACTTCAACCACGCCCTGCTGAGACAACTGGACGCCCTGCCGGCATCCCCCCCGCCGATGCTGATCGCCGTGGGCGCCAGGCTGCATGCCCTGCTGGAAGGGGACGCCCGCCTGGCGGCCGCCGTCGGCGGCGCCAGCGTGGTGGAGGAAGTGACATCCCTGCTCAACCGGGTGACAGCCGAAATCACCGCCCTGCAGGACGCCCGTGGCGTGCCCGCCGTCTTCTGCCTCTACCACGGCAGCGAAGACGGCATTGTCATGCAAAGGCTGTTGCCCCCCTTTCGGTTTCTCCCGGGCCGGCCGCCCCGCTTCCCCCATCCGCCGCTCCTGAACCTCCCCCCCCGGGAACTCCTGGCCGGGCTGGCGGACCACTACCTGTTCGCCGCCCTGCACCAAATGCTGTATACCTCCCTCATGGTGGAGAACCGCCACCGGGTGGCCCATCTGGAAGGGGCGGTGCGGCACCTCGACGACGAATCGGCGGAGCTGGCCCAGCGCTGCAACGCCCTGCGCCAGGAGGAGATCATCGAGGAAATCGAAGTGATCCTGCTCAGCGCCGCCAGCCTCGGCGAAGGACCGGCCGGGCGCTGACGCCAAAAGGCATGGATGCAGGCCCGGGTTGAATGTCGCCGGCCGAAGCACCATTATCCGGACATCGGCCTTGGCATTGCGCCTCCCCCGGATGCCCCATCAATCCAAAATGGTGGATTCATCATGAAGAAGACCCGCTTTGACCTCAGCAGCAAGAACAAACCGGACATCGAAATCAACAAACCGGCCGGAAGCAAGAAGTTCTGGCAACGCCCCGATTTCACCCTCTGGCTCTATGTCATCTTCATCCTGGTATCCTTCTACACCTGGCAGGGCTACCGGGAAGTGCGCCAGGAGGAGATCCCCTACAGCGAATTCCTGCAGCGGGTCGAAAAAGGCGAGGTGGCCGAGGCTGTCATCACCGACAAGATCATCATGGGCACCCTGACCGAGAAGGATCCGGTCACCAAGCTGCCCAAACGCTTCATCACCGTCCCCCTCTGGAACAACGATCTGGCCAGGGACCTCGAGCAGCACGGCGTCAGCTACAGCGTGCGCCAGGGCGGCAACTGGCTCAGCAACTTCTTCTTCAACTGGGTGCTGCCCTTCGGCCTGCTGTTCCTGTTCTGGGGCTGGATGGCCAAGCGCATGGGCGGCATGGGGCGCGGCGTCCTCAACATCGGCAACAAGGTGCGCATCCACCCGGAGGACAGCGTCAAGGTCACCTTCGATGACGTGGCCGGCGCGGAAGAGGCCAAGCAGGAACTGGCCGAGACCATCGCCTTTCTCAAGGATCCGACGCGCATCCGGCGCCTCGGCGGCCGCATGCCCAAAGGCGTGCTGCTGATGGGCCCCCCCGGCACCGGCAAGACCCTGCTGGCCCGGGCCGTGGCCGGCGAGGCCGGGGTCCCCTTCTTCAGCATCAGCGGTTCAGAGTTCATCGAAATGTTCGTCGGCGTGGGGGCGGCGCGGGTGCGCGAGCTGTTCGAGCAGGCGCGGCAGAAGGCCCCCTGCATCATCTTCATCGACGAGCTGGACGCCATCGGCGGCGCCCGGGGCATGGGCCCGGCCATGGGCGGCCACGACGAGCGTGAGCAGACCCTCAACCAGCTTCTGACCGAAATGGACGGCTTCGACTCCTCCGCGGGCGTGGTGGTCATGGCGGCCACCAACCGGCCGGAGATCCTGGACAAGGCATTGATGCGCGCCGGCCGCTTCGACCGCCAGATCGTGGTGGACAAGCCCGACCTGGAGGCCCGCGCGGCCATCCTCAGGGTCCACACCAGGGACATGAAGCTGGCCGGCGACGTGGACCTGCAGGTGGTGGCCCAGCGCACGCCGGGCTTCGCTGGGGCGGACCTCGCCAACATTGCCAACGAGGCGGCCATCCACGCCGTGCGGCTGAACCACGAGGCCGTCACCATGGCCGACTTCGAGGCCGCCATCGACCGGGTCATCGCCGGCCCGGAGAAGAAGCACCGGGTGCTCGACACCGGGGAAAAGGAACGGGTGGCCTACCATGAGTCCGGCCACGCCCTGGTGGCGGTGACGGTGCCCACCGGCGAGCCGGTGCACAAGGTCTCCATCATCCCCCGGGGCGTGGCGGCCCTGGGCTATACCCTGCAACTGCCGGTGAAGGAGAAGTTTCTCTCCACCGTCAGCGAACTCAAGGACCAGATCGCCATCCTCCTGGGCGGCCGGGTGGCGGAAGAGATCATCTACGGGGATGTGTCGAGCGGGGCCTCCAACGACCTGGAGCGGGCCACCGAAATCGCCCACTCCATGGTCACCCGGCTGGGCATGAGCGAGGCCCTGGGCCCCCTCACCTTCGGCAAGCACCAGCAACTGGCCTATCTCGGCATCCGCCAGGAGGAACGCAACTACAGCGAAGAGACCGCCCGCCGGATCGACGCCGAGGTCAAGGCCCTGGTGGAGGAAGGCCACCAGCGGGCCCGGGAGATCCTGAACGCGCGGCGGCCCCAACTGGAGGCGCTGGCGGCGCGGCTGCAGGAAAAGGAGGCCATCAGCGGAGACGAGGTCGAACAGGTAATCCGCCAAAGCGAAAGCGGCGGCAATGAACGGGCAAACACATGACCATGCCGGGCAGGAGACAGGGATTTCGAATTCAACCCCACCGGCACCGGCAACCATGAAGCCCGCCCCCCGGCGGCGGCAAAGGACTCACCAGGGACAATGAACAGACAAAAAATGATCCGCCTGCTTTTGCTCGGGCTGGCGCTTGCCCTGGCGGGCGGCGGCTGGCGCTACTTCCATCACCGGGACACCGAAGACGAGACCCGGCTGATGCTGTACGGCAACGTCGATATCCGTGAAGTGGACCTGGCCTTCAACGCCAGCGAGCACATCGACCGGGTGCTGGCCCAGGAGGGCGACTATGTACGGGAGGGACAACTGCTGGCGACGCTGCACAAGGGCCGCCTGCAGGCCCGGTACGAGGCCGCCGCGGCGAAGGCCGCCGCCCAGAAGGCCGTGGTGGCGCGGCTGGAGGCCGGCAGCCGGCCGGAAGAGATCCGCCAGGCGCGGGCCAATGTGGCCGCCGCCAAGGCCAGGGTGCGCGACGCCCGGGCAATCTACAAGCGCACCCTGGAGCTTCACCGCAAGGAGGCCGCCTCCAGACAGGCCCTGGACGACGCCACCGCGGCGCTGGACACCGCCCGCGCCGATCTGAAAGTGGCGCAAGAGACCCTGGCGCTGGTCATCGAGGGGCCGCGCACCGAGGACATCGAGGAGGCCAGGGCCATGCTCAAGGCCTATGAGGCCCAACGGACCCTGGCCGCCGAGATGCTGAAAGACGCGGAACTGCACGCCCCCACCGACGGCGTCATCCGCAACCGCATCCTGGAGCCCGGCGACATGGCAACACCCCAGACGCCGGTCTTCACCCTGGCCCTGACCAATCCCGTCTGGGTGCGCGCCTACGCCCCCGAAACCGCGCTGGGCAAACTGGCCCCCGGCATGCGCGCCGGAATATCCACCGACAGCTACCCCGGCAAGACCTACGCGGGCTGGATCGGCTTCATCTCCCCCACCGCCGAGTTCACCCCCAAGAACGTGGAAACGCCGGAACTGCGCACCCGGCTGGTCTACCAGGTGCGCATCCATGCCTGCAACCCGGGCAACGAACTGCGCCTGGGCATGCCGGCCACGGTGACCATCCCGCTGGATCAGCCCCGCCCGGCGCCCGGGCATACGACCCCCCGCTGCACAGACCCGGAGAACCGCTGAAGTGGACAATGGGGCGGCCCTCGTCTTCAGGGGTGTCAGCAAGACCTTCGGCGACGCAAAGGCTCCTGCCCTGGAACAGGTGGACATCGACATCCGGCCCACCCGGGTGACCGGCCTGATCGGCCCCGACGGGGCCGGCAAGACCACCCTGATGCGCCTGGCGGCCGGCCTGCTGACGCCGGACAGCGGCAGCATCCATGCCCTGGGGATGGATGTGGTCCAAGAGCCGCTCCGGGTGCAGTCCTCCATCGGCTACATGCCCCAGCGCTTCGGCCTGTACGAAGACCTGAGCGTGCAGGAAAACCTGGACCTGTACGCCGACCTCCAGGGGGTGGCCAGGGCGGACCGCCCGGCCCGCTATCAGCAACTCATGCACATGACCGGCCTGGCGCCTTTCACCCGCCGCCTGGCCGGGCGCCTGTCCGGCGGCATGAAGCAGAAACTGGGACTGGCCTGCGCCCTGGTGCGGCCGCCGCGGCTGCTGCTGCTGGATGAACCGACCGTCGGCGTCGATCCCGTATCCCGGCGCGAACTCTGGGCCATCGTCTACCGCCAGGTCGAAGACGAGGGCATGACCGTGCTGCTGAGCACGGCCTACCTGGACGAGGCCGGGCGCTGCGACGAGGTCATTCTGATGCACGAGGGCCGGCGCCTGGGACAGGGCCCGCCCGCGGACTTCAGCGAGCCGATGCGGGGCCGCAGTTTTCACATCGGCGCGCCATCGGTGGGCAAGCGCCGCTTGCAGGCGGAACTGGCCGGCGTGCCCGGCATCATCGACGCCACCATCGAGGGCGAGCAGGTGCGCGTGGTGACCACCGGGGCCGGCCTGCCGGCGCGGCTGCCGGACATCCCGGACCTGACCGCCGCCCCTGCCGAGCCGATTTTTGAGGATGCCTTCATTGCGGCGCTCAAGGGTGGCCGGGCCGGTACGGCGCCACCGGCGCCGGCGCTCGGTTTTCACGGCCCAACGGCATCGGCCTCGGACCGGGCGGTCATCGAGGTTCACGGGCTGCAACGCCGGTTCGGCGACTTCATTGCGGTCAAGGGGGTGAGCTTTCAGGTGCGCCGCGGCGAGATCTTCGGCCTGCTGGGGGCCAATGGGGCGGGCAAGACCACCACCTTCCGCATACTCTGCGGCCTGCTGCCGGCGTCCTCCGGGGAGGTGCGCGTCGCCGGCCTGGACCTGCGCCGCGCCAGGGCCAGGGCCCGCGGCCGGCTGGGCTACATGGCCCAGCGCTTTTCCCTCTATGCCGACCTCACCGTACTGCAGAATCTGCGCTTTTTCGCCAGCGCCTACGACCTCCACCGCCGCCGCAGCAAACAACGCATCGCCTGGGCGCTCGAGGCCTTCGAGCTGGAGAAATACGCCAACGCCAACAGCGGCACCCTGCCGCTGGGCTACAAGCAGCGCCTGGCCATGGCGGCCGCCCTGCTGCACGAGCCCGACATCCTGTTTCTGGACGAGCCGACCTCGGGGGTCGACCCCCTGGCGCGGCGTGAATTCTGGCAACGCATCAACGCCCTGGCGGAAGCCGGGGTCACGGTGCTGGTGACGACCCATTTCATGGACGAGGCCAATTACTGCGACCGGCTGGTGATCATGGCGGAAGGCGAGGTGCTGGCCACGGGCACCCCGGCGGACATGAAGGCCCGCTACCGCAGCGACGAGCGGCCCGACCCCACCATGGAAGACGCCTTCATCGCCCTGATCGAGGCCCACGAAAAAGATGCCGGGGCGGTGCCGGCATGAACCCCGCGGCCGCCAGACGCATGCGCCTGACCGGCATGATCCGCAAGGAGAGCCTGCAGATCCTGCGCGATCCCTCCAGCATCGCCATCGCCTTCATCATGCCCGTGGTGCTGTTGCTGCTGTTCGGCTACGGCGTGTCCCTGGATGCGCGCAAGGTGCCCCTGGCCATGGTGGTGGAGCAGCCGGACGCCAACAGCGCCAGCCTGGTGGGCGCCTTCCGGCATTCCGAGTATTTCGCCCCCCGCCTGTTCACGAGCCTCCAGGAGGCCCGGCAGGCCTTCGACCTGCGCGAGGTGTTCGGCATCGTCTGGCTGCGCAACAACTTCAGCAACCGCCTGCTCGGCCAGGGGGATGCCCCCATCGGCGTCATCATCAACGGCGTCGACGCCAACCAGGCGCGCATCACCGGGGGCTACATCCAGGGGGTGTGGCAGGCCTGGCTGGCGGACTACGCCCGCGGCCGGGGGCTGACACCGCGCGTGCCGGTGGTGCTGGAGCCGCGCATCTGGTTCAACGCCGCGGTGCGCAGTCACAACTTCCTGGTGCCCGGGCTGATCGCCGTCATCATGACCCTGATTGGCGCCATGCTGACCTCCATGGTGGTGGCGCGGGAATGGGAGCGCGGCACCATGGAGGCCCTGATGGTCACACCCATCCGCATCGATGAACTGGTGATCGGCAAGCTGGCGCCCTATTTTCTGCTGGGGATGGGCGGCATGCTGCTGAGCGTGGTCATGGCCCTGTGGCAGTTCGACGTGCCCCTGCGCGGCTCCTTCTGGGCGCTGACCGCCACCTCGGCGCTGTTCATGCTGGTGGCGCTGGGCATGGGCCTGCTGATCTCCGTGGTGGCGAAGAACCAGTTCGTCGCCGGCCAGGTCTCCATCATCGTCACCTTCCTGCCGGCCTTCATCCTGTCCGGGTTCATCTTCTCCATCGGCTCCATGCCCGAACCGATCCAGTGGATCACCCATCTCATACCGGCGCGCTACTATGTGGCCATTCTGCAAAGCCTGTTCCTGGCCGGCGACATCTGGCCCATCATGCTGGGCAACAGCGCCGCGCTGGCGGTGATGATGGTGGTCTTCCTCGGGCTGGCGCGGCGCAGATTCCACAAGCGGCTGGATGCATGAATACACTGCGGCGCATCCTGGCCCTGGCCCTCAAGGAGCTGCTGGCCATCCTGCGGGACAAGAAGAGCCGCTTCGTCCTCATCGGCCCGCCCATCGCCCAGCTGCTCATCTTCGGCTATGCCGCGACCTTCGACCTGAACGACATCCCGCTGGCCGTCTACAACGAGGACCGCAGCGCCCCGTCACGGGAGCTGGTGGCCCGCATCGCCGGGTCGCCCCACTTCCACCTGGTAAGCATCATCGGGCGCGACAGCCAGATCGCACCCCTGATCGACAACCGCGAGGCCCTGATGGTGCTGCACCTGGGACCGCGCTTCAGCGCGAATCTGCACCGCGGCGGGTCCGGGCATGCCCAGGTCATCATCGACGGCCGCAACTCCAATACCGCCCTGCTGGCGCTGGGTTACCTGCGCGCCATCATCACGGATTTCAACATCGGCTGGGCCCGGGAGCACGGCGCCCAACGGCCTCCCGCCACCCTGAAGATACGCCCCTGGTACAACGAAAACCTGCTGTCGCGCTGGTTTATCGTGCCCGGCATCGTGGGCCTGCTGACCCTGGTGGTGACCACCGTCGTCACCGGGCTGTCCGTGGCCCGCGAGCGAGAGGCCGGCACCTTCGACCAGTTGCTGGTCACGCCCCTGCGTCCGGTGGAGATCCTCATCGGCAAGTCCATACCGGGCATCCTCATCGGGCTCATAGAGGGCTCCCTCATCCTGATAGTGGCGGTCTACTGGTTCGAGGTGCCGTTGCGCGGCAGCCTCGGGGCCCTCTACCTGGGCCTGTTCCTGTTCCTGCTGTCCGCCGTCGGCATCGGGCTGATGATCTCCTCGCTGGCGGTGACCCAGCAGCAGGGCATCCTCGGCGCCTTCCTGTTCCTGGTGCCGGCGGTCATCCTGTCCGGTTTCGCCACCCCCATCGCCAACATGCCCGAGGTCGTACAGCAACTGACCTGGCTCAACCCCATGCGCTATTTCCTGGTCATCCTGCGGGGCGTGTTCCTGGAGGGCGACTCCTACGGCCTGTTGCTTGACCAGTATTGGCCCATGGCCATTATCGCCGTGGCAACCCTGGCCCTGGCGGGCTGGCTGTTCCGGCACCGGATGAACTGATCCTCAGCCCTCCCCCAGGGGATAGACCTGGTGCAGGCTGGGCATTTCAACCCGGGTATCCGTCAGCCTTTTTGCGAAGCTGCGCATGCTTTCTTCCTCGCCATGCACCAGGAAGGTCGTTTCCGCGACTTAAGGGGTCAACGCGACTTAAGCGACTTAAGGGGTCAAAGCCGAATGGCACTTGGATAAGAGCATATGCATTGCTTTAAGATTGCCATTCTTTTTTAGAAGGAATATCTACCAATGTTTCTAAGTGCGTAAGCAAAAATGAGTTCAATTTCAGCCGTATTCGGCAGATCTTTAACCTATTGAATTATCGAGAAAAATATTCTTATCCAAGTGCCATTCGGCTTTGACCCCTTTTCTCTGCAATTGCGTATGGCTAATGGGCTTTTTATAACCTGATTTTATTGGACTTTGCCACCAATATTAAGCCGAGTATTTGACTCAACACAGGTTTTATTACTTTTACCGCTAACGGCAGGCGGCTGAACGCAATTGTTAGCTGAATTCAATATTCGAACATCTCTTGCAAGCACGAACACAGTTCCTTTTGTGTTTTTGTGCTCACAGCCCCTAACTTTTTGACTAGCCTCGTTTTATCTACAGCTCGCATTTGGTCGAGTAATATCAAGCCTTTCTTTCCTTTGAACTTACATGAAATACGGCAAGGAAACTCAAAATCTTTGGTCGTCATTGGCGCCATAATCACGGTGGACAAAACTGACATTTCATTGGGAGAAATAACCACACATGGCCTTACTTTATTAATCTCTCTGCCTTTGGTTGGATTAAGATCAACTAGCCAAACATCAAATCTTTTTGTCATCACCATTCCAGCTCATCATCTGAGTCCAGAGGCATATCCAACCATTCGTCATCTGGTGACTCTTGGCCTTTAGCCATGATCGTTTGCTCTATAGCTTCCTTCCACCCTGCTCTAACCTCTTTTTTCGGCGTTATGAGCAAACCACCATTAACCAATTGTAATTTAAGCTCTTTTCCTTCCAAATCGGCCTGTTCAATCAATGGCTTAGGAATTCTTATACCTTGGGAATTCCCAATTCTTACTAGCTGAGTCATCTGAGTACACTCCCAATTTCACAGGACAAAACAAAAGGTAACTATAATGTAATTACGTCCATTTTTCCACAAACTTGAAGTAGACTCGATTCCTCTTGTACAGCTAACGACAGCCATCAGCGGCCCATAAATGCGGAGCGATTTTTGTGCGAGAATGGGAGCGCAGCGACCCGCACAAAAATCGCGTAGCATTTGTGGGTCCGACTGGATGGCATTGATACTTATTATGACCTCCCCCCTGCTATAACTAGATTAGTGGTAGCAGCCACTAAATCAAACCCGAGGAAACAGGAGGAAGGTCAAATGAGATTCTACAATACTTCGCACAAAAACTACTGCGGGATCGATCTGCACACCAAAATGATGTACATCTGCATTCTGAGCAGCGATGGGGAAATCTGTCTGCATGAAAATATCCCTACTCAGCCTCATCGATTCCTGAAGTTAATCGGTCCCTATCGTGATGATATTGTCGTGGGCGTGGAATGCATCTTTTCCTGGTACTGGCTGGCCGATCTCTGTATCGAAGAGGGCATCCCATTTATCCTTGGTCATGCATTGTATATGAAGGCAATACATGGCGGAAAGGCAAAAAATGACAAGATTGACTCAGAAAAGATTGCCAAGCTGATCCGAGGTGGGAATTTCCCCCTGGCCCATGTCTATCCTCAGGAAATGCGGGCTACTCGCGACTTACTCAGGCGTCGGAATTACTTCGTCCGCCGCCGGTCAGAGCTGCAAACGCACATCAAATTGA
>DRKS01000103.1 GCA_011051655.1 Sedimenticola sp.
CGCGGACGTGGGTGAGCAGGCGCAGGGCGAATTCACGCCCCCAGTCGTCGCTGATGTCGTGGGCGTCGCCGCTGAAGTTGCGGATCATCTCGTTGAGGCCGTTGACGCCGATGGTGGAGAAGTGATTGCGCAGGGTGCCCAGGTAACGCCTGGTGTAGGGGAACAGGCCGCCGTCCATGTAGCGCTGGATCACCTTGCGCTTGATCTCCAGGCTGTTGCGGGCCAGGTCCATGAGCTGGTCGACGCGCGCCAGCAGGGCCTCCTCGTCGCCCTTGAAGAGATAGCCGAGGCGTGCGCAGTTGAGGGTGACAACACCGATGGAGCCGGTCTGCTCGGCCGAGCCGAACAGGCCGTTGCCCCGTTTCAGCAGCTCCCGCAGGTCCAGTTGCAGGCGGCAGCACATGGAGCGCACCTGCCCCGGCTCCATGTCGGAATTGATGAAGTTCTGGAAATAGGGCAGCCCATACTTGGCGGTCATCTCGAACAGCCGTTCGGCGTTGTCGCTCTCCCAGGGGAAGTCCTCGGTGATGTTGTAGGTGGGGATGGGGAAGGTGAACACCCGCCCCTTGGCGTCCCCCGCCGTCATCACTTCGATGTAGGCGCGGTTGATCATGTCCATCTCCGCCTGCAGCTCGCCGTAGCCGAAGGGCATCTCCTCGCCGCCGATCACCGGCACCTGCTCGCGCAGATCCTCGGGGCAGACCCAGTCGAAGGTAAGGTTGGTGAAGGGGGTCTGGGTGCCCCAGCGGGAGGGCACGTTGAGGTTGTAGATGAACTCCTGTATCCCCTGGCGCACCGCCTCATAGTCCAGCCCCTCGCGCCGCACATAGGGCGCCAGATAGGTATCGAAGGAGCTGAAGGCCTGGGCCCCGGCCCACTCGTTCTGCAGGGCGCCGAGGAAGTTGACCATCTGCCCCAGGGCGCTGGAGAGGCGCTTCGGCGGGGCCGCCTCCACCTTGCCCGGCACGCCGTTGAAGCCCTCCGTCAGCAGGGTGCGCAGCGACCAGCCGGCACAGTAACCGGCCAGCATGTCGAGGTCGTGGATGTGGATGTCCCCCTCGCGGTGGGCCTGGCCCACCTCCGCCGGATAGACGTGGTTGAGCCAGTAGTTGGCGGTGACCTTGCCGGCGGTGTTGAGGATCAGCCCGCCCAGGGAATAGCCCTGGTTGGCGTTGGCGTTGACCCGCCAGTCGAGGCGCTGCAGATATTCGTTCATGGAGGCCTCCACATTGATCAGCGACTTGCTGTCGCGGCGCAGCTTGCCGTGCTGGTCGCGATAGATGATGTAGGCCCGCGCGGTGCGGTGATGGTTGGAGCTGATCAGAACCTGCTCCACCACGTCCTGGATCTGCTCGATCTCCGGGGCCGTGCCGGCGTGGCGGTGGCGCAGCACCTTCAGCACCTGGGCAGTCAGCAGGCGCGCCTCCTCTTCCCTGAATTCACCCGTGGCGAGGCCGGCGCGCAGGATGGCCGAGGTGATCTTGCCGCTGTCGAAGCGGGCCTGGCGGCCATCCCGTTTGATGACAGTAAGCGGCAGGCCGGCCACCGGTTGCCCGCCGGTGGTGGTGGATGTCTCTGTGTGCATGGCTCCCCCTTTGCTCTTGTGTGCCGATGAGACCCGGGAACCGGCGCGACAGAGAGGGGAGAGCGGAAGAGATATTCCAGGCGGCGGCCGCAGGCAGGCACCGTCCTCCACCCTTCGGCCTTGACGCGAGGCCCGGGTAACGGAATCCATTACGGGATTCCGGCTCCGGCAGGTATTCGGACTCAGGGGCGCGAACCAATGGATGATTCACCTACGGCCACGGCTTCCCATCCCGACGGACAGTGCCTGTGCAAACGCACTCGTGGCCTTCGTTCCCCAATACCGCTGCGCGACAGTCCCGGAGTCTCACCGGGTTCCCTGTTGATGCAAACACTATATCTAGTGGTTGCGGCGGAGCTAAGACACAAGATAGCGCAGCGCCTTCAGAGTGGCAACCCTTTTTTCAAAAAGACTCACCGGCGGCGGGAAGCAGACAGGCCGGTTTAAAGCCAAGGAAAAACCGACTATTATTTAAATAACGTTCGTATTTAACGAAGTTATTGCAGAGACGGCGCGGTGATCAATTACAAGCACCTTCATTATTTCTGGGCGGTGGCGAAGGCGGGCAGCATCGCCCGGGCCAGCGAGCGCCTGAATCTGACGCCCCAGACCATCAGCGGACAACTCAGCCTGCTGGAAGAGAACTTCGGCGACGCCCTGTTCAGCCGGGTGGGGCGCAACCTGGAGCTGACGGAGACCGGGCGGCTGGTGCTGAGTTATGCCGACGAGATTTTCTCGCTGGGGGGGGAGCTGGAGGAAATGCTGCGCAATCTCCCGGATGGGCGGCCGCTGATGTTCAAGGTGGGCGTGGCGGACGTGGTGCCGAAATCCATCGCCCACCGCCTGCTGGCCCCGGCGCTGCAACTGACGGAGCCCGTGCGCATCGTCTGCCGGGAGGGCGCCATCGAATCCCTGCTGGCCGAGCTGGCCGTCCACCGCATCGACCTGGTGATTGCAGACGGCCCCATTCCGCCCGGCGTGAACGTGCGCGGCTTCAGCCACCCCCTCGGTGATTGCGGCATCACCTTTTTTGCCACCCCCCGGCTGGCCCATGAGATCGGCGACGGATTTCCACACAACCTCAGCGGTGCGCCATTGCTGCTGCCCGGTGAAACGGCCGTGGTGCAAAGCCGCCTGATGCAGTGGTTCGGCAGGCTGCATATTCACCCCCGGATCATGGGCGAGTTCGACGACAGCGCCCTGATGAAGGCCTTCGGCAAGGCCGGGGCCGGGGTGTTCATTGCGCCCACGCCCATTGCGGAGGAAGTGGAAAAACAGTACGAGGTGACGGCCATTGGTCAAACGGATGAGGTGCGCGACCACTTCTATGCCATTTCCGTGGAACGCAAGATCTCCCACCCGGCGGTGGCCGCGATCACCGAAATGGCGCGGGAATGGCTGTTCCGAAACGAACCACGGCCGCGTGAACAAAAAAGAGGCGGAAAGGACATATGAGCAAACCCGGCAAGGCATCGGGACAGTCTCCGGACAAAGGCGTTTTCCACGCCCCCTGGGAGAAGTCCTTCGACAAAATAGTCACTCCCTTCGAGGAATTCATTCACCGCCAGACCACCAGCGGCCTGCTGCTGATGGCCACGGCGATCCTGGCGCTGGTGCTGGCCAACAGCACCCTGTCCGGGTTCTATCAGCATTTGATACACACCCCGGTGGGCATCAGCGTCGGCGGCTGGTCGCTTGAAAAGACGCTGCAGCATTGGGTCAATGACGGCCTGATGGCGCTGTTTTTCTTTTTGGTGGGGCTGGAGCTCAAGCGCGAGATCCTGGTGGGCGAGCTGGCGGTCCCGCGCCAGGCCGCGCTGCCCATCGTGGCCGCCGTGGGCGGCATGGTCCTGCCGGCCCTGATTTATTTCGCCATCAATCCAGATGGCGAGGCCGCCCGCGGCTGGGGGATCCCCATGGCCACCGACATCGCCTTCGCCATCGGCGCGTTGGTGCTGCTGGCCGGCCGGGTGCCCAAGGCCCTGATCACCTTTCTGGTGGCGCTGGCGATCGTGGACGACCTGGGCGCGGTGGTGGTGATCGCGCTCTTTTATACCGATCAACTGGTATGGGAGGCGCTGCTGTCGGCGGCCGCGATCTTGAGCGTGCTGATCGTATTCAACCGGGTGGGCATTCGCCAGCCGCTGCCCTATTTTTTACTGGGCGTGCTGCTGTGGTCCGCCTTGCTCAAGTCCGGCGTTCACGCCACCCTGGCCGGGGTGCTGACGGCCTTTACCATTCCCGCGCGTCCAAAATATGACCCGGCCCGCTTCAGCCGGCACGTCAAGGACCTGATGGCCCGCTTCGACGCCAGCCACCAGCCGGGCACGAGCATCATGACCAACGACGCCCTGCGCGCCGTGGTGCAGACGCTTGAAAACGGCGTGCAGAAAGTGGGGGCGCCATTGCAGCGGCTGGAGCATGGGATGCACCTGCCGGTGGCCTTCCTGGTGATTCCCGTATTCGCATTCATCAACGCCGGCATCCCCATGGGCTTTGCCGGTCTGGGCGATACACTGGCCCACCCGGTCACGCTGGGGGTGATGCTCGGGCTGGTGCTGGGGAAATTCCTCGGTATCGCCGGGGCGAGCTGGCTTGCCCTCAGGCTGGGCTTCGGCCAGCTCCCGGCACAGACCCGTTTCAGCCAGATCGCCGGCGTGGCCCTGCTGGCCGGCATCGGCTTCACCATGGCCATCTTCATCGCCGAGCTGGGGTTCGCCAGTCAACCGGAATACCTGCTGATGGCGAAGACCGGGGTTCTGGTCGCCTCGCTGGTGGCCGGCGCGGGCGGCTTTGCCTGGCTGTGGTGGATCAGCAAGCGATGATCCCCGGGTGAACACTCGATGCAAACCCATGACTTCTTCCTTTACCTGCTGATCATTCTCCTGACGGCGCGGGTGTTCGCGGAGCTGGCGACGCGCCTGCAGGCGCCTTCCGTGATCGGCGAGCTGTTCGCCGGCGTGGTTCTGGGGCCCAGCCTGCTGGGCTGGATCGAACCGGCCGAGGCCATCAGGCTGATGGCGGAGATCGGCATTATCCTGCTGCTGTTCGAGGTTGGCCTGGGGACCGACGTCAAACGCCTGGTGCGCACCGGACTGAAGTCCGTCGTGGTGGCGATGGCGGGGTTCATACTGCCGCTGGCGCTGGGCTTCGCGCTGGGCTACTGGGTGTTCGGCCTGTCGTTGCTGGTGTCCCTGTTTATCGGCGGCACCCTCACGGCCACCAGCATCGGCATCACCGTGCGCGTATTGACCGACCTCAAACGCCAGCAGGCCCCCGAGGGGCAGATCGTGCTGGGGGCGGCCGTATTGGACGACGTGCTGGGCGTGGTGCTGCTGGCGCTGCTGTACGAATTCTCCACCGGCGGCGGCGTGAGCCTGCTCAACGCCGGCAAGGTGCTGGTGTTCGTGGGTGCGTTTTTCATCCTGGCCCCCATCGCCGCCAAGCTGATTTCACTGGTCATCAAGCGCTTCGACGCCGTCAGCAGGATCCCCGGCCTGCTGCCCACCACCATTGTCTCCCTGGTGCTGTTCTTCGCCTGGCTGGCGCATGCCCTGGGGGCGCCGGAACTGCTCGGCGGCTTTGCCGCGGGGCTGGCCCTGTCGAGACGCTTCTTTCTGCCGCTGGGCATCGCCCTGCACACTGACGAGCGTTTCGCCCACCGCATCGAAGATCAGATGCAGCCCATTGTCCAATTGTTCACGCCCATATTTTTCGTATTCGTCGGGCTTTCACTCAACCTGCGGGAGATCGATTGGGGCTCGGCCTTTATCTGGGGGTTTTCCCTGTCCCTGTTGCTGGCGGCCGTCGCCGGCAAGATCGTGGGCGCGCTCCTTCTGAACGAACCCTGGGCCGCGCGCTGGATGATCGGCATGGCCATGATACCCCGCGGCGAAGTGGGCCTCATTTTCGCCGAGCTGGGAAGAGTAAGCGGTATCTTCAGCAACGAGATCTACGCGGGCATGGTGATGGTGATCGCGCTCACCACCCTGTTGCCGCCCTTCATCATGAAGTGGCTCTACGGACGCTACAGTGACCGCCTGCAGCCGGAATCCCACGGCTGAGAAGAACCGCTCTTCCCCTCTGATGTACAATACGGGCACTGTGAAACAACCGGCCCCATGATTCCCGAATTATGACCAACCGCCCCCTTCTGGTCCTCTCCTGTCTTTTTGGCATCCTGCTGCTGGGCGCATGCACCGAACCGGACAAGCCCTCCATTTCGCTCTATATGGCCCTGCAGCGGGGGGACATCGCCCAGATCGAGCGCCACATCTACTGGGGCACCGACCTCAACCAGCCCACCCCCGACGGCGACATGCCGCTGCACGAAGCGGCCAGGGCGGGCCGCCTGGTGGTGGTCAAGCTGTTGCTGGACAATAATGCCGACATAAACGCCCGGGACGCCCGGGACCATACCCCCCTCTATGAGGCCCTGATGTCGGGCCGCACCCAGATAGCCCGGCTGCTGGTCAAGCGGGGCGCGGAATTCGACCCCGACCGGATGCTGGAGCAAGTGGTGCGCAACCAGGTGACGGACCGCGACGTCATTGAATTCCTGACTCAGCACGGCGCCGACATCAACCATGTGACCGAAAACGGCGACACCCCGCTCCACCTAGCGGTAAAGCTGGGCAACCGCGTGCTCAGCAAGCATCTCATCGCCAACGGCGCCGATGTGAACGCCGGGGATGCCGCCGGACACAGTCCCCTCTGGTACGCCAGCGGACGCCGCAATGAGGACATCGTCAAACTGCTGAAACGCAGCGGCGCTGTCTTGAAATAACCCGAAAGACCAAAGGGAATCTTTGGAACTGCCCTTCAATTTCTGATATGTTCGCCCGCCTGGACCATAAACCGAGAATAAACCATGGCATCCACCGTAGAAGAGCTGACCATCACCTATACCGAGGACGGCACCGATATCGTGAAGGAGCTGGACAAGGAGATTCTTTCCAAAGGCGCCTGGTCAACCATTATCTTCCGCTACCAGGAATGGAACCGGGCCAAGGGCGAGTATGGCCCGGAAAAATACAGTATCCGCCGCTACCAGAAGCGCGGCGGTGAATATCAGCAGAAATCCAAGTTCAATATCTCGAGCAAGGACCAGGCCCGGACCATTATCGCCGCCCTGGAGAAGTGGACCGCGGATTAGGGCGCGATTTGCTCCCCCCAGCGGGCCAGTTCATCCAGCAGCGACAACTTGTCCTCCGGCGTTTGCGGGTCCCTCCTCAACGCCTCGATCCGCTTCCGGTATTCGGCCAGGGTGATGCTGCCGCCCCCGTCCGGCTCCAGCAGCCGCACCCGGCGGAACTCTTCCCAGCGGTCCCTTTCCTCCGCCGTCAGGGTCTCGGGCCAGTTGCGCGCCCGGTAGCGAAACAGCATCTCCGGCAGCCGCCGGTCATCGAAGACCAGATCCAGGCCGCCCAGGTCCCGGGGCGCCGTGGCGCGGACGATGTCCATCCGTTTCCGGTCCCGGTCGCTGAAAAAGCCGCCATAGAGATCCTGATCGGGGTCGCTGACCGGCTCGAACCTGCGCATGCCGTGCACCTTGCGGACCTTTTCCCCGAATGCCCTGGCGCGGCGCAGGGTCTCCAGATGACGCTCCCCCGCCGCCACATCGATCTTCCAGCGCTCCGCCGCGGCCGGGGTAAGGGTGCTCATGGGCACCACCACGGGGCTCTTGTTCAGGTGCACCGTCTTGAGCGGGACACGCTCCACGCCATCCGGCAGGTCGGCGGCGGGGGTAAACAGGCGCTCATGCAACTCCTCCAGGCTGAGATCGAGGAAGGGCCCGGGGTCATAGCGCAGATCGAATACGATTATGCCGTTTTTGTTGACCGGGTGCCGCGCCACCGGCGCCACCATGGCGATGCGCCCGTAGCAGGCCGGAAACATGGAGGAGACGTGCAGCACCGGCGTCTTTTTACCCGGATCGAGCTGCTGCTCCAGCAGGCGCTTGTTGCGCATGCGCAAGACATAATCGAACAGGCGTGGCTGACGGCCTTTGATCAGCCTGGCCAGGGCAATGGTAGCGTACACGTCGGAGAGGGCGTCGTGGGCCTCCCTGTGGCTGATGCCGTTGGCGGCGGTCAGCTCCTCCAGCTGGAAGCAGGGGGTGCCGTCCTCATAGGCCGGCCATTCGATACCCTCGGGACGGAGGGCGTGGGTAAGACGCACCATATCGATAATGTCCCAGCGTGAGTTGCCGTTTTGCCACTCACGGGCATAGGGATCGAAGAAATTACGATAGAGGCCGAAGCGGGTGAACTCGTCATCGAAGCGGATGCTGTTGTAGCCGACGCCACAGGTGCCGGGACGCGCCAGCTCGGCATGGATGAGCGCCATGAACCGGGCCTCGCACAGCCCCTCGGCCAGGACCTTCTGGGGGGTGAGGCCGGTAACCATGCAGGCCTCCGGCTGGGGCAACAGGTCATCCGCCGGCCGGCAGTAGATCATCAGCGGATCGCCAATGATATTCAGTTCTTCATCGGTGCGGATGCCGGCGAACTGGGAAGGCCGGTCCCGGCGCGGATCCGTGCCCCAGGTCTCATAGTCGTGCCAATAGAAGGTGCCTTCCATGCCCTTACATCAGTCCCCGCGCCTCCCGCTCCGGCCGGAGGACCGCCTGCCGATGGGGTTGGACCGCTCCGATATCCCGCCGCCAGGCGTCATCCGTATAACGCTGCACCAGCGCCACCAGCATGTCGGCGGCGACGGGCTTGACCACGAACCCGTCCATGCCGGCCTCCAGGCACTCGGTCTTCCTCTCTTCCGGGGCGGTGACGGACAGGGCGATCATGGGCATGCGGACGCCTTCCGGCTCCCGGGCGCGATAGGCCCGGGCGAATCCCAGGCCATCCAGCCGGGGCATATGGAGATCCACCAGGGCCATCTGGAAATCCATGTCTTCGGTCAGCTCCAGGGCCTCCTGGCCGTCCTTCGCCACGGTCACGCGATAGCCGTTGTTCTCCAGAATGGCATGCAGCACCTTGGCGTTGATTTCGTTGTCCTCCGCCACCAGAACATGGATGCGGGCATCCTCATCCCGGGCCGCCGGGGCTCCGTCCACGCCGGCCGGCGCCGGCAGATCCTCTCCCGGCTGCCGCGACAGGGCCCGCCCCATGGCCTCCCACAGTTGCTCCGGAAGAAACGGCTTCGACAGCCGGGCGCAATGATGTTTCTCCCCGGGAGGTTGCCGGCTGCTGTATCCGAGATAGACCAGGGGCAGGTCCTGGCCCAGATGCCCCCGCACCAAAGCGCCGATGCGCGGCAGATCCTGGCCCCGGGGCGAATCGGCGATAATCGCCAAATCCAGGGCGCCCTGCTCACCCGCCGCGGATATCACACCGCCGAAATCACCGATGGTCTGCACCGGCCGGCACTGCACGCCCTGCTCGCCACAGGCCTCGACAATGGCCGCGAGGCTGGCCGCATTGGGTTCGAACACCGCCGCTGTCAGCCCCCGCAGAGGATAGGGGCAGTCAGGCTTCCCGGCGCCGTCCCCCTCCCGCAACAGGGGCAGCTTGACCCAGAAGACACTGCCTTTCCCCAGGGAGCTGCGCACCCCGATCTCCCCTCCCATCAGCCGCGCAAGATCCCGCGCAATAGAGGTGCCCAGGCCGGTCCCGCCGAAACGCCGGGTGGTCGAGGCATCCACCTGTGAGAACCGCTCGAACAGGCTCCCCAGCGCATGTTCGGGGATGCCGATGCCCGTATCCTCGACCTCCAGATAGAGATGGGGACGGTCCACATCCTCATCCGGTGCAGCCAGCCTGGCATGCACCAGTACCTCGCCCTTGTTGGTGAATTTGATGGCGTTGCCCACCAGGTTGAACAGAATCTGCCGCACCCGCAACGCATCCCCCAGCACCTCCCGCGGCAGCCGCCGGTCCACCCGGCATACCAATTCCAAGCCCTTGTCCACGGCCTGGCTCACCAGGGCGGCGCATACGCCCTGGACCACCGGGCGGATCTCAAACGGCGCGGATTCCAGTTCCACCTTCCCGGACTCGATTTTCGACATGTCCAGCACATCGTGCACCAGGGCGCCCAGATGCTGGGCCGCGGTGGAGATCGAGTGCACATAGTCGTTCTGCTCCGGGGTCAGCCGGGTGCCCTCCAGCAGGTGCGTCATGCCCACGATGCCGCTCAGGGGCGTGCGCAGCTCATGGGTCATGGTGGACAGGAATTCGCTTTTCGCCCGGTTCGAGCGCTCCGCCTCGGCGCGCGCCTCGTGCAACCTGTGCAGCAAGGAGTACTGGTACAGGGGGAGCAGCAAAAGCGACAGCAACATAAAGGCCGCTTCGAAGGTATGGCTGGCCCATCCTCCCATCAGGGTCAACAGCAGGCTGAAGGCGGCAACGCTCAAAAGGGAGGCGGCCCTCAAATGGTTCTTGCCGTAACGGGTGCCATAGGAAATGAAAATCCAGATATAGAGCAGGAAAAACGGGCTGATCACCTCGTTGGTGAGAAAAATCGTAAAGGTGGTGGCGCTGACATCCACAATCAGCGAGAAATAGCGGCGGGCGGCCCAGCCACGGCGGAGGATGACACTGATCAGCAGGCCGCCGAAGACTACCAGGTAGCCGCCAAACAGCCAGAAATAGTAGGCGTCAATAACCCGGTAATAATGAGATACACTGCCCAGACCGATAAAGCTGGCGGCGAACAGCCAGATGGCAAGGCGAATCAGTGCGGACTGGAATTCCGGATCAGCGCGCAATTGTGGTTTTATAATCTGATCCAACATGGGTGAGCCCTTTGGTGTGGAAACAAAAAGGCACTTAAAGCATGCGCATACGCATATCTGTTTTCACAGAGTCTACCATTTCCACCTTGCTTTCATATAATTTTTCATACACAAGGCCCCTCTGAAATGAACAGGGAAAAACGAAGCGCCATCTTCAGGCGCCTGCGCTCGGCCAACCCGGAGCCGGCGTCCGAGCTGAACTACAGCACCCCTTTCGAACTCCTGGTCGCCGTCATCCTGTCCGCCCAGGCCACGGACAAAAGCGTCAACAAGGCCACAGCAAAGCTCTTCCCCTCCGCCAACACGCCGGAGGCCATGCTGGCGCTTGGCGAAGAAGGTCTGAAGCGGCACATAAAGAGCATCGGCCTGTACAACAGCAAGGCGAAAAACATCATCCGAACCTGCCGCATCCTGCAAGACGAATACGGCGGCCGGGTGCCGGAGGACCGGGCCGCCCTGGAGCGCCTGCCCGGCGTCGGCCGCAAGACCGCCAACGTCATCCTGAATGTCGCCTTCGGCCATCCGACCATGGCGGTGGACACCCATGTCTTCCGGGTGGCCAACCGCACCGGCATCGCGCCGGGGAAAAGTGTCCTCGAAGTGGAAAAGCGGCTGCTGCGCCTGGTGCCGGAGGAGTTCCTGCAGCACGCCCACCACTGGCTCATCCTGCACGGCCGCTACACCTGCACCGCACGCAGGCCCCGCTGCGGCTCCTGCATCATCGAGGACCTGTGTGAATACAAAGACAAGGCCGACGGTTGACGGTGTGGGGTATCACTGTCAACCGTCAACTGTAAACTGTAAACTAAATTCATGTTCACCAACGACCGCACACAAATGCGCCGGGTATTTACCGAGGCCTGGCGCAAACACCGGGATAATCTGCCCATGGAGCCCATGGAGCAGGTCATCGCCCATCTCATCCGGCAGCACCCCGAATACCATAAATTAATGGAAAACCCAGACGCGGCCCTGGCCAGGGATTTCCTGCCGGAAGGGGGGGAGAGCAATCCCTTTCTTCACCTGAGCATGCACATCGCCCTGCATGAACAGGTCAGCACCGACCGGCCGGCCGGCATCGCCGGACTCTACCGGCGGATCACGCAACGCCTGGGGGACCCCCACGAGGCCGAACATCAGCTCATGGAGTGCCTCGCCCGCATGCTCTGGGAGGCCCAGCGGGAAAACCGCATGCCCGACGAGCAGGCCTATCTGGAGTCCATCCGGGCGCTGGCCCGGGGCCCGGCAAAGACGGATTGAGCCGGCAGGGAATCCGGGAAAACAGCCCCCGTCTGCCCCCCCTTCGGCCAGGGGCGCTTCGTTTTCCCAAGGCACCTTCAAGTATCGGCCGGGAGGGCCGCTAATCATCCCATCCGGATTTGTAAGGAATGCGCGATGAAAATAGCCACTATTGCCACCATCCTGCTGGCCAGTTACCTCCTCTATGGCTGCAATGCCTCCAGCCCGGCAAGGCCGGCCAGCCCCAACAGCCTGGTAGGGGTCGATAAAGAGACCCTGACCGCCGCCCTGGGTCAACCCAAATACGTCCTCAATGCCTCGGCCCCCGGCGCCCCCCTCACCCGCAGCTATGTCTACGACATCGAAGAAAACGGCCGGGCCTGCGCGGCAAGCTACCTGGTCGACGTCAAGACCGGCAAAGTCATCAGCTACTCCTGCTTCTGACGCCGACTGCCGGCTACAAGCTGAAAACCCGGCATGAACCTGTCTCGCCCGGCCTGGTGGGGACTGGCTGAAGCAGGGTCGAAAACTGGCCGGGACACCGGGTGAACCGGCGGACAGGGAGCGGGGAATCGCCTGTTGGCCACCGGCTCAATACCGGATCAGCGCACAAGCACCCCATCCAAAAATTCCGAAATCCCCTCTCGATACTTCTCTCCACTTACATAAAACCCGTCATTGTGCCCCCCCGCAATCTCCAGAAACTGCTTGGGCTCCGCCGCCGCCTCGAACAGCCGGCGGCCATGCCGAAAGGGGATGATTTCGTCCTGGCGGCTGTGGATGATCAGCACCGGCACCTTCACCCCGCCGATGCGCGCCCTGGAGTCAAACCGGTTGCGGGCCAGCAGCCGCACCGGCAGCCAGGGATAGATCTCCGCGCCCATATCCGGCACCGAGGTGAAGGAGGACTCCACGATCAGGCCCGCCGGGCGGACCCGGCCCGCCAGCCAGACCGCCACCGCCCCGCCCAGGGAGCGGCCGAACAGCACGATCTCATCCGCCGGCGTCGCCCGCTCCCCGGTGAGATAGCGCCAGGCCGCCTCCGCATCCCGGTAGAGACCGGCCTCCGAGGGTTTGCCGCTGCTGCGGCCATAGCCGCGGTAATCAAAAATCAGCACATTCAGCCCCAGGCGGTGAAACAGGCCGACGGAGTCCAGCCGGTGGGAGATGTTCCCCGCATTGCCATGGAAGAAGAGCAGGGTCCCGCGGGCCTCCCCGGCCGGGATGAACCAGCCATCCAGGGTTTCGCCATCCCTGGTCGGGATGGAGAGGGGCTCGAACTCCAGGCCCCTATCGGCGGGCGTCGCCTCCAGGGCGCGGCCGGGGGTGTCCGGCAGATAGAGCATGCCGGACTGGAGAAAAAACAGGGCCGCCGCCAACGCCAGGTAGGACAGCGCCAAAAAGATCAGAATATCCACCCACATAGGCCGCAGCATATAGATTCCCAAACTATTCCTTATATCCCCATTCTTGCCCGATGGTGGCGGCAGGGCATATAGTGCCCCCAATCGCGTCAATCCGGAAAATTCATTTTCTGATCCGGCTCTGGTAAATTAGGCAGCCTTTTAGCCTGTGGGCATGCCGGGCGGAACCAGATTTCTCTATCGGCGCGGCGCCGGAACTTCCCGCCGCAATCACCTAACATTTTGAAACCAAAAGGTAAACCTATGTCAGAACGGAATATGGTTACGATCGAAGGCAACCAGGCGGCAGCCTATATCGCCCACCTCACCAACGAGGTTATCGCCATCTACCCCATCACCCCCTCCTCCGATATGGGGGAATTTTCCGACGAATGGTCGGCCAAGGGCGTCAAGAACCTGTGGGGGTCGGTGCCTGATGTCATCGAGATGCAAAGCGAGGGCGGCGCCGTGGCCGCCGTTCACGGCGCCCTCCAGGGCGGTTCCCTGAGCACCACCTTCACCGCCTCCCAGGGCCTGCTGCTGATGATCCCCACCATGTACAAGGTGGCAGGCGAGCTGACGCCCACCGTATTCCACGTCTCCGCGCGCGCCCTGGCCTGCCAGGGGCTCTCCATCTTCGGCGACCACAGCGACGTGATGTCCGTGCGCCAGACCGGCTTCGCCATGCTCAGCTCCAACTCGGTGCAGGAGGTGATGGACTTCGCCCTGATCGCCCAGGCCGCCACCCTGGAGAGCCGGATTCCGTTCGTGCACTTCTTCGACGGCTTCCGCGTCTCCCACGAGGTCAACAAGGTCGACCAGCTGAGCAGGGAAGTGGTCCGCGCCATGATCGACGAAGAGCTGGTCAGCGCCCACCGCGCCCGCGCCCTGAACCCGGACAAGCCGGTGCTGCGCGGCACCTCCCAGAACCCGGACGTCTACTTCCAGGGCCGTGAGACCGTCAACCCCTACTACAACGCCGTGCCCGGCATTGTGCAAAACTGCATGGACCGCCTGGCCAAGCATACCGGCCGCCACTACAAGCTGTTCGAGTACGTGGGCGCCGAGGACGCGGACCGCGTCCTCATCTGCATGGGCTCCGGCAACGAGGCCATCGAGGAGACCGTGGAGACCCTGACCCGGCGGGGCGAGAAGGTCGGCCTCGTCAAGGTGCGCCTGTTCCGTCCCTTCGCGCCGGAGTTCCTGCTGCAGGCCATCCCGGCCACGGCCAGGAAGATCGCCGTGCTGGACCGCACCAAAGAGCCCGGCAGCGACGGCGAGCCCCTCTACAAGGACGTCCTCGGCGCCATCGCCCAGGCCTTCGGCAGGGGCGAGCTGGCCGAGATGCCCAAGGTCGTGGGCGGCCGTTACGGTCTCGCCTCCAAGGAGTTCACCCCCGGCATGATCAAGGGCGTCTACGACGAGCTGAAAAAGGACAGCCCCAAGAACAACTTCACCGTCGGCATCATCGACGACGTCACCCACACCAGCCTGGAGTGGGATCCCGGCTTCCTGCCGGACTCGGCCGAAGGCGTCACCAGCGCCGTCTTCTACGGCCTGGGGGCGGACGGCACCGTCGGCGCCAACAAGAACTCCATCAAGATCATCGGCGAGGAGACCGACAACTACGGCCAGGGCTACTTCCAGTACGACTCCAAGAAGGCCGGCGCCGTCACCGTCTCCCATCTGCGTTTCGGCCCCAAGCCGATCCGCTCGCCCTACCTGGTGGGCGACAACCAGGCCACCTTCATCGGCTGCCACCAGCCCATCTTCGTCGAGCGTTTCGACATGCTGAGGAAGGCGGCCCCCGGCGCCACCTTCCTGCTCAACTCCCACTGCGGCCCGGACGAGGTCTGGGACAGCCTGCCCCGCAAGATGCAGCAGCAGATGATCGAGAAGCAGTTGAAATTCTATGTGGTGGACGCCTACGCCATCGCCAAGAAGACCGGCATGGGGCGGCGCATCAACACCATTATGCAGACCTGCTTCTTCGCCATCTCCGGCATCCTGCCCCGGGACGAGGCCATTGCCAAGATCAAGGAGGCCGCCGAGAAGACCTACGGCAAGAAAGGCAGGAAGGTCCTGGAGACCAACTTCGCCGCCATCGACCAGACCCTGGCCAACCTGCACCAGGTGGAGGTCCCGTCCGAGGCCACCAGCACCTTCGAGATGCGCCCCCCGGTGGTGGGCAACGCCCCGGATTTCGTCAAGGAAGTCACCGCCGAGATCATCGCCGGCCGCGGCGACCTGCTGCCGGTCAGCAAGATCCCGGCCGACGGCACCTGGCCCCTGGGCACCGCCGCCTTCGAGAAGCGGGAGCTGGCCCTGGAGCTGCCCAAGTGGGAAGAGGATCTCTGCACCCAGTGCGGCAAATGCCCCATGGTCTGCCCCCACGCCGCCATCCGCAGCAAGGTCTTCCCGGGAGAGCTCGCCAAGGACGCCCCGGCGGCCTTCAAGCACGTCCCGGTCAAGGGCAAGGACTTCGAGCCCGGCACCCACATCAGCTACCAGGTCTCCCCGGACGACTGCACCGGCTGCACCCTGTGCGTGGACATCTGCCCGGTGACGGACAAGAAGGATCCGAACCGCAAGGCCCTCAACATGGTGGCCGACCGCGC
This sequence comes from Sedimenticola sp., assembly GCA_011051655.1. Taxonomy (GTDB): domain Bacteria; phylum Pseudomonadota; class Gammaproteobacteria; order Chromatiales; family Chromatiaceae; genus DRKS01. The sequence continues at coordinate 15,598 of DRKS01000103.1, forward strand.
CTACCATCTTCAGGAGCGCCCCAACTGGGATTTCTTCCTCACCCTGCCGGATCACGACACCACCGAGATCAACACCAAGACCATCAAGGGCGCCCAGATCATGCAGCCCCTGTTCGAGTTCTCCGGCGCCTGCGTGGGCTGCGGCGAGACCCCCTACGTAAAGCTGGCCAGCCAGCTGTTCGGCGACCGCATGGTCATCGCCAACGCCACCGGCTGCTCCTCCATCTACGGCGGCAACCTGCCCACCACCCCCTGGACCACCAACAAGGAGGGCCGCGGTCCGGCCTGGTGCAACTCCCTGTTCGAGGACAATGCCGAGTTCGGCCTGGGTTACCGCCTCTCCTATGACATGCAGACCAGGCAGGCCCTGGAGCTGCTGGATAAGCTGCGCGACAAGATCGGCGGCGAGCTGGTGGACGCCCTCTACAACGCCGACCAGACCACGGACAAGGGCATCAAGGAACAGCGCGAGCGGGTGGAGGAGTTGCGCAAGCGCCTGGCCGCCATCCCGGACACGGAGGCCCGCTCCCTGGAGGCCGTCTCCAGCCACCTGACCAAGAAGAGCGTCTGGATCATGGGCGGTGACGGCTGGGCCTACGACATCGGCTACGGCGGCCTGGACCACGTGCTGGCCTCCGGCCGCAACGTCAACATCCTGGTGCTGGACACCGAGACCTACTCCAACACCGGCGGCCAGAAGTCCAAGGCCTCGCCCAAGGGCGCGGTGGCCAAGTTCGCCGCCGGCGGCAAGCCGGACAAGAAGAAGGACCTGGCGCTGATGGCCATGAGCTACGGCAACGTCTATGTGGCCCAGGTCTCCTACGGCGCCAAGGGCAAGGACATCCAGACCCTGCGCGCCTTCCAGGAGGCGGAATCCTACGACGGCGTATCCCTGATCATCGCCTACGCCCCCTGTATCGCCCAGGGCATCAACCTGCTGACCTCCAATCACAAGTCCCAGACCCTGGCGATGGAGACCGGCCATACCCAGCTGTTCCGCTATGACCCCCGCAGGGCGGACAGCGGCGAAAGCCCGCTGAAGCTGGACTCCAAGCCGCCCAGCCGTCCGTTACACGAGTTCACCGAAACGGAAGGCCGCTTCGCCATGCTGGAACGCATCGATCCGGAAGCGGCGGCGCGCTATGAAAAGGAGGCCCAGCAGGAGATACGCAAGCGCTTCCAGCTCTATACGCACCTGGCCGAGATCGCGGCAGAGGACATCGCCGAAAAATAGGGACAGGCCACCAGGGACCGGACCCCCGAGAAAAAGGGCGGCCGTGCAAAATGCACGGCCGCCCTTTTTTGTGGGGCTCCAGCGCTCAGGCGGCCGCCGGGGGATCGGCGGGCGCTTCGCAGGAAAAATCCACATGAAACCGGCTGCCCTTGCCCAGCTCGGTCTCCACGCTTATCCGCCCCCCCATCAGCTCCACCAGGTACTTGGTGATGGTCAGCCCGATGCCGGTTCCCTCGATATTCAGGCCCTCGGCCCCCAGGCGGTCGAATGGAATGAACAACTTTTCGATCTTGTCCGCGGGAATGCCGGGGCCGGTATCGGCGACGGTTATCCGGACCGTTTCTTCATCCAACAGCCGGCAACAGGCCGTTACCCGCCCGTCCGGAACATTGTACTTGATGGCGTTCGACAGCAGGTTGATCAACACCTGCCTGAGGCGGGTGGGGTCGGCCTTGATACGGTATGCCTCCGAATCCAGTGGAACCTCCAGGCTTATGCCCCGGCCTTGGGCAATGGGGTGGACGGTGGAAACGGCATCGTTCAGGGCCTGCCAGACCTCGACAGTCTCCAGCTCCACCTCCACCCCGCACGACTCGATCCTGGACAGCTCCAGCACCTCGTTTATGAGCCGCAGGAGATGGCCGCCCGCGTTCAGGATATGCCCCACATGCTCGCGCTGGGTCTCCGTCAGGGGCTCGTCCGCATCCGCCTCCAGCAACTGCGAAAAACCGAGTATGGCGTTCATGGGCGTGCGCAGCTCATGGCTCATGCTGGAAAGAAAATCGGACTTGGCCCGGTTCGCCCGCTCCGCCTCCTCTTTGGAGATGCGCAACTGTTCCGCCGCCCGCCTGCTGAATCTGACCATCATGACAATAAAGATGAAAGAGGCCACGGAAATGGCCAGGAGGAAGGATTGCATATAGATCGCCCGGGCGGAACCGGCGCGAATGCCATCCGCGGCCTGGGCGGACAATGCGCCGACAACCCCCGATATGGCCAAAGCGCTTTCGATCCCCTTCGTCGCCCGGGCAAACCAGGTTGCGCTATCCACCGGATAGTCCGGGCCGGCCTCTCCTCCCACGGCCCGGTGGCGGGCGCTGCGGCGGTAGATATCCCGCCGCAGCCGCTGGTACTCCCCGAGGAACTTTTCCTCATATGTCCCGATGGCCTGCACCAGGGCGGCCGGGGTGCCGGGAAGCTCCTTGAACAGCAGCATCTCGTCGGACAGCAGGTCGATGACCGCGCGGTAGGCCCCTAATTTCTCCAGGCTCTCGTCATCAATGGCCCGGCCGGCGGCGATGATATTCCCCAACAGGGCCCGCTCCCGGCCGGCATACTCCGCCAGCCTGGCCGCATTGGCGCGGATGACATGGTTGTAGAGCAGGAGCGCCTCTGTCTGGTTGACGGGGGAGAAGACGATGAAACGCAGGTTCAGGGTATGCTCTATGCTTTTCGTCGCCACCCGCATCCATTGATCTAGGCCTGTTTCGTTGTTCAGGAGCCGGCGGCGATGGGAGCGGACCCGGTCGTAGGCGGCGCCGAGCTGCTCCAGGTGTGACGCCAGGACCTCGTCGCCATTTTCCCGGAACAGCTCCCTGCCCAGGCGCAATACGGTGGCCACCTCCAGGTCGCACAGCTTGCTCAGGGCCAGCAGCGCGTCCAACTGGCCCGGGGCCGGAGAATCGCTGCCCAGCAGGGTGGCCCCCAGGCCCCGGCAGCGGGCCTGCAAACCGGCGGCCGCGTTCAAATGATGGGCCAGGCGGTTGACCCTGTCGAGGCGGTTGGCCTCGGTGGTCCGGAGGTGGGCCTCGTACACCTCACCACCGGTCATGACCACGGAAATGGCCAGCAGAACGGCGAGCACCCAAATGACCCAGCTTTCCGGATTCCTTATTTTTGTTCCTGGGTTTTGCATCTTGTTCGTTGAGTCGCCACTACCCGGTAGTTAGCGTCGACCCGGGCCGAATCTGAAGCCGCCCCGCCGGTTTGCCTTGCTTTTTCCTGTCAGCGCCCTCCCTTTCGATAGACCTTGCGCCGGAACAGGTCGGTGCGGCGGCTGACCACCCGGTCGATGAACAGCAGGCCGTCCAGGTGGTCCACCTCGTGCTGCAGCGCCCGCGCCTCGAATCCCTCCATTTCGTATTCGCAACGGCGACCATCCGGGTCCAGGGCGGCCAGCCCGATGCGCTCGGCGCGGATCACGTTTCCCGTGTAGTCCGGCACCGAGAGGCAGCCCTCCCGCCCCAGTTCATAGCCGTCCCACTGGAGAATCTCCGGATTGATCAGCACCAGATGGCCATGGCTGGAGGACTTGGGCCTGGCCGGCACATCGAGAATGACAATGCGCTGCAACCGCCCCACCTGGGGCGCGGCGATGCCCACGGCGGCGGGGCCGGCCTGCCTGGTCTCTTCCAGGTCGGCGAGGAAGGCGCGCAGGGCCCCGTCAAACGCCTCCACCGGTTCGCAGACCCGCTTCAGGCGCTCGTCCGGTATCTTGAGGATCTCCAGTACGGCCATGGTCAGCCGATCAGGGTTTCGATGGGCGAGACGCTGACGTCCATGCCCTCCTCGTCCAGCCCCTCCACGGCCCGGCGCAGGGATTCCAGGGTGGCGTCGGCGACCCCCTGGATGGTCATGATGTAGACCGGTGCCTCTTCCGTGCCCGCCACGTCGGACTCCAGCTCCAGGATGTTGAAACCGGTCTTGGCCAGGGCGCCGGTCACCCTGGCGACGATGCCGGGGCGGTCCGCCCCCATGACCCGGACCTGGATATTCGGCGCCAGGTGCCGGTGCAGCCCCCCGGAGATGGCGTCCACGTGCAGCCGCAGGCCCAGTTTCTCCGCCACAGGCGCGAGGGCCGCCTCCAGGTCGCCGTCGCCGGCCACCATCATCATGATGGTGAAGTTCCCCCCCAGCCGCATCATGGAGGCCTCGCCCAGGGACCAGCCGTTGCGATAGAGGGCGTCGGTGACGTCCGCCACGATGCCGGGACGGTCTTCGCCGACGAGGGTTACCATTTTCCAGTTGTTCATGATTTCTGTTCTTCAATCCAAATCAGGGATGCCATGCGGCCGGTGCGGCCGTCACGGCGATAGGAGAAAAAGCGCTCCGGATCGGATACTGTACAGCAGTCCCCGCCGTACACGAAGCCCAGGCCCCGGGCCGCCAGCCGGCGGCGGGCGAGCCGGTAGATGTCCGCCAGCCAGCGGCCCGCCCCGGCCGGGGAAAAGGCCTCCGCCGCGGCGGCATCCTGCCGCAGAAACAGCTCCCGCACCTCATCCCCCACCTCGAAGGCGCCGGGGCCGATGGCCGGCCCCAGCCAGGCCATGATATCCCGGCCGGGGGCGGAAAAGCGCTCCAGGGCCGCCTCGATGACGCCGGCCGCCAGTCCGCGCCAGCCGGCATGGACCGCCGCCACCTGATCCCCCCCGCGGTTGCACAGCAGCAGGGGGAGGCAATCCGCCGTGAGCACGGCGCAGACCCGGCCCGGGGTTCGGGTGAAAACGGCATCCGCCTCCCAACCCTCAGGACAAGATCCGGCCGTGACCACGCCGGCGCCATGCACCTGATGCAGCCACAGGGGTTCGGCCGGCAACGCCAGGGATTCCCTGAGCAGCCGCCGGTTGCGCCTGACCGCCCCGGGATCGTCCCCCAGGTGACCGGCCAGGTTCAGTCCATCGAAAGGAGGGGCGCTGAAGCCGCCCTGGCGGGTGGTAGTCAGGGCCCGCACGCGAGAGGGCGCGGGCCAGTCCGGCTCGATCCAGCCGACCGGTTCAGGCATCGGCCGCATCGGCCCGCAGCACTTCCAGCAGGCGGGCCATGTCCGCCGGCAGCGGCGCCTCCCACTCCAGCCACTCTCCCGATGCCGGGTGCTTCAACCCCAGCCGCAACGCATGCAGGGCCTGGCGCCTGAATCCCCGCAGGAGTTCCCGCAACTCATCCGGGGCCCCCGCCGGCAGGCGCAGCCGCCCGCCGTAGGCGGGATCGCCCACCAGCGGATGGCGGATATGGGCCAGGTGCACCCGGATCTGATGGGTGCGGCCGGTCTCCAGGTTCACCCGCAGGTAGCTGTGATGGCGAAAGCGCTCCAGCACGCGATAGTGGGTGACGGCCGGCTTGCCCCCGGGGACGACGGCCATGCGGACACGCTGCACGGGATGACGCCCGATGGGCGCCTCCACGGTGCCCCCGGCCACCATCACCCCCTGAACCAGGGCCCGGTATTCCCGCCTGACCTCCCGCGCCTGGAGCTGCTCCACCAGGGACTTGTGGGCGGCCGGCGTGCGCGCCACCACCAGCAGGCCGCTGGTGTCCTTGTCCAGCCGGTGCACGATACCGGCCCGGGGCTGCCGGACCAGGCCTGGATCATGGTGCAGCAGGGCGTTCTGCAGGGTGCCGTCCGGGTTGCCGGCGGCCGGATGCACCACCAGCCCCGCCGGCTTGTCGATCACCAGCAGGCATTCATCCTCGAACAGGATCTCAAGGGGGATGGCCTGGGGGTTGCACTCAATCCGATCCTCCATCCGCGCCCGAATCTCCACCCGCTCACCCCCGAACACCTTGTCCCGCGGCCGGCAGGCCCGCCCGTCCAGGGTCACCCGGCCTTCCCTCACCCACTGCTGAAGGCGGCTGCGCGAATAATCCGGAAACAGTTGCGCCAGGGCCTGGTCCAGGCGCAGACCGGCCTGCTCCGGCCGCACCCGGGCGCCGAGCAACTCCGTCTTGGCGCCCGGCGCCTTTCCATCGGAAACACTAATCATTACCGCCATTATAAACCCCTTGGGTTCAGACCGATTTGTTCATGGGGCCGGGCGGCCGCGTGGCGGGCAAAAAGGGGTATAATCCGCCATGCGATTTTTTCACGACCCCGGCAAAACCGACACCATGGCCACCATCCGCATCCTGAGCCTGCTTCTGGCGATCAGCCTGATCCCCGCCTGTTCCCTGCTGCCCAAGGCGGCGGCGGACAAGCCCGAGAACTGGAGCGCGGCCAAGTTCTACGCCGAGGCCTCCAAGGCCATGAAGGACGGGGATTATGAAAAGGCCATCGAGTACTACGAGAAGCTGGAGGCCCGCTATCCCTTCGGCCGTTACGCCACCCAGTCCCAGCTGGACGTGGCCTACGTCTACTACAAGTACGACGAGCCGGACTCCGCCATCGCCGCCCTCGACCGCTTTATCAAACTGCACCCCCGCAACCCCCACGTGGACTACGCCTATTACCTCAAGGGCATCGTGAACTTCAACCGCAGCCTGGGGTTTATCGAACGCTTCATGCCCACCGACATATCCCAGCGCGACGCCGGGGCGGCCATGGACTCCTTCGATGATTTCTCCGAGCTGGTGCGCAAGTTCCCGGACAGCAAATACGCCGAAGACGCCCGCAAGCGCCTCATCTACCTGCGCAACAATCTCGCCCGGCACGAGATCCATGTGGCGCGCTATTACCTGGACCGCGGCGCCTATGTGGCCGCCGCAAACCGTTGCGTGTACGTGGTGGAAAACTATCAGCGCACCCCGGCGGTGCGGGATGCGCTGAAGATCATGATCGAGGCCTATGACAAGCTGGGCCTGGATGAACTATCGGCGGACGCGAAACGCGTGCTGGCCCTGAATGAAGCCAAAGGCAGCTTCGACTATCTGAAGGGGGACGGACACGACAAGCCCCTGGGCGAAAAGGTCTGGGAGTTCCTGGAACTGGATAAGAATTAGCTGTTAGCTGTTAGCTGTTAGCTGTTAGCTAAAGGCTAAAGGCTAAAGGCTAATCGCTAATCGCTAATCGCTAATCGCTAATCGCTAACCGCTAACCGCTAATCGCTAATCGCTAATCGCTAATCGCTAATCGCTAAAGGCTAACCGCTAAACAGCAGCTTCGTTCTCCTCGCCGGTGCGGATGCGCAGCACTTTTTCAACCGGTGTCACGAAAATCTTGCCGTCACCGATCTTGCCGGTGCGGGCGGCCCCGGTGATGGCGTCGATGCAGTCATCCAGTTGATCGTCGTTGATCACGATCTCGATCTTGATCTTCGGCAGAAAGTCCACCACGTATTCCGCGCCCCGGTACAGCTCCGTGTGCCCCTTCTGGCGCCCAAAACCCTTGACCTCGGTGGCCGTCATGCCCGCAATGCCCACGGCGGACAGCGCCTCGCGTACATCGTCCAGTTTGAATGGCTTGATAATTGCGTCAACTTTTTTCATTGCTTTTCCTCTCCCCCGGAGTCATTTGAATGAACCGGGCCTATTCTAGCAGCAAGCATTGGATTGTGCTTTTTGCGTTTTCCGGCAACCCGCTCCATGCCCCCGCGTTCTTTTCAGAACCCGCTGGTCAAAGGATAACGCCGGTCCCGGCCGAAGGCCCGCCGGGTGATCTTGATGCCGGGGGGGGCCTGCCGGCGCTTGTATTCATTGCGCTCCACCAGCCGGATGACATGCCGCACCACAGCCTCGTCAAAACCGGCCGCGACGATCTCTTCGAGGCTGTGATCCTGCTCCACGTAGCGCATCAGGATCGGATCGAGTATTTCATAGGGGGGCAGGCTATCCACGTCTTTCTGATCGCGGGCCAGCTCCGGCGAGGGAGGACGCTCCATGGTGCGCCGCGAAATCACCGGTGAGATGCCGTTGCGATACTCCGCCAGGCGGTAGACCATGGTCTTCGCCACATCCCGCAGGGGGGCGAATCCCCCCGCCATGTCCCCATAGAGGGTGGTGTAGCCCACTGACATCTCGCTCTTGTTGCCGGTCGTGAGCAGGATCTTGCCCTTTTTGTTGCTGATGGCCATGAGCACGATGCCCCGGCAGCGGGCCTGAATGTTCTCCTCGGCGGTGTCCGGAGGCAGACCGGCAAACTCTTCCGCCAGCATCTCCTGAAAGGCCCGGAAGGCCGGTTCGATGGAGATACTGCTGTAGTGCACGCCCAGGGCCTTCGCCTCCGCCGCAGCGTCCTCCTTGCTCATGTCGGCGGTGTAGCGGGACGGCATCATGACCGCCTTCACCTGATCCGCGCCCAGGGCGTCCACCGCTATCGCCAGGGTAAGGGCCGAATCGATGCCTCCGGACAACCCCAGCACGGCGCCCCGAAAGCCGTTTTTGACGGCATAGTCCCGAACACCGAGCACCAGGGCGCGATAGATGCTCTCCTCCTCGCCGGGCTCGGGGGCGACGCTGCCCGGCATCACCGCGCCGCTTGCGGCATCGACCTCCACCAGCATCCGGTCCTCGACGAAGTACTCGCCCCGCCGGATCAGCCCGCCCTTGGCGTCGACCACGAAGGAGCCGCCGTCGAACACCAACTCGTCCTGGCCGCCGATGAGGTTGACGTAGGCGATGGGCAGCCCGTTTTCTCTGGCCCGGCGCTGTAACAGGCGCTCGCGCTCCGGGGCCTTGCCGCAATGATAGGGCGAGGCGTTGAGGTTCAGGATCAGACGGGCGCCGGCCGCCGCCGCCTGGGCGGCCGGGGCCTCCTCCCAGATGTCCTCGCAAATGGTCAGTCCCACCGGCACGCCCTTCATCCTGAACACACAGGGGGCATGGCCCGGCACGAAATAGCGCTTCTCATCGAATACGCTGTAGTTGGGAAGGCATTGTTTTTGATACTCGGCGATAATCCTGCCCTCACGCATCACCCCCGCCGAATTGAACAGGCCGTCGGCCGTGGAACGGGGATAGCCCAGGATGACATCGATGCCCGTAACGGCGGCGCTGATCCGCGACAGGGCCTTCTCCACCCGCCGGATCAGTTCAGGGCGCAGCAGCAGATCCTCCGGCGGATAGCCCGTCAGGGTCAGCTCGGGAAACACAATGGCGTCTGCGCCCTGCTCGTCCCGGGCATGGCTGGCGGCGCGGATCACAAGATCCGCATTGCCGGAGATATCGCCAACCAAAAAATTGAGCTGGGCCAATGAGAGACGCAGAATCAAAAAAATCTCCGGCTGAAAGGGGGAAATGATGCTATTCTGGGGCAAACACCAGCTCTTGGCAAAAGATCGAGATCCCGGATTGACATGCCAGCCCGGCCCCGTCATGACCCCCCTTCCACGGAAAAACAGGCCCCAAGCCTCAAGAGCCCCCGGGACCGGCTGCTATTCTTTTTTATATACCGACTGATTCTTTCCGGCCTGCTCGGCATCCTGTTTTTCAAGGGCCTGCCGCCCGCCCTGCTCGGCAGTCACAATCCGGAACTCTTTTCCTTCGTTGTCGCCGCCTATTTCGGCCTGGTCCTCGCCAGCGGCCTGCTGCTGGCCCTGCGCCAGCTCTCCGACGACCACCAGACCGACATCGCCGTATTCGTGGACATCGCCGCCATCACCCTGCTCATGCACGCCAGCGGCGGCGTGAGAACGGGCCTGGGGATGCTTTTGGCGGTCTCCATCGCCGCCGGCAGCCTGACCATACGCCGCCATACCGCCCTCCTGTTTGCGGCCATAGCCGCCCTCGCCATACTTGGCGAACAGGTCTACGCCCATTTGCATCATGATTTTTCCACCACGGCCTATACCCAGGCCGGGCTGCTGGGGGCCTCCTTTTTCGCCATGGCCCTCCTTGCCGATGTGCTGTCCAAACGCCTGCAGGAAAGCGAGCAACTGGCCAGCCAGCGTGAGCTGGATCTGGCCAACCTGGCCCAGCTCAATGAATACATCATCCAGCGCATGCAGACCGGCGTCATCATCGTCGACGACCAGGAGCGGCCCCGCCTCAGAAACGAGGCCGCCTGGAACCTGCTGGGCATATCGGACGCCACCGGAGACCGGCCGCTGGAAAAGACCTGCCCGGCGTTGTTCAGGCAGTTGAAGCAATGGAAACAGAATCCAAGCCATGAGCGCCTGACCTTCAGATCCGCCACCGGCGGCCGCGATTTGAGCGCCAACTTCATCCGGCTGGGCGGTAAAGAGCTGATCGGCACCCTTATATTTCTCGAGGACAGCGCCCTGGTCACCGAACAACTGCAACAGATGAAGCTCGCCTCCCTGGGGCGGCTGACGGCCAGCATCGCCCACGAGATCCGCAATCCCCTGGGCGCCATCAGCCACGCCGGCCAACTGCTGGAAGAGTCACCCCACCTCGATGAGGGGGACAAACGGCTTACCGAAATCATTCGCGACAACTCACGGCGGGTAAACGAGATCATCGAAAACATACTGCAACTGTCCCGCCGGAGCCGCACCCAGCCGGAGGAGATCGAGCTGAAACCCTGGCTGGAGCGGATCGCCGGAGAGATACGCCGGGACAAAGGCCTGGCGCCGGAGATGCTCAAGGTGCGGATCGACCCTGCCGATACCCGCATCAGAACGGACCCCAGCCAGTTGCGCCAGGTACTGGTCAGCCTGATCGACAACGCCATGCGTCACTTTCACAAAGACCCCGGGGAGCTTCGCCTGCGGATCGAAGGCGGCATGACCGCCGATTCGGGAGGCCCCTTCGTGGACATCATCGACAACGGGCCGGGCATCGAACCGGAAACGGCGAAGCAGATCTTCGAACCCTTTTTCACCACCAGCAATACCGGCACCGGCCTGGGGCTTTACATCGCCCGGGAATTGGCCGAATCTAACCGGGCGCGCCTGGAGTACACACCGGGCCCAGATGGCGGCAGTTGCTTTCACATCAGCTTTCCCGGACTGCGGAAAAAGGTATTCAACGCATGAGTCACCCCCTCGCCCTCATCGTCGACGACGAACCCGACATCCGGGAGCTGCTGGAGATCACCCTGGGGCGGATGGACATCGAAACCCGCACGGCAGCCGATCTCGCCCAGGCCCAGGCGCTGCTGAAACAGGAACATTTCCATCTGTGCCTCACCGACATGCGCCTGCCGGACGGCAGCGGCATCGAGCTGGTGGAACACATCACCCGGCGCTATCCGGCGCTTCCCGTGGCCATGATCACGGCCCACGGCAATATGGAATCGGCCATCCAGGCCCTGAAGGCGGGCGCCTTCGACTTCGTCTCCAAACCCGTGGACCTGCAGGTGCTGCGCCGGCTGGTAGAGGCCGCCCTGAAACTGCGCCAGCCCCCCAAATCCCAGCCGAAAAAGGCCCCCGAGGCGGCAACCGCCCCCAAACTGCTGGGTGAATCCGACGCCATTGAATCCATCCGCACCATGATCGCCAAGCTGGCGCGCAGCCAGGCCCCCGTCTACATCAGCGGCGAATCCGGCACGGGCAAAGAGCTGGCGGCGCGGCTGATCCATGCCCAAGGGCCCCGCGCCGATGGCGAGTTCGTGGCCGTCAACTGCGGGGCCATCCCTCCCGAGCTGATGGAAAGCGAATTCTTCGGGCACAGGAAAGGCAGCTTCACCGGTGCTGTGACGGACAAGGAAGGCCTGTTCCAGGCGGCGGACGGCGGCACCCTGTTCCTGGACGAAGTGGCGGATCTGCCCGTGCCCATGCAGGTCAAGCTGCTGCGCGCCATCCAGGAAAAAACCGTGCGCCCCATAGGCGCCCAGCAGGAGACCCCCATCGACGTACGCATCCTCAGCGCCACCCACAAGGACCTGGCGGAAATGGTGAAGAAAAACGAATTCCGCCAGGACCTGTTCTACCGCATCAACGTCATCGAACTGCACCTCCCGGCCCTGCGCGAGCGCAAGGGGGACATCCCCCTGCTGGCGAACCACATACTGGCCGGCCTGGCGGAAAAAAACGGGCTGGCCGGGGTGCAGATCGAAAAGCACGCCATGGAAGCGCTCTGCGACTACGGCTTTCCCGGCAACATCCGCGAACTGGAAAACATCCTGGAGCGGGCCGTCACCCTGTGCGAAGACAACCGGGTCCGACTGGAGGATCTGCAACTGCCCGAAACCCCGCCGGAACAGGCGGCGCACCTCTCCGGCAAGCCCCTGGAAGACCACCTGGGAGACATCGAAAGACAGGCCATCATCAAGGCCCTGGAAGAGACCCGCTGGAACCGCACCGCCGCCGCCAGGAAACTGGGTATCAGCTTCCGCGCCCTGCGCTACCGGCTGAGCAAACTGGGATTGGACCAGTAACACCCAAACAAGCGCAGACTGGCTTTTTGTCTTGCCCCTGTTGCCTGGCAGGTGACAATTTACGTCACAAAGTGACATCAACCGGCAGTCGGCCCCCAGCATCCTGCGGGCAAGCCGGCCGGAGTGGGTGAACAGCGTTCCCAAAACGGGAATTAACGGCAAAAAAAGGCCAAAAAGGCTTTAAGTTTCCCCCACCCTCGCCGTAAATATGACTGACTCGAGGATGCTGGCACGCTACCTGCTATACATCTTCCAGGAAACGAACATCCGCCGGGCTCGAATTGCAGTGGTCAGCCCACCTGGGTGTCACAGGGACGACGAAGGTCACAAAGACACCGGCGACAGCCGCACCTGGACCTGACCATTTTGCACTAACTCAAATCTGTTGGAGAAATGACATGAAAAAAGCTCAATCCGGTTTTACCCTGATCGAACTGATGATCGTTGTAGCCATCATCGCCATCCTGGCCGCCATCGCCATCCCTGCATACAACAGCTATATCGCTGAAGCGAGGATGTCAAAGGTCACGGACCACTATGACGAAGCGGTCCGTTCCATCAAGGCCGAACTGGCCAAGCGCGCTGCCCAACAGGCCCGAGGCGATACGCTTTCCACTTTCAGCTTTAGTTCCCTGAGGGCTGTCGTTGACCCCGACGGCCAGAAATCCCCCGTTGGCGGTGGCGAGGCCTATGTTGACGGCACCTCCCCCAGTGCAACCAACGGTGAGATCGGCCTCAGCCTCGTCTCTTCCACAGCCGGCTCTGAAATCATCGTTATTACCAAACCGGCCTTTGATGAACTCACTGCACAGTCAACCCGAGTCGACGCCTCTCAGCTATAACTCGGAAATAGCAGCATCAACATAAGAGATGCAAAACAATGGAAAAAGGGGCCGGATAGCTGATAAGGCGTCTGGTCCCTTTTCCTTTTTCGCCAGACAAACATGACCTCAATCAACATGCGGAAGATGCCATGCGCACAGATTCCCCCGGCTTTACCCTGATAGAACTGATGATCGTCGTTGCGGTGCTCACCATCCTCGCCGGTATCGCCATCCCGGCCTATAACAATTACATCCGGGAATCCCAGCTCAGCACCGCCAGAATGAATGTGGAGCCCCTGCGCCTGGCCCTGGAGGATTATTGGCTGGACAACAGCACCTACGCCACCATCAACGGTCAATCATGGACCCCCGGCGGAACAAAAACACTGGAAACCGGCCCCCTGGGCTGGCGGCCGGACGGGGATAACGACCAGTACAGTTATGCCGTAACCGCGGGAACCAACACATTCACCATCACTGTGACCCACATCGCATCCAGCCGATCCGCCACCTGTACAAAGAACACCGCCTGCACCTATGCTGAATAGACACGACAACACCCTTCGGACGGCCCCGCCCTCCTTGAAGCATTGACCCCAGAAGCATGGGGAAACCGCGGTTAAGCTATAATCCCCCTGATGGCCACGACGCAAGCCAAAATAAACCTCAGCGGCCTTGCCCGCTCCCTGGTTCAGAACAAGCTGCTCAGCGAGCACGAAGCGGAGCAGGCCTTCCAGCAGTCGCTGAAGAACCGGACGCCTTTCGTCAGCTATCTGGTTGAAAACAAGATCCTGGACAGCCGCGCCATTGCCGAAACCGCCTCCATGGAATTCGGCGTTCCCCTGTTCGACCTGGACGCCCTGGATATGGAAAGCGCACCTGTCGAGCTGATCGAGGAGAAACTGCTTCGGACCCATCGCGCCCTGCCCCTGGTCAAACGGGGCAACCGGCTGTTTCTGGCCGTTTCCGATCCTACCAACCACCAGGGCCTGGATGAAATCAAGTTCCATACCGGCCTGGCCTCCGAGGCCGTTGTCGTAGAGGAAGACAAACTCACCAAGCACATCGAGCAGGCGCTGGATGCCCAGGACACCAGCATGGCCGACCTGATGGATGCGGACCTGGACAACCTGGACATTTCCGCCGGGGAAGACGACCAGCCAAAGGACACCGACCTGGATGTGGACGAAGCGCCGGTGGTGCGCTTCGTCAACAAGATACTGCTGGACGCCATCAATGCGGGCGCCTCCGACATCCATCTCGAACCCTATGAAAAATCGTTCCGCGTCCGCTACCGCCAGGACGGCATGCTGCATGAAGTGGCATCGCCCCCTGTAAACATCGCCAGCAGGCTGACTGCCCGCATCAAGGTGATGTCCAAGATGAACATCGCCGAACGTCGGGTGCCCCAGGACGGACGCATAAAAATGGTTTTATCAAAAAACCGCTCCATCGATTTCCGTGTCAATACCTGTCCGACCCTCTATGGGGAAAAGATCGTTCTGCGTATCCTGGATCCCACCAGCGCCCAGCTGGGCATCGAGGCCCTGGGATTCGAGCCAAAGCAGCAGGAAGACTTCATGACGGCCATCCATAAACCCTATGGCATGGTGCTGGTGACGGGGCCGACCGGCAGCGGTAAAACCGTATCCCTCTATACCGCCCTCAATATACTCAATACACCTGAGATCAATATCTCCACGGCGGAAGATCCCGTGGAAATCCAGGTGCCGGGCATCAACCAGGTCAACATGAACGTCAAGACCGGCCTTACTTTCGCGGAGGCCCTGCGGGCCTTTCTGCGCCAGGACCCGGATATCGTGATGGTGGGTGAAATACGCGACCTGGAAACGGCGGAGATTGCGGTCAAGGCCGCCCAGACGGGGCATCTGGTTCTTTCAACCCTGCACACGAATGACGCCCCCCAGACCCTGACCCGCCTGGCGAACATGGGAATTCCGCCATTCAATATTGCCTCGGCGGTATTGCTCATCATGGCGCAGCGCCTTGCACGGCGGCTGTGTGAACACTGCAAGGTTCCGGACGACATCCCCAAAGAGGCGCTGCTGGCAGAAGGCTTCACTGAAGAGGAAATACCCAAGCTCAAGATCTACAAGGCCGCAGGATGCGAGCACTGCAAAAAAGGCTACAAGGGGCGAGTGGGCATATTCCAGGTGATGCCGGTTTCCGAGGCCATGGGCCGGATGATCATGGAGGGAGGCAACTCGCTGCAACTTGCCGATTTGGCGAAAAAAGAGGGTATCCAGGACCTGCGCGCCTCAGGTCTGAACAAGGTCAGGCAAGGCATTACCAGCCTGGAAGAAATCAACCGGGTAACAAGAGACTGAACCAATGGTGGCAAAAGCAGCAAAGGCGGCAAAGGCATCCAAGGCCCCGAAGCCGGAGAAGGTTTTTATCTTTGCCTGGGAAGGCGCCGACAAACGCGGCAAGCGGATCAAGGGGGAAACCCGCGCGGCAAACCTTGCACTGGTAAGGGCGGAACTGCGCCGGCAGGGCATTACCCCAACCAAGGTAAAGAAAAAGTCCGCATCCCTGTTTTCATCGCGCAAAAAAGCCATCAAAGCAGGCGACATCGCCGTATTCAGCCGCCAGCTCGCCACCATGATGTCTTCCGGCGTGCCCCTGGTGCAATCCTTCGATATCGTTGGCCGCGGACACAGCAACCCGAGCATGCAGGATCTTCTGCTGAGCATCAAAGCAGACATCGAGGGCGGCACCGCGCTGGCCCCGGCCCTTGCAAAGCATCCCCTCTATTTTGACGACCTCTTTTGCAATCTGGTGCAGGCGGGTGAGCAGGCGGGCGTGCTGGAGGACCTGTTGGACAAGATCGCCACCTACAAGGAAAAGACCGAATCCATAAAGGGAAAGATAAAAAAGGCCCTGTTTTATCCTACGGCGGTCATCGCCGTAGCCATCCTGGTGACCGCCATCATCATGATCTTCGTGATCCCCCAGTTCCAGGAGCTGTTTTCCAGCTTTGGATCGGAACTGCCCGCCTTTACCCAGCTGGTCGTCAATATATCCGAAGTCGTACAGGAATGGTGGTGGGCCATGCTGCTTGGCACGGTCGGCACCTTGTTCTTTCTCGCCAATCTCTGGAAGCGATCCCGCAAATTCCGCCAGATCCTGGACAAGCTGTTGTTGAAGGCGCCGATTTTCGGCAACATCGTCCACAAGGCGGCCATTGCACGCTTTGCGCGCACCACGGCCACCATGTTCGCCGCCGGCGTGCCCCTGGTGGAGGCGCTGGAATCGGTGGCGGGCGCTACCGGCAATGTGATATACGGCGACGCCGTATTGCGCATTCGCGAGGATGTCGCCACCGGGCAGTCCTTTCAACTGGCCATGAAACAGCAAAATCTTTTCCCCCACATGGTGATTCAGATGGTCGCCATCGGCGAGGAATCCGGCTCCGTGGACGACATGCTTTCCAAGGTTGCCGATTTTTATGAAGAGGAAGTGGACAACGCCGTGGACGCCCTGAGCAGCCTGCTCGAACCCCTCATCATGGTGGTGCTGGGCGGATTGATCGGCGGCCTGGTGATCGCCATGTATCTGCCCATCTTCCAGATGGGGCAGGCGGTCCTCGGAAAATAGCCACGGCTCAAAGGCGGGCAACGGACATTACGCAATCCCATGGCACTGGCCGATTACTTGCAGCAAAATGCACTGGTGCTATATCTGTACGCCGGCCTGCTGGGATTGGTCGTGGGCAGCTTTTTGAACGTGGTGGTCCACCGGCTGCCCATCATGATGGAAAAAGACTGGCGGGCCCAGTGCCTGGAATTCCTTGACCGGCAGAACCAGGCCGAGGAAGACGCCCCCCTCAGCCTCAGCAAGCCGGGCTCCCGCTGTCCCCACTGCGGCCACCACATCAGGATAATCGAAAACATCCCGGTTCTGAGTTATCTCTTTCTGAAGGGGCGCTGTTCGGCATGCGGGGAGCCCATCTCCATACGCTATCCCCTGGTCGAACTGGCCACCTGCCTGCTGTCATTGGCGGTGGTCTGGGGCTTCGGCCTCAGCGGCCAGGCGGCGGCGGCCCTGCTCCTCACCTGGGCGCTGATTGCCCTCAGCCTGATCGATTTCGATCACAAGCTGCTGCCGGACTCCATCACCCTGCCCTTCCTGTGGCTGGGTCTGCTGCTCAGCCTGTTCGGCGTCTTCACCGATCCCCGCTCGGCCATCATCGGCGCCGCCGCCGGTTACCTGTCCCTGTGGAGCGTCTATCACCTGTTTCGGTTGCTGACCGGCAAGGAGGGCATGGGATTTGGCGATTTCAAACTGCTGGCCCTGTTCGGGGCCTGGCTGGGCTGGCAATATCTGCCCCAGATCATCATGCTCTCCTCCCTGGTGGGCGCTGTCGTCGGCGTAGGGCTCATCCTGTTGCGGGGCCGCGACCGGAACATCCCCATCCCCTTTGGCCCCTACCTGGCCGTGGCCGGCTGGATCAGCCTGCTCTGGGGTGAAAAAATCAACCAGGCCTACCTCAACTGGGCCGGATTATGACCCAAGATCCAAGGCGGGTATGAGATACCTTGTCCGGGGCCCCATGCCTTGAACCTTGCGCCTTGAACCTTTAACCTCGCCCGATGCTCATCATCGGACTCACCGGCGGCATCGGCAGCGGCAAGACCACGGTCTGCAAGCTCTTTTCCGACCTTGGCGTTCCCATCATCGATGCCGATCTGGCCGCCCGCGAGGTCGTCGAGCCCGGCCGGCCCGGGCTCGACCGGATCGTCCGCCACTTCGGTCCCGAAGTCCTGACGCCGGACGGCGCCCTGGACCGGGCCAAACTCCGCGAACGGGTGTTTTCGGACGAGACCGCCCGCAAAGAGCTGGAACGGATACTCCACCCCCTGATCCGGGCACGCATGAACGACCAGCTTGCCCGACTCCAGGCACCCTACGTCATTCTGGCCATACCGTTGTTGCTGGAGGCCGGTCAAAGGGACCAGGTCGACCGGGTACTGGTCATTGATGCCGGGGAATCCCAGCAGATCGCCAGGGCATGCCGGCGGGACGGCCAGGATGAGGCCCGGGTCCGGGCCATACTGAAGGCCCAATGCAGCAGAAAAGATCGGCTGGCGGCGGCAGATGATGTAATCTATAACACCGGCGGCCTGGAGGAGCTCAAGCCCCAGGTCGTCCAAATGCACAACCATTACTTGCGGCTCGCCGCCGGAAAAGGCACGGAAACAGCATGTCCGACCTGATCATCTACGAGCACCCCCTGAATGAGCGGATCCGGACCCTGCTGCGCCTCGAGCACCTGTTCGAACGCATCGCCTTTCATATGCCCCGGCCCGAAACCTGGAGCAGCCGCGCCGCCATCAACGGCCTGCTGGACATCATCAACATTCTCACCCGGGCGGATATCAAATCCGAGGTCATTAAAGAGCTGGAGCGCCACAGCGCAAGCCTCGACAGGATTCGCGCCGCCCCGGGCATCGACATGCAGCGCCTGGGCAGCATCCTGAAAGAGCTGGAGATCAATACGGCAAGGCTGCGCCAGTTGAACGGCCAGATCGGCCGCAACCTGCGCGAGAACGATTTTCTCAACGGCATTATGCAACGGTCGGGGATTCCCGGCGGCAACTGCGCCTTCGACCTGCCCCACTATCACTATTGGCTGAGGCAACCCCACGACAGGAGGCTGGAGGACCTGCGGCGCTGGTTCTGTGAACTGGAGCCCCTGCAAATGGCCACCCGGCTGCTGCTGACGCTGACCAGGGACTGCGCCGGCGCCACCAGGGTGCAAGCCAGCGGCGGCATGTTCCAGCATACCCTGGAATCCCAGGCGCCGGCCCAGCTCATTCGCGTCGGGCTCCCCAGGGAATCCGGCCTCTTCCCCGAGATCAGCGGCGGCAAGCACCGGTTCACCATCCGGTTTCTGGAGCCCGAGGAGATCGGCCGCCCCGCCCAGACCCAACAGGATGTGGAGTTCTCCCTGACCTGCTGCATCTTCTGATCCATGGTTTCAATGCCGGAATCAAAGCCCCAAACGCCCTGCCCCACCTGCGGCAAGGCCGTCACCTGGTCCGAGGCATCGCCCTGGCGTCCCTTCTGCAGCGAGCGCTGCCGGCTGATCGACCTGGGGGACTGGCTGGAGGAAAGGCACCGCATTCCCGGGCGGGACACCGCCTTCTTGCCGCCGGACGAAAACCAGCACTGAGGAGCCTGTCGGATTTAGGATGAACTGGCTGCACAAGCGGGAGAGTGGCTCAAATATCCCCGGTTTTTCGTTGCGTAGGCCCACTATGCGCCTCAAAACCGAGAATATTTGCGCTCACTCTCCCACTCCCTCGCTGCAATCCACTTAAATCCGACAGACTCCTGAGAATCCTCACTCCGGCCACAGCCCGCTGATGCCGGCAATCCCCTGGGCGCCGCTATCCTGTGCCCGGGCGATCATTCCGACCCGCATTCCGCCCAGGGCATAGACCGGCAACAGCGCCTCCCCGGCCAGATCTGAAAACCTCTCCCAGCCCAGGGGGCGGGCCTGGGGATGACTGGCCGTGGGCAGCACCGGGGAGAGCACGGCGAAATCCAGCCCCAGCCCGGCGGCCCTGGCCAGCTCGGCGGCATTATGACAGGAGGCCGCCACCAAAAGGCCACCGCCCGGGGGGCGTTTACGCAGCCCCCCCAGTTGCCGGGCGCTGAGGTGAACCCCGTCCGCCCCCAAGGCCCGGGCCAGCCCCGGAGAGGCGTTGAGCAGCAGCCGCGCCCCATAACGCCGGCACAGCCCCAGCGCTGCCTCCGCCAGGCGGCGGAACTCATCCGCCGGCAGTGATCTGGCGCGAAGCTGCACCAGGCCGATCCCGCCCTCCAGCGCCCGTTCGAGCCGCCCCAGAAAGGTCCCCCGGTCCGCCGGGTCGGCCCCGGTAATGAGATAACGGTCCGGGAGCTGCAGCGCCATGGCGATGGGACCATCGGCGGGCGGAAGGGGATAGCGGCCCAGTTCCTCCGGCCGCACCCAGGCGAGGGGCTGCCCCTCCCGGCCCTCGGCCGCGCCGGTAAACGAGGTAACCCTGTGGGCATCCAGCAATACGCTGCGGTCAGGATAATGATGGGTAATGCGAATCAGCGGGCGATGGGCGCGCACCTCCAGCCCCAGCTCCTCGCGCACCTCCCGCTTCAGGGCCTGGGACAGGGTCTCCCCCGGCTCCAGCTTGCCCCCGGGAAACTCCCACAGCCCGCCCTGGTGGGCATGGGCCGGCCGGCGGCCGATCAGCACCCGGCCCCGGCCATCCTCGATGACGGCTACCGCCACATGAAGAACAGTCATCGGTTTTTAGTTGTTGGTTTTCAGTGATCAGTTGTCAGTTATCAGTTATCAGTTATCAGTTTTCAGTGGTCAGTGGTCAGAGTGCAACTGACAATGCTAAACACTCCCCCTGACCACTGAAAACTGAAAACTGATAACTGATAACTGATAACTGACCACCCGACTCAGGTACGGTATTCGGCATTGATGCGGACATAGTCGTAGGAGAGATCGCAGGTGAGCACGCGGGCGCCGGCCTCACCGCGCCCCAGCGCCACCCGGATGCTGAATTCGGCCTGGCTCATCACGGCCTGTCCCGCCTCCTCCCTGTAGTCATCGGCGCGGCCGCCGGCGCGCACGATGCAGACATCGTCCAGCCAGATCCGGACCCGTTCGATGGCCAGGTCCTCCACCCCCGCCCGGCCCGTCGCCGCCAGGATGCGGCCCCAGTTGGGATCGGAGGCAAACAGCGCTGTTTTGACCAGAGGAGAGTGGGCGATGGTGTAGGCCACATCCCGCGCCTCGGCCTCATCCCGGGCCTCTTCCACCAGCACCTCCACCAGCTTGGTGGCCCCTTCGCCGTCACGCACGATGGCGCGGGCCAGCTCCATGCAGACCCCGGTCACCGCCTCGCACAGCCCCCGGTAGGCGGCGCTCCCCCGCGCCGTTATCGGCGCGGCCCCGCCGGCGCCGCTGGCCATGAGCACGCAGGCGTCATTGGTGGAGGTGTCGCCGTCCACGGTGATGGAATTGAAGGAGGGGGCCACCGCCTGCCCCAGGCAGTCCCGCAACAGGGCGGGATCCACCGCCGCATCGGTGGCCACATAGGCCAGCATGGTGGCCATGTCCGGCCGGATCATGCCCGACCCCTTGGCCATGCCGGTGACCCTGATGGGACGGCCATCCACTTCAAATTGCCAAAACGCCAGCTTGGGTACGGTATCGGTGGTCATGATGGCGCGGGCAGCCTCCGCCCAGCCCTCTTCGCTCAGGGCCTCCACCGCCCGGGGCAGGGCCTCGATCAACCGGCCCAGGGGCAGGCGCTCGCCGATAACCCCGGTGGAAAAAGGCAGCACCCGGCCGGGGTCGCAACCGACGATCCCGGCCAGGCCCTTGCAGCTCGCCCGGGCGTCCTCCAGACCGGCTGCGCCTGTGCCCGCATTGGCATTGCCGGAATTGATCAGCAAATAGCGCGGGGCCTTCGCCTCCAGGTGCTCCCGCGCCGTCACCACCGGCGCGGCGCAGAAGGCGTTGCGGGTGAACACCGCCGCGCAGGCCGCCCCCTCCGCCAGTTCGATCACCACCAGGTCGTCCCGGCCGGGATATTTGATCCCCGCGGCGGCGGCGCCGAGGCGAATCCCCGGAATGGGAAGGAAAGACGGATCAGCCCGGGTCATCACCAATCAGCGCCCTCAGGCAACAAGGCATGGAAATCGCCTGACACCACCCCTGAAAACGCCTGACCAGTGATTATCCAGGAACGAAGAGCACATGATGCCTAGGTCAACCGGCCGTGACACTGCTTGTATTTCTTGCCCGAGCCGCAGGGGCAGGGTTCGTTGCGCCCCACCTTGCGGCCCTCGCGCACGAAGGGCCGATGGGCCGCCTCCGCTTCCGCCGCCGCATCCGGCGTTTCCGGGGCCTCGTCATCGTATCCGGAGAACTCGTCATGCCGGTACTGGAGTTCCTCGGCATGCTGCTCCTGGGCCGGGATGGCCATCTCCTCCTCGGTCTGGACCCTGATCCGGGTCAGGGTGGCCACCACGTCCCGCTTGATATTCTCCAGCAGGGCCTCGAACATCTCGAAGGCCTCGCGCTTGTACTCCTGCTTGGGATTCTTCTGGGCATAGCCCCGCAGGTGAATGCCCTGACGCAGATAGTCCATGGCCGCCAGGTGTTCTTTCCAATGGCTGTCCAGGGTCTGCAGCATGACGGCCTTTTCATAATGGCGCAGGGACTCGCTTCCAACCAGCTCCTCTATTTCGGCATACTGGTCTTCCATCTCCTTGATAATGCGCGCACGCAGGGTCTCTTCATGCAGGCTGTCGTCTTCGTCCAGCCACTGCTGGATGGGATAGGAGACACCGAACCTGTCCTCCAGGGCCTTGGTCAGCCCCGGTATGTCCCACTGCTCATCCAGGCTGTCGGGGGGGATGTATTCGCTGATGAGGTCGTTCACCACATCCCGCCGCAGGTCCCGGATGGTGTCGGCGATCTCATCCACGTTCATCAGTTCGTCACGCTGTTGGTAGACCACCTTGCGCTGGTCGTTGGCCACATCGTCGTACTCCAGCAGTTGCTTGCGGATGTCGAAGTTGTGGCCCTCCACCTTCTTCTGGGCATTGGCGATGGCCTTGGTCACCCAGGGGTGCTCGATGGCCTCGCCCTCGGTCATGCCCAGCTTCTGCATGATCGCGGACACCCGGTCGGAGGCGAAGATGCGCATCAGCTTGTCTTCCAGGGAGAGATAGAACCGGGTGGAGCCGGGATCGCCCTGGCGCCCTGAACGCCCCCGCAGCTGATTGTCGATGCGCCGGGACTCGTTGCGCTCGGTGCCGATCACCCGCAGGCCGCCCGCCTCCACTACCTGCTGGTGGCGCTTCTTCCAGGCCTCACGGATCTTCTCCACCGCCGCCGGATCCGGATCGTTCCCCAGTTCGGCAATCTCCATATCCGGGTTGCCGCCGAGCACGATGTCGGTACCGCGGCCCGCCATGTTGGTGGCAATGGTCACCTTGCCGGGCCGGCCGGCCTCGGCCACGATCCCCGCCTCTTTCTCATGATGCTTGGCATTGAGCACCTGGTGCTCGATCTTCTTTTTGTTCAGCAGCCCGGAAACCAGTTCCGAGGTCTCGATGGAGGCGGTGCCCACCAGCACCGGCTGCCCCCGCTTCACGCAGTCCTCGATATCCTCGATGATGGCGGTGTACTTCTCGTCCGCCGTAAGATAGACCAGATCCCCCATGTCATCCCGGATCATGGGCACATTGGTGGGGATCACCACCACCTCCAGGCCATAGATCTGCTGGAACTCATAGGCCTCCGTGTCGGCGGTGCCGGTCATTCCCGAGAGTTTGCCATAGAGCCGGAAATAGTTTTGAAAGGTGATGGAGGCCAGGGTCTGGTTCTCCTGCTGGATCTCCACCCCCTCCTTGGCCTCGATGGCCTGATGCAGGCCGTCGGACCAGCGCCGGCCGGGCATGGTGCGCCCGGTGAACTCGTCCACGATAACGATCTGCCCGTTCTTGACGATATAGTCCACATCCTTCTGGAACAGGGAGTGGGCGCGCAGGGCGGCGTTGACGTGATGCATCAGGCTGATATTCGCCGTATCGTAAAGGCTGGCCCCTTCTTCCAGCAGCCCCATCTCCGTCAGCATCCGCTCCACCTTCTCGTGGCCCTCGTCACTGAGATAGGCCTGGCGCGCCTTTTCGTCCACCGAGTAGTCGCCCGGCCCGAAATCCGGCCTGCCCTCCTCGTCCACGATGGGCTCCTGCCGGGTCAGATGGGGAATAATGGTATCGACGGCCTTGTAGAGCTCCGAGCTGCCCTCCGCCGGGCCCGAGATGATCAACGGCGTCCGCGCCTCATCGATGAGGATGGAGTCCACCTCGTCCACGATGGCGAAATTCCGGCCCTTTTGCTGGACCCGCTGGTCGGCCGCAAAGGCCATGTTGTCCCGCAGATAATCAAAGCCGAATTCGTTGTTGGTGCCGTAGGTGATGTCCGCGCCATAGGCCTCCTGCCGGGTGACGTTACGCAGATGGCGGTATCCCCCGGAGCTTCCGTCGTGCTGCGGATCGAACAGGTAGGAGCTGCTGTCCGGCCCCTCGCCGCCGGAGCCGTTGATGACGCCCACGCTCAGGCCGAGGAAATGATAGAGGCGGCCCATCCACTCCGCGTCGCGCCGGGCCAGGTAATCGTTCACCGTCACCACGTGCACGCCCTTGCCGGGCAGGGCGTTGAGATAGGCGGCCAGGGTGGCCACCAGGGTCTTGCCCTCGCCGGTGCGCATCTCGGCGATCTTGCCGTCGTTCAGCACCATGCCGCCGATGAGCTGCACATCGAAGTGGCGCATGCCGAGCACCCGCCGGCCGGCCTCGCGCACGGCGGCGAAGGCCTCGGGCAGCAGGGCATCCAGCGACTCCCCCTGCTCCAGGCGCTGGCGGAATTCAGCGGTTTTGGCCTGCAGTTCCTCATCGGACAACGCCTGGAACGACGGTTCGAGCTGGTTGATTTTCGCCACCGTCTTCGACATCTGCTTGATCAGGCGCTCATTACGGCTGCCGAAGACTTTCCTGAGAATATTGCTGACCATGAAAAAGGATTCCGTTGGGGTAAATCTAAAGAAAGATGGGGGATGATAGCGTAAATTCAACCGGCTTGCTGCCGGTTGAAGGCAACAAGTCACGAGATAACCGTTTACAGTTTACGGTTAACCCGCATTTCTCACCAGGCGGACCCAGTTAATTGAGAAATTTATGAAATTCAATGTACTTAGCCTCATAAGGTGATGGCGGTTAATTTATACTCTGTCCTATTTGGTTTTTGGAACAATCTGGCTTCGCATCTTGAACGATCAACCTTGAAGCATAGCTACAGCTATGCTTCGGCGGCCGATCGTCCAACCTGCTTCGCCAGCTTGCCCCAAAAATCCAAATCCTGGTGAGAAATGCGGGTTAACGGTTGACAGTTAAAAAAACAGTAAGCCAATAAATGGGCAGCATTCAGATGCCGGGATTGAATATGGTTCAGGAAGGCGCCAAATAAATTTGGGTCAAGTTGAAAAACCGTCAACCGTAAACTGTAAACGCCTGTTTATTTGCTGGCGCGGAGGTACTTCCAGGGATTCACGGGCCTGCCGTTGTTCAGCACCTCGAAATGGACGTGCGGCCCGGTAGAGCGCCCGGTAGAGCCCATGGTGGCAATAACCTGACCCTTGGCGACCCGCTCCCCCACCTTCACCAGCAGTTTGCCGTTATGGCCGTAACGGGTGGAATAGCCATTGCCGTGGTTGATCTCCACCATTTTGCCATAGCCGTAGCGCTTGCCCGACCAGGCAACCACGCCGGCCGCCACTGAGATCACGTCCGCGCCCTTGCGACCCGCGAAATCAACCCCCTGGTGAAAGGCCCTCTTGCCCGTAAAGGGATCCTTGCGGTAACCGAAACGGGAAGAGATCCAGCCCTTTTTCACCGGCCGGCCGGTTGGATGGACATCCTGTTGCAGCCTGCGGTTCATGATCAGCTCTTCCATGAAATCGAGCTTGTGCTCCCGGTCATCGATGGTCCGCGACAGCGCCTGCAGATCGGACAACAACTCCGAGAGTTCCACCGATTCGGCAGAGTCCGAGGCGTCCAGGCCACCCACCGCGGGAGGCGTGGAAAAATCGAACTCCCCCTGGTCCAGCAGGCCGATCTTGGCCAGGCGTTCACCCAGCGCATCCAGGCGCATGATATGGGATTGCATCTGCCCCAGCCGCAGCGCCAGCGCATCCAGATGCTCGCGGGTCTGCTCCCGGACCTCCCGGATAGTCCGCCGCTGATCATCCAGCGCCGCCTGCAGGACGAGATCCACCGGCTCCACCGCCGACGCCGTCTTTGCATGATCGAGGCCCAGCCTGTAGCCGGCCCAGCCCATGCCGCCGGAGACGCCGGCCAGCAACAGCAACAGCATCGTCACCACCAGCCCCACGCTGACTTTTATGCTGCCGGTCTTATTGTGAAACCCGGTAAAGAGTATGATATTCATAAAAGCGCCTGCACCTACAATCAACCCGGCTGAATCATGATCAAACCCCGGCCCGCCAGCAGCTTCCTGCACACCGCTGCCGTACTGCGGGAATTACAAGCACATCTCCATGATCAGGAGCGGCTGCTGATGCTGGTCCGGTCCCTGCTGCCCCAGCCCCTGGACCTGCACTGCCTTTCGGCCCAACGCAGGGAGGGCAGACTCATCCTCCACGCCGGCTCCTCGGCCTGGGCAAGCCGTTTACGTTATTTCTCCCGGGATCTCCGTATCAAGCTGCGGGACAAAGGGGTCCCGGTTCAGAAAATCGAAGTGCGCGTCCTGATCGGCAACCCGCGAAAAACGCCCCCGCCGCGCCGCGCCAGGACCCTTTCCAGCGACAACGCCGAACTGATCGGGGCCGTCGCCGAGGGCATCGGGGATCCGGATCTGCGCGCCGCCCTGCAACGCCTGAGCAGGCACGGCCGCACCTGACTGGTGCCCCTCCTAAATGGCCTGCACCGGTTTCATGTAGGAAATCGGCACGTTACCCTCTTCTTCGAAAGTGACCTCTTCCCAGGCCTTCTCATCCGCCAGCAGGGCTTGGAGCAGCTTGTTGTTCAGGGCGTGCCCCGATTTGTAACCGCTGAAAGATCCGATCAGGCTGTGTCCCAGCAGGTACAGGTCGCCGATGGCGTCCAGGATCTTGTGCTTTACGAACTCGTCGTCGTAACGCAGTCCGTCTTCGTTCAATATCCGGTAATCGTCCACCACGATGGCGTTGTCCATGCTGCCGCCGAGGGCCAGCTGCCTTTCCCGCAGCATTTCGATATCACGCAGAAAACCGAAGGTGCGGGCGCGGCTGACCTCCTTGACGAAGGAGGTGGAGGAGAAATCCACGGAGGCGACGCGGGTCTGTTCGGTAAAGGCGGGATGATCGAAATCGATGGCGAAGGAGACCTTGAAGCCATCGAAGGGCTCGAAGCAGGCGCGCTTGTCGCCCTCCTCCACCACCACGGTCTGCTTGATGCGGACGAAGCGCTTGGCCGCCTTCTGCTCCTCCACCCCGGCGGACTGGATCAGGAATACGAAGGGACCGGCGCTGCCGTCCATGATGGGCACCTCGGGGGCGCTCACGTCCACATAGGCGTTGTCGATGCCCAGCCCGGCGAAGGCGGAGAGCAGATGCTCCACCGTGGAGATCTTCACCCCGTCCTTTTCCAGGGAGGTGGAGAGCCGGGTGTCGCCCACGTTCTCCGGACAGGCGCGGATCTCCACCGGATCATCCAGGTCCACCCGCTTGAACACGATGCCCGTATCGACGGCCGCCGGCCGCAGGGTGAGGTAGATCTTTTCACCTGTGTGCAGTCCAACCCCGGTTGCACGAATGATATTTTTGAGCGTGCGTTGCCTTATCATTGTATTTCTTGACCCTTTTAGTCAGTGGGCGAACCGCGAAAAATTGGCGGGCATGGTATCACAGCGCCCGGATACTGACAAAACAGGGCCTTCAACAACGCCATGCCTTGTCATCGCAGCTCAAATGTATCCCATTACCGTCATGATTTCAGAGAACCGGGTCTCAATCCGCCTGACGCCGCAGAAACGCCGGGATATCGAGATAGTCCATCTCCTTGTCGCGGGCCGCCTCCACATAGGCCTGGGCCTGGGCGGTTTTCATGTCCTGGCGAATCACCGTCGGACGGTCCATTTCAGCATAGTCCACCGGCCCGGCATCCACCACGTCCGAGTTGACCAGCTTGATGGGGGCGGCCTCCGGCGGGGCGACCCTGGTCGTTTGGGGGGGCTGGCGGACCTGGCCGCCGATCTCGCCCAGGCCGGTGGCCACCACGGTCACCCGCATCTCATCTTGCATATTCGACTCGATCACGGTGCCCACCACCACGGTTGCATCATCGCAGGCGAACTCCTTGATCGTATTGCCGACCTCCTCGAATTCACCGATGGCGAGATCCATTCCGGCGGTGATGTTCACCAGGATGCCCCGGGCCCCTGAGAGATTCACATCCTCCAGCAGCGGGCTGTGGATGGCCTCCTCCGCCGCCTCCCGCGCCCGGTTGGCGCCCGCAGCGGCGCCGGAGCCCATCATGGCCACGCCCATCTCCGACATCACGGTGCGCACGTCGGCGAAGTCCACGTTGATCAGGCCCGGCCGGGTAATGAGTTCCGCGATGCCCTGAACCGCACCCAGCAGGACATCGTTGGCCGTCTTGAAGGCGTCCAGCAGGGACATATCCTTGCCCAGCACCGCCAGCAGCTTCTCATTGGGGATGGTGATCAGGGAGTCCACGGACTTGCCCAGGGCCTCGATGCCCTCGTTCGCCACCTGCATGCGCTTCTCGCCCTCGAAGCGGAAGGGCTTGGTGACCACGGCGACGGTCAGTATCCCGAGATCCCTGGCCACCTCGGCCACGATGGGCGCCGCCCCCGTGCCCGTGCCACCGCCCATGCCGGCGGTGATGAACACCATGTCCGCCCCGTCCAGCACCTCCTGGATGCGGTCGCGCTCTTCCAGCGCCGCATCCCGGCCGATCTGGGGATTGGCCCCGGCCCCCAGTCCCTTGGTGATGTTGGAGCCCAGTTGCAGCACCGTGCGCACCTCGCTGTTCTTCAGCGCCTGGGCGTCCGTGTTGGCGCAGATGAAATCCACCCCCTCTATATTGGCACTCAGCATATGGTTGACCGCATTGCCGCCGCCGCCGCCGACACCGATCACCTTGATGACCGCGTTCTGACTGTACGCATCCATTAATTCGAACATAATCCTGTCTCCTCCACGCTATTACATGTATTGAAACAAAAAACCCGGAACTAGAAGTTCCCCTGAAACCAACTCTTCATCCGCCCCCAGACCGCCTTCACGCCGCCGCCGCGGGGCAATTGCATATCCCGCAGGGGCTGGTTGCTGCGCCCGAACAGCAGCAGGCCGACGCCGGTGGCGTAAATCGGGTTGCGCACCACATCCACCAGGCCGGTGACGTACTGGGGCGCCCCCAGGCGCACCGGCATGTGAAACACCTCCTCCGCCAGCTCGATGAGCCCCTCCATCTTGGAGCTGCCCCCGGTCAGCACCACGCCGCCGGCGATGAGATCCTCGAAGCCGCTGCGCCGCAGCTCCCCCTGGATCAGGGTCAGCAGCTCCTCGTAGCGGGGCTCCACCACCTCCGCCAGTGTCTGGCGGGACAGCCGCCGCGCCGGCCGGTCGCCGATGCTGGGCACCTCGATGGTCTCGTTCTCGGAGGCCAGCTGGGTCAGGGCGCAGGCGTATTTGATCTTGATGTCCTCGGCGTGCTGGGTGGGGGTGCGCAGGGCCACGGCGATGTCGTTGGTCACCTGGTCCCCCGCAATGGGGATCACCGCCGTATGCCGGATGGCGCCCTCGGTGAAAATGGCCATGTCGGTGGTGCCGCCGCCGATGTCCACCAGGCAGACCCCCAGCTCCTTCTCGTCCTCGCTGAGCACCGCGTTGGCGGAGCTGAGCTGCTCCAGAATCAGGTCGTCCACATCCAGGCCGCAGCGGCGCACGCACTTGACGATGTTCTGGGCGGCGCTGACCGCGCCGGTGACCATGTGCACCCGCGCCTCCAGGCGCACCCCGGACATGCCCACCGGCTCGCGGATGCCGTCCTGGTTGTCGATGATGAATTCCTGGGGCAGGATGTGCAGGATCTTCTGGTCCGCCGGAATGGCCACCGCCCGGGCCGCGTCGATCACCCGCTCCACGTCGCCGTGGGTCACCTCCTGGTCCTTGATGGCCACGATGCCGTGGGAGTTGAGGCTGCGGATATGGCTGCCGGCGATGCCGGCGTAGACCGACTGGATCTCGCAGCCCGCCATCAGCTCCGCCTCCTCCACCGCCCGCTGCATGGACTGGACGGTGGACTCGATATTGACCACCACCCCCTTCTTCAGGCCCCGGGAGGGGTGGGAGCCGATACCGATGATCTCGATCTCGTTGTCCGGCTTTATCTCGCCGACAATGGCCACCACCTTGGAGGTGCCGATGTCCAGCCCCACGATCAGGTTTGTCTCGCCCTTTTTGCTCATCTATTCCAACTCATGACTGTTTGCCGTCTCTTTTCCCGTCCGCGGCGGCCTCGTCCCAATGCACCACGAAACCGTTGGTGTAACGCAGGTCCACCTGCCTGGGCCTGCCCCGGCCCGCATCCCTGAGCCGCGGGTAGAGCCGGATGAAGCGGGCCAGCCGGCGGTCCAGATCCCGGCTGCCCAACCTGATGACGGCGCCGTCGGCGAACTCGATGGACCAGGCCCGGCGCTCATCCTGTTGCAGCCGCACGATACGCAGACCGGCCGCGTCCAGGCGGGCCTGCATGGCGCGGTAACGGGCCGCCATCCCGGCGGCGGTCCCCTCCGGCCCGGCCAGCTGGGGCAGGCCCGGCGGGATCTCAGCGGGGGCGGGGGAAAACACCTCGCCCCGCCGGTTCAGCAGCCGGCGCCCGCCCCAGCGGGCCAGGGGCGCCTGCTCCGTCACCCGGATCTGCAGGGTGTCCGGCCAGATGCGCCGCACCCCCGCCTCGTCCACCCAGGGCAGCGCCCGGACCTTGGCGCGGACCGCCTCCACGTCCACCGTGAAGAAGCCGCCCCGGAGCTGCGCCGCCACCACCTGCTCCAGCCGCCGCCGGTCGAGATATTTGAACTCGCCCTCGATCCGCACCACCTTCAGGGGCAGCGTCTGGGGGTCCAGAAGCCTGGCACCCCCCAGGACCGCGCCCGCGCCCATGGCGCCGAACAGGGACAGCGCCAGGCCCCAGCGCAGCAGCGCCGGCCAGAAGGGACGCCCGGCCTCCCGGGGCCTGCTCTCCCGCACGGATTGTTGCCGCTTCGCCATCCCCATCAATCCCGCTCCAGGCTGGTCTCCAGAATGCGCCACACCAGCTCGTCGAAGCCGATGCCCCCGGCCCGCGCCGCCATGGGCACCAGGCTGTGATCCGTCATGCCGGGTACTGTGTTCACTTCCAGCAAAAGAAATTCACCCGCCCCGTCCTGCATAAAATCCACCCGCCCCCAGCCCTGCGCGCCCAGGGCGCGAAACGCCTGCAGCGCCAGGGTCTGCGCCGCCCGCTCCCGCGCCTCATCCAGGCCGCAGGGGCAGAGATAGCGGGTGCTGTCGGCCTCGTACTTGGCCTGGTAGTCATAAAACGGGCGGGGCGTCTCCAGGCGGATCAGGGGCAGCGCCGCCTCCCCCAGGATGGCCGCCGTGTACTCCGGGCCGCTGATCCAGCGCTCGGCCATCACCTGGCGGTCATAACGGGCCGCCTCCCGCCAGGCCTCCTGCAGCTCGTCTTCATTCTCCGCCCGCGCCATGCCGAGACTGGAGCCCTCGTGCACCGGCTTGATCATGAGGGGGAAGCCCAGCGCGGCCGCCGCGCCCAGATCCCTCTCGTCCTCCAACAGGACGAAATCCGCCGTCGGCAGACCCAGCCCCCGCCACAGCAGCTTGCAGCGGTACTTGTCCATGCCCAGGGCGGAGGCCGCCACGCCGCTGCCGGTATAAGGCAGGCCCAGGGTCTCCAGGGCGCCCTGGATGACGCCGTCCTCCCCGCCGCGCCCGTGCAGGACGATAAAGGCCCGGTCGTAGCTCCCGGCAGCCAGTTGGGTCAGCACATCGGCGCCGGCATCCACGCCATGGGCATCCACCCCCTGGCGGAGCAGGGCGTCGAGCACCGCCCGGCCGCTGCAAAGCGAGACCTCCCGCTCCGCCGAGCACCCGCCCATGAGCACCGCCACCCTGCCGAATGCCGCCGCCGTCAGGCTCATGCCGCCTCCCCCACGATGCAGACTTCGGTTTGCAGCCGGATGCCGCTGTGGGCCTCCACCCGCGCCCGCACCCGTTCGATCAGGCATTCGATATCCGCCGCCGTCGCATCACCCGTATTGATGATGAAGTTGGCGTGCTTTTCCGATACCCGGGCGCCGCCCATGGCGCAGCCCTTGAGTCCGGCAGCCTCGATCAGGCGCGCCGCGTGGTCGCCCTCCGGGTTGCGGAACACCGACCCGCAACTGGGCTCCCCCAGGGGCTGGGTCGCCGCCCGCCGTTCCAGCAGCAGCCGGATCCTCTCCTGGCCTTGGGCGGCATCCCCCGGCGTCAGACCCAGCCAGGCCGCGAGAAACCACTCGCCCGGCGGTCCTTCGGCCCGGCGGTAGCCGATGCGGAAATCCTCCGGCCCGCGCCGCCGCACCCGGCCGCCGCGGTCCACCGTCTCCACTTTCCGCACCCGCTCCCAGGTCTCGCCGCCGAAGGCGCCGGCGTTCATGGCCAGGGCCCCGCCCATAGTGCCGGGGATGCCGGCCAGAAACTCCAGGCCGCACAGCCCCGCGCGGGCCGCCGCCCGCGCCACCTGGGCGCAGGCCACGCCGGCCTCGGCCCGCAGCAGACTCCCCTGCTCCAGCGACAGGCCGTTCAGGCGGCCCCGGGTCGCCACCACGGTGCCTCTGAAGCCGCCGTCGCGCACCAGCAGGTTGCTGCCCATGCCCAGCCACAGCAGGGGCTCATCCGGCGGCAGTTCCCGCAGGAACCGGACCAGGTCCGCGCTGTCGGCGGGGCGGTAGAAACGCCGCGCCGGGCCGCCCACCCGCCAACTGGTGTGCCGGCTCAAAGGCTCGTCGAACAGCAGCTCGCCGCCCGGCATGGAAGACTCCGCCGCCATCATGATTCCCTTCCCTTGGGCGCCCGGCCACCCCGGGGCCTTGGCTCACCGGGCCTGAGCCGCTCCCGGCCGGAGCGCCGCCGCTCCGGATGCAGGGCCGGCAGCAGCCCGCTGAGGGACTCCCCGCAACCCATGTGCAGATGACGCATCACCGGCCGGCTCATTCATCACCCCCCGGGGCTTGATCCAGCCGCTCCATCAGCCCGGCCGCCACGGCGCCGATATCCCCCGCGCCCAGGGTGAGCACGATGTCTCCCTCGCGCAACACCCCGGGCAGCACCTCCGGCAGGTCCGCCACCGCCTCCACGAACACCGGGTCCACCTGCCCGCGGGCGCGCACCGCCCGGCTCAGGGCCCGGCCGTCCGCGCCTGGAACGGGCTCTTCGCCGGCGGCGTAGACCTCGGTCAGCAGCAGGGCATCGGCCCGGGAGAGGACCTGCACGAAGTCGTCGAACTGCTCCTCGGTGCGGCTGTAACGGTGGGGCTGGAAGGCCAGCACCAGGCGGCGCTCCGGCCAGCCCGCCCGCACCGCGTCGATGGTGGCCGCCAGCTCCCGCGGGTGGTGGGCATAGTCGTCCACCAGCAGCACCTGGCCGGCGGCGGTGCGGCACTCCCCCAGCACCTGGAAGCGCCGGCCGATGCCCTGGAACCCCGCCAGAGCCCGCCGGATGGCGTCGTCGTCCACCCCCAGTTCCCGGGCCACGGCGATGGCCGCCAGGGCGTTGAGGACATTGTGCCGGCCCGGCATGTTGAAGCGGATCTCCAGCGGCTCCCGGCCCGCCTGGTGCACGCTGAAAAAGGTCTGAAATCCCTGCTGGCGGATATCACCGGCCCGCACGTCCGCCTCGGCGGCGGTGCCGTAGGTGCGCACCGGCCGGGAGATCTCGGGCAGCAGGCCCCGCACCTCGTCGTCGTCGATGCAGAGCACCGCCAGGCCGTAGAACGGGAGATGATGCAGGAATTCGGCAAAGGTGCCGCGCAGGCGGCTGAAATCGCCCCCGTAGGCGGCCATGTGGTCGGCGTCCACGTTGGTCACCACCGCCAGCATGGGCTGGAGATAGAGAAAGGAGGCATCGCTCTCGTCCGCCTCCGCCACCAGATAGTGGCCGGCCCCCAGCCGGGCGTTGCTGCCGGCGCTGTTGAGCCGGCCGCCGATGACGAAGGTGGGATCCAGCCCGCCCTCGGCCAGCAGGCTGGAGACCAGGCTGGTGGTGGTGGTCTTGCCGTGGGTGCCCGCCACGGCGATGCCGAAACGGAAGCGCATCAGCTCCGCCAGCATCTCCGCCCGGGGCACCACCGGGATGCGCTGCACCCGCGCCGCCATCACCTCCGGGTTGTCCTCCTTCACCGCGCTGGAGGTCACCACGGCGTCACAGCCCACCACGTTGCGGGAGCGGTGCCCGATCATGATCCGGGCGCCCAGCCGGGCCAGCCGCCTGGTGGTGGGGCTCTCGCGCAGGTCCGATCCGCTCACCTGGAACTCCAGGTTGAGCAGCACCTCAGCGATGCCGCTCATGCCCACGCCGCCGATGCCGACGAAGTGGATGCGTTTCACCCGCCCCATCGCCTCGGTGGGACGCCTGGCGCCCGGCCCGGTCATCGGCCGCCCTCCTGCTGACACACATCGGCCACCGCGGCGGTGGCCTCCGGCCGCGCCAGGGCGCGGGCGCTCCGGGCCATGGCCAGCAGCCGCCCGCGCTCGCCCAGCAGTTCCCCCAGGCATTGGGCCAGGCTCTGTGCGTTCAAGCCGGACTGGGGCAGCAGCCGGGCCGCGCCGGCCCGGCACAGAAAGCCGGCGTTGCGGGTCTGATGATCGTCCACCGCATGGGGAAAGGGCACCAGAATGGCGCCGACGCCGGCGGCGGCCAGCTCGGAGACGGTGAGGGCCCCGGCGCGGCAGATCACCAGGTCCGCCCAGCCATAGGCCTCCGCCATGTCCGCCAGGAAGGGTTGCACCTCGGCCTCCACCCCGGCGGCCCGGTAGGCGGCGACGGTGGCCTCCTGCTTGTCCCGCCCGGCCTGATGCCGCACCAGGGGCCGGGCATCCGGCTCCATCCGCGCCAGCGCCGCCGGCACCGTCTCGTTCAGGGCGCGGGCACCCTGGGAGCCGCCGATCACCAGCAGCCGCATGGGGCCCCGGCGTCCGGCCATGCGCTCTCCCGGCTCCGGCAATGCCGATATCTCGCTGCGCACCGGATTGCCCGTCACCCGAGCCCGGCGCTGGGGGGCGAAGCTGCCGGGAAAGGCCTCCAGCACCTGGTTGGCGATGCGGGCCAGCCATTGGTTGGTCAGGCCGGGGATGGCGTTCTGCTCGTGGATCACCAGGGGAATGCCCAGCAGGCGGGCCATCACCCCGCCGGGACCGGTCACGAAGCCCCCCATGCCCAGCACGACCCCGGGCCGGCGGCGGCGCAGCACGCCCAGGGCCTGCGCCATGGCCAGGCCCAGCCTGAACGGGGCCGCCAGCCAGCGTCCCGGACCGCCGCCGCGCAGGCCCTGCACCTCGATCCACTCCATAGGGAAGCCGGACGCCGGCACCACCCGCGCCTCGAAGCCGCCGCGGGTCCCGAGCCAGCACACCTCCATGCCGCGCTCGCGCAGCTCGCGGGCCACCGCCAGGGCGGGGAATACATGGCCGCCAGTGCCTCCCGCCATGATCATCACACCCGCGCCCATTTCACCCGCTCCAGTTCCCGTAGGGGGGCGTTGCAGCGGGTCTCCCAGTCGATGCGCGCCAGGATGGCGATCACCAGGCAGGCCAGGATGATGCTGTTGCCGCCGTAGCTCATCAGCGGCAGGGTCAGCCCCTTGGTGGGCAGCAGGCCCACGTTGACGCCGATGTTGATGAAGGCCTGCATGCCGATCCAGAGCCCGAAGCCGTAGGCCACATAGGCGGCGAAACGCCGCTCCTGGGCCTCCGCCGCGGCGCCGATGCGAAAGGCGCGCCATACGATCAGGGCGAACAGCCCGATCACCATCAGGCTGCCCAGCAGCCCGAACTCCTCGCCGATCACCGCCATGAGGAAATCGGTATGGGCCTCGGGCAGGTAGAACTGCTTCTGGATGCCGTTGCCCAGGCCGACGCCGAACCACTCCCCCCGGCCGAAGGCGATCAGGGCCTGGGACAGCTGGTAACCGGTGTTCTGGGCATCCGCCCAGGGATTCAGGAAGGCGGTCACGCGCTGCAGGCGGTAGGGATAGCTGATCACCAGCCCGGCCAACACGGAACCCGCCAGCCCCAGCAGCAGGGCGAACTGCCACAGGGCCACGCCGCCCAGAAACAGCATTCCCAGGGCCGTGGCCAGCAGCACCGCCATGGTGCCGAAATCCGGCTGCTCCATGATCAGCGCCGAGGCCACCACCAGCAGCAGCATGGGCTTGGCGAAGCCCCAGAAGCTGTGGGCCACCTCCACCTGGCGCCGCGCCAGGTAGCCGGCGATATAGATCACCAGGAACAGCTTCATGAATTCCGAGCCCTGGAGGGTGAACGGCCCCAGGGGGATCCAGCGCATGGCGCCGTTGGCCTTGACCCCCACCCCCGGAATCAGCACCAGCACCAGCAGGCCGAGGCCGATGGCGTAGAGCAGGGGGCCGGCCTTCTCCCAGCGGGCCATGGGGATCTGGGACACCGCCAGGGCGCCGGCCAGGCCGAGGCCGGTGGCGATGCCATGGCGGTAGAGGTAATAGAAGGGGTCCCCCGCCTTCTTTTCGCCGATGGGCATGGAGGCGGAGGCCACCATCACCAGGCCGAAACCCAGCAGGGCGACAGCCCCGCCGATGAGCCACCAGTCCAGCGGCGGCAGGGCCGGCCGGGGGGCGCCGGCGACGGCCTGGGGGCGAATGTCCACATTCATCCCGGCAGTCTCCTCACGGCGTCCGCGAAGGCCTTGCCCCGGTGGGCGAAGCTGGGGAACATGTCGAAGCTGGCGCAGGCCGGCGACAGCAGCACCAGGTCCCCGGGCCGGGCCAGTCCGGCCGCCCGGGCCACGGCATCCTCCATATCGGCGGCCCGGACCACCGGCACGCAACCGTCCAGCGCCCGTTCAATCAGGCCGGCGTCCCGGCCCATGAGCACCACCGCCCGCGCGGTCCGCTCCACTACCGGCGCCAGGGCCGAGAAGTCCGCATCCTTGGATTCGCCGCCGGCGATGAGCACGATGCGCCCGGCGCCCGGCGCCATGCCCTCCAGGGCCGCGATACAGGCCCCCACATTGGTGGCCTTGGAGTCGTCATACCAGCGCACCCCGGCAGTCTCGGCCACGAACCAGGTGCGATGAGGCAGCCCCCGGAAGGATCTCAGGGTCTCCAGCATGGCGGGCATGGGCAGATCCAGGGCGCTGCCCAGGGCCAGGGCGGCCAGGGCGTTGGCCAGATTGTGGCGCCCCGACAGGCGCAGCTGGACGGCCGGCAGGAGAGGCTGGTCTCCGCGGCACAGCCAGCTCTCCCCTCCCAGCAGGCGCAGGCCGAACTCGTCCCGGCGGGGCTCTTGCAGGGTGAAGAACAGGTCCTCCCCGCCCTCCCCGCACATCG
The DNA here is from genome assembly GCA_011051655.1 of Sedimenticola sp. GTDB lineage: Bacteria > Pseudomonadota > Gammaproteobacteria > Chromatiales > Chromatiaceae > DRKS01. The sequence goes on from DRKS01000103.1 coordinate 52,877, forward strand.
CCATCACGCCGGGGTCGTCCCGGTTGAAGATGCGGGTCTGGGCACCTTTATAGATGGCGGACTTGGCCGCCGCATAGCCCTCGAAGGAGGCATGGCGGTCGAGATGATCCGGCGACAGGTTCAGCACCACCGCCGCCTTGGGGCGCAGGGAACGGGTGGTTTCCAGCTGGAAGCTGGAGAGCTCCAGCACATAGAGATCCACATCATCCACCAGCAGATCCAGGGCCGGCGGACCGAGATTGCCCCCCACCGCCACCCGGCGGCCGGCACGGCGGGCCATTTCCCCCACCAGGGTGGTCACCGTGCTCTTGCCGTTGGAGCCGGTGATCGCCACCACCGGGGCCCCGGCCTCATGGGCGAACAGCTCGATATCCCCCAGCACCTCGACGCCGCGTTCCCGGGCCATCCGGATCTGGGGCTCCTCCAGCGATATGCCGGGGCTGACGATCAGCCGGTCGGCGGCGGCAAATACCAGGGGGTCGAAGCCGCCGGTCACCACCGACACGCCGAACATCTGCTCCCGCAACATGGACAAGCCGGGGGGGTGGCTGCGGCTGTCGATGATCACCGCCGGGATACCGCGGCTGCTGAGGAAGCGGGCGCAGGAGAGACCGGTCTGGCCCAGGCCCACAATCAGGGTCCTGCTGGCTCCGGTTTCGGATTGCGGGCTGTTCTCTGTCATGTCTGTCGCTATGCTGTTCATATCAACGTATCTTCAAGCTGGCCAGTCCCACCAGCACCAAAATCACGGTAATGATCCAAAAGCGCACGATAATCCGGGGCTCGGGCCACCCCTTGAGTTCATAGTGGTGATGCAGGGGCGCCATGCGGAAAATGCGCCGCCCCGTCAGCTTGAACGAGGCCACCTGCAGCATCACCGACACCGTCTCCACCACGAACACCCCGCCCATGATCAGCAGCACCAGCTCCTGGCGCACGATCACGGCCAGCACACCCAGCGCCGCCCCCATGGACAGGGCCCCCACGTCACCCATGAACACCTGGGCCGGATAGGCGTTGAACCAGAGAAACCCCAGCCCCGCGCCCACCAGGGCGCCACAGAAGACCACCCCCTCGCCCACGCCGGGCAGGTAGGGGATCATGAGATAATTGGAGAAGTTCGAATTGCCCGAGGCGTAGACGAAAATGCCCAGGGCCCCGGCCACCAGCACCGTGGGCATGATGGCCAGCCCGTCCAGGCCGTCGGTGAGATTCACCGCATTGCTGCAGCCCACGATGACGAAATAGCTCAGCAGCACGAACCCGAAGGGGCCCAGGTCGAAAACCGCATCCTTTATGAAGGGGATGATGAGCTGGGTCTCGGCGGGACTGGCGGCCGTCAGGTAGAGCGTCAGCGCGGCGCCGAAGCCGATCAGGGACTGCCAGAGATACTTGTAGCGGGCCGCCAGCCCCACGGAATCCTTGAGCACCAGTTTCTTGTAGTCGTCCACGAAGCCGACCACGCCGAACAGCAGGGTCACCACCAGCAGCACCCAGACATAGCGGTTGGCGAGATCCGACCAGAGCAGGGTGCTGACCGCCACCGCCACCAGCAGCAGGGCGCCCCCCATGGTGGGGGTGCCCGCCTTGGCCAGGTGGCTCTCGGGCCCGTCGGTCCGCACCGTCTGGCCGATCTGGTGCACACTGAGACGCCGGATCATGACCGGACCCACCACGAAGGAGATGACCAGCGCCGTCAGCACGCCCAGGATGGCGCGCAGGGTCAGGTACTGGAAGACATTGAAGCCACTGTGGAAACGGGTCAGATATTCGGCCAGATAGAGCAGCATGTTCAGTGGCCCCCGTTCCCGGTCAGGGCGTCCGCCACCTGCTCCATGCGGGCGCTGCGCGAACCCTTCACCAGCACGCTGTCGCCTTCCGCCAGGGTTTTGCGCAGGGCGTCGATCAGCGCTTCCCTGTCCCGGAAATGCAGCCCCCCCGCGCCAAACCCCCGGACCGCGGCGCGGCAGGAATCCCCCATGCAATAGAGGTGCTCGATGCCGCTCTCGCGGGCCTGCTCGCCCAGCATCTCATGCAGCCGCTCCGCCTCCGGCCCCAGCTCCGCCAGATCCCCCAGGACCAGAAAACGCCGGCCGGGGGCGGCGGCCAGCACGGCGATGGCGGCGGCCACGGAATCGGGATTGGCGTTATAGCTGTCGTCGATGACCCGCACACCGCCCGCGCCGGCGCGGGGCTGCAGGCGCCCCGGCGCCGGCCGCAGGCCGGCCAGCCCGTCACGGATCCGATCCAGGCCGGCCCCCATGAGCTGGGCGGCGGCGATGGCGGCCAGGGCGTTCATGCGGTTGTGGCGGCCGGCCAGGGGCAGCTCGATCTCTATCCCGCCCTCCGGCGTGGAGACGGGAAAGCGGCTGAAAAAGCCCCTGTCGTTCCAGCCGGTCTCCAGTTCCGGTTCGGGGCTGGTCACATCCGCCGGCGCACGGACGCCAAAGGTGCGCACCGGGTGATCGGCCGCCAGCTCCCGCCAAAGCCCGGCCCAGCGTTCGTCGGCGTTGAAGACGAAGGCGCCGCCCGGGGCCAGCCCGGTGATGATCTCCGCCTTGGCCCGGGCCACCCCCTCGGGGGTGCCAAAGCCCTCCAGATGAGCGGCGCCGGCGTTGTTCAGCACGGCGACATCCGGCCGGGCGATGGCGCTCAGATAACCGATCTCGCCCGGGGCGCTGGCGCCCATCTCCACCACCGCATAGGCCTCGTCCTGGAGACGCAGGAGGGTCAGGGGCAGGCCGATGTCGTTGTTCAGGTTGCCCCGGGTGGCCAGGGTCGGCCCGCAGCGGGAGAGGATGGCGGCGATCATCTCCTTCACCGTGGTCTTGCCGTTGCTGCCGGTCACGGCGACCAGCGCCGCGGGGCTGGCCCGGCGCCAGTGGGCCGCCAGCCCGCCCAGGCCGATACGGGTATCGGCCACCTGGAGCCGGGGCAGGCCGGACGCCACCTCCCGGCTGACCATGGCGCCCACGGCCCCCTGGGCCTCGGCCTGGCCCAGATGGTCATGGCCATCGAAACGGGGTCCCCGCAGGGCCACGAACAGATCGCCCTTCGAGAGGGTGCGGCTGTCCGTGCTGACGGACGAAAACACCGCATCCGGGCCGATGTGCCGCCCATGCAGCCGCCGCGCCGCGTCGGAGAGGGAGAAGGCGATCATCGGCCGCCCTCCCCGGAAAGTATTTTTTGCACCTGCTCCCGGTCACTGAAATGCAGGCACAGGTCGCCGCACTGCTGGACGGTCTCGTGGCCCTTGCCGCTCACCAGCACCAGGTCCCCCGGCCGGGCCCCGGCAATGATTTGGCGTATGGCCTCGGCGCGGTTGCGCACCACCCGGGCGGAGGCCGGCCGCTGCATGCCGGCGAGGATATCCCCGATGATCCGGCCGCCGTCCTCACTCCGCGGGTTGTCGTCCGTCAGGACCACCCGGTCACAGAGCCGCTCGGCAATGGCCCCCATCAGCGGGCGCTTGCCCCGGTCACGGTCCCCGCCGCAACCGAACAGGCAAAGCAGCCGGCCCCGGGTATGGGGACGCAGGGCGGTGATGGCCTGCTCCAGGGCGTCCGGCGTGTGGGCGTAATCCACCACCACCAGGGGTTGCCCGCCACCGCCGAAACGCTCCATCCGGCCCGGCGGCGTATGCAGCCGGGACAACCGCTCCAGGGCGTCCGGCAGCGGGATGCCCCGCTCCAGCAGCACCCCCAGCACCGCCAGCAGGTTGCTGGCGTTGAAGCGCCCCAGCAGGGGGCTGGAGAAACCGCCCTCGCCCCAGCTGGTCTCCACCCGTACCGACAGGCCCTCTTGGGTCGAAGTGATCTCCGGCGCCCACAGCCAGGCATTCACCCGCGCCGGCGCGGGCCGCCCGGGACGGGAGAGGCCGTAGCCCACCACCTTCATCTTGTCGGGCAGGGCGGCCAGGATCTCCCGGCCGAAGGGGTCATCCAGATTCAGCACGGCGCAGCGCAGCCCCGGATGGAGGAACAGGCGGCGTTTGGCGGCGGCATAGGCATCCATGCCGCCATGGAAATCCAGGTGGTCCCGGCTCAGGTTGGTCAGCACCGCGGTATCGAAGCGCACGGCGGCAGCGCGGCCCTGCTCCAGGGCATGGGAGGAGACCTCCAGGGCCACCGCCGCCGCGCCCCGCTCGCGCAGATCCGCCAGCAGGGCCTGCAACTCCACGGGTTCCGGGGTGGTGTGGCGGCCCGCCGTCAAGGCGCCGGGAAAACCGCTGCCCAGGGTGCCGATGACGCCGCAGGGGACGCTCCCGCCCAGCGCCTCGGCCAGAAACTGGGCGCAGCTGGTTTTTCCATTGGTCCCGGTCACGCCGATCACCGCCAGGGCCTGGCTGGGATCACCATAAAAACGGGCGGCAAGAGCGCTGATACTGCCGCTTAAATCCGGCACGGAGACCAGGGGGACGGGAATCTCCGCCGCCAGCTCATCGATGCGCTCCTGCCGCCAATCGCCACCCGGTTCACACAGGATGGCCGCCGCCTTCCTGTCCAGCGCCTGCCCCGCAAAGTCCAGGCCGTGATGAGCAGCGCCGGCGCAGGCCAGGAACAGGTCACCGGGGGCCACTGTGCGGCTGTCCAGGGTCAGCCCCGAGACCGGGCAGTCCCCGCCCGGCGGCACCTCCGCCAGGCCGGCCAGCAAGGCCGACAGCCGCCAGGGCCCCTTGATCCGCCTGGCCGCCATCATGGATGCACCGCCCCGCCCGCCAGGCGCACCCTTGGCGCATCCAGTGCATCCGGCGGGATATTCATGAGGCGCAGGGCCCCGGCCATGACCCGGGAGAACACCGGCGCGGCCACCTGCCCGCCGTAGAACTTGCCCGCCGAGGGCTCGTTCAACATCACCACCATCACCAGGCGGGGATCGCTGGCGGGCGCCATGCCGGCGAAAACCGCCAGGTAGCGGTCTTGGGCATAGCCGCCGGCGACGGACTTCCTGACCGTGCCCGTCTTGCCCGCCACCCGATAGCCCGGCACCGCCGCCGCCGGGGCGGTGCCGGCCGGGGAGACCACGGACTCCAGCATGAGGCGCACGGCGCGGGCGGTGGCCGCGCTCATGACCCGTTCCCCCTCCGGGATCTCCGCCTGCCGCATCAATGAAACCGGCCGCAGCAGGCCGTCCGCCGCCAGAACGCTGTAGGCCTGGGCCAGCTGGAGGGGGGTGACCGACAGGCCGTATCCGAAGGAGAGGGTGGCCTGATCGATGCGGGCCCACCGCTGGTAGGGCGACAACTGCCCCGCCGCCTCACCCGGAAAGCCGATGGCGCTCACCCGTCCGAACCCCAGATTGGAGAAGGCCTTCCAGAGCGCCTCGGGAGGCAGATCCAGGGCGATCCTGCTGGCCCCCACGTTGCTGGATTTGGTAATCACGCCGGCCACGTCCAGCATGCCGTAGTTACGGATGTCCCTGACCATGGCGCGGCCCACCCGCATGAACCCCGGCGAGGTGTCGATGGGGCTTGCGGGGGTCAGTCGTCCCAGCTCCAGGGCGGCGGCAATGGTGAAGGGCTTCATGGTGGAACCGGGCTCGAACACATCGGTCAGCGCCCGGTTGCGCAGGACGCCGCCCCTGCCGGCATGGGAGCCATTGGGGTTGTAGGCCGGCTGGTTGACCATCGCCAGCACCTCGCCGGTGCGCACGTCCAGCATCACCACCGAGCCGGAACGGGCCTTGTGCCGCTGAACCGCCGCCTTGAGTTCACGGTAGGCCAGATATTGCAGGCGCCGGTCCAGGCTGAGGGTCAGATCCCCGCCCGGCCGGGGCGCGCGGATATTCTCCACGTTCTTGATCACCCGGGCGCGCCCGTCCCGGATCACCCGCTTGGCCCCCGGCTCACCCACCAGCCAGTCATCATAGGCCAGTTCCAGGCCCTCCTGGCCCCGGTCGTCGATATCGGTAAAGCCGATGACGTGGGCGAACACCTCGCCAGCCGGATAGTAACGGCGGAACTCCCGCCGCAGGCCGATGCCGCTGAGGTCCCGTTCCTCGGCCAGGGCCATCACCCGCTGCGCCACATCCGGATTGACCCGCCGCTTGAGATAGATGAAGGCCCGGTCGCTGCGGCGGGCCAGCAGACGGCGGAGTTCATCCCGGTCCTCTCCCAGCACCTTTTCCAGGGCGGCCAGGGTGGAACGGTCCGGATCAAGCAGTTTTGGATTGGCCCAGACCGAGTCCACCGGGGTGCTGATGGCCAGGGGCTCGCCGTTGCGGTCGGTGATCATGCCCCGGTGGGCGGGGACCTTCACCACCCGCAGATGACGGCGCTCCCCTTCGTTCTGGAGGAAATCGGTCTCGAACACCTGCTGATCCACGGTGCGCCAGACCAGGGCCGCCATGGCCAGGCAAAACAGGCCGAGCAGGCTGCGCCGCCGGCCCGCGTAGCTGGGCAGCACCCGCTCGCTCTGCTGCCGGGCCTGGATCGCCCGTTTTTTCCGCTTCTCACTCGCCATCATTCAGTGTCCGTCCGGAAAGGGTACTTTTCGCTTCGCACATGGTTTCCGGATGCCAACTATTTAAGATTGATCACCACTACTTCGTCGGCGGCGGGAATATGCATGCCCAGTTTCTTGCGGGCCATGCGCTCCACCCGCCCATGGGTGGCCCAGGTGCTCTGTTCCAGCTGCAGCCGGCCCCATTCCACATCGATGGCGTCACGCTCGGCGCGCAAGGCCTGCAGCTCCACAAAATACTTGCGGCTGGCATACTTGGCGTAGACCACGCCGATCCCGGAGGCCAGCACGGCCAACAGGCAAAACACCAGAAAAACCGGCTGGCCATACCTCACGCCAGTCGCTCCGCCACCCGCAACACGGCGCTGCGCGCCCTTGGGTTGGCCTCCACCTCCGCCGCCGAAGGCCGGATCGCCCGGCCAATGGACCGCAGCCGCGGCCGCAGTTGCGCCTGGGTTACCGGCACGCCGGGAGGGAATGCGTCACCACGGGCATTGTCACGAATGAACCGCTTCACGATACGGTCCTCCAGCGAGTGAAAACTGATCACCGCCAGCCGGCCTTTCGGCGCCAGCACCCGCAGACTCTGCTGCAGGCAGGCGTGCAGATCCTCCAACTCCCCGTTTATGAAAATACGAATGGCCTGAAAGCTGCGGGTGGCCGGATGCCTGCCCGGCTCCCTCAGCGGTACCGCCCGGGCGATAATGGCGGCCAGCCGGGCGGTGGTATCGACAGGGGCTTCCCGCCGGGCCTCGACGATGGCCCTGGCGATGCGCCTGGCGAAACGCTCTTCACCATAGGTCTTGAGCACCCGTGCGATCTCCCCCTGTTCCGCCCAGTTCAACCAGGCCGCCGCGCTGATGCCGGTGCCGGTGTCCATGCGCATGTCCAGGGGGCCATCCTGCATGAAGCTGAAGCCCCGCTCCGGCGTATCCAGTTGGGGCGACGAAACCCCCAGGTCGAGCAGGATGCCGTCCACCCTGCCCGTCAGGCCATGTCGGTCGGTCAACTGTTCCAGCATTGCAAAGGAGCCCTGTTCAATTTCAAAACGGCGGTCGCCCCCAAACCGGCGGCGACCGGAATCGACCGCAACCGGGTCCTTGTCGATCGCAAGCAGGCGCCCGTCCGGCCCAAGGGCCCCCAGGATGGCGCCACTGTGCCCTCCCCGCCCGAAGGTTCCATCCAGGTAACATCCCGAGCCGGATATATTCAATGCCGCCACCGCCTCTTCCAGCAGCACCGGCCGGTGCCCCGAGCCGGCCATCAGAACTGAAATTTTCTCAGCTCCACGGGGAGGTCCGGCCGGTCAAGATCAATGTCCTGGCATTCATCGAGCAGCTCATCCCAGCCCTTTTCATTCCACAGCTCAAACTTGCGCCCCTGGCCGACAAGCACCGCCCGCTTGTCCAGCTTGGCGCGCTTGCGTAAAAGCGGCGGCACCAATATGCGCCCCTGGCCGTCCATCTCCACATCCATGGCATTGCCCTGCATGGCACGCTGAAGGGTGCGGACGGTCTTGTCCAGGGAGGGCAGCTTGGCCAGTTTGCGCTCGATTTCTTCCCAATCGGGAAGGGGGTAGATCAACAGACAGCGGGAGGCGTTGTCCTTGCGCCGGGAAGTGACGTCCAGGGTGATCACCAGCTGAGAGGCGCAACGGGACTTCAGGCACTCCCGAAAGCGCGTCGGAATCGTTATACGGCCCTTGGAGTCCAGGCTGATGTTGTTTGCACCTCGGAACAAGCGGAGCCCCTCCCCCCGAAATTATTTTTCCCTTTTAAACCACTCCTCCCCACATTTTTCCAACTTTAGACACCACGGACCACCCTGTCAAGGAAATACGAGGGAAACTTCCTTTAAAGACAGAGACTTAGAACATACAGCCCGACCGGGGATCTGGCACAAATAAGGCACGCGAAAACATGATGATAAAGAGCATACTTAAAGCGATCTCTCAGGAGAAAACTGGTGACGGGGGAGGTCTGGGCGACGGGAATAAAAAATGAGAGCCGGCCTGTAAGCCGGGTTCTGTCAAAGGATGGTCATTCATCTGGGATGCGCGTCGCCGCGCACCTCTAGCAACCTACCCAGGGACCGTGCGGGCCACACGCTGCGGCCGAAGCCGCCCGCCCCTCTATTTGGTCTTGCTCCAGGCGGGGTTTACCCTGCCGCCGGTGTTGCCACCGGCGCGGTGCGCTCTTACCGCACCATTTCACCCTTACCGGCCCCGAAGGGCTTAGGCGGTATCTTTTCTGTGGCACTTTCCGTAGGCTCGCGCCCCCCAGGCGTTACCTGGCGCCTTGCCCTGTGGAGCCCGGACTTTCCTCCGCCCCCCAAGGGGCGGCGACCATCCGGCCGACTCTCATGCCCCCAAGATAATGCCTGTCCCTGGATTACACAAGACCCGGTGTTCACGGCCACCTCCGGCATGGATTCTCCGGCACGAATACCCCACTAAACTATTAATTTATTCAGGCACTTACTTCAACGCCACCGGCTTATGGGCTAGAATGGCGGGAATGCGTCGCAATGGTTTTCAGCACCCTCCACCGGAAGACATCCGCCATGAATGATATCAATCTGCTCAACCCGGATTATTACATCAACCGGGAACTCAGCCTGCTGGCCTTTCACCACCGGGTGCTCGCCCAGGCCGGGGACGAGCGTCTGCCCCTGCTGGAGCGCCTGCGATTCGTCTGTATCGCCAGCTGTAACCTGGACGAGTTTTTCGAGGTGCGGGTCGCCGGGCTGAAGGAGCAGGCCGCCTATGGCTCAGTGCAGACCGGACCGGACAACCTGCTTCCCCAGGAGGCCCTGAGGCAAATCAGCGCCAGGGCCCACGAGATGGTGGACGATCAGTACCGGATGCTCAACGAGGTGCTGCTACCCGCCCTCGAAAACGAGGGTATTCGCTTTCTGCGCCGCAAGCAGTGGAACGAGGAGCAGGCAAAGTGGATCCGGCAATTCTTCGAGGAGGAGCTGCTGCCGATGCTGAGCCCCATCGGTCTCGACCCGGCCCATCCCTTTCCGCGCATCCTGAACAAGAGCCTCAATTTCATCATCTCCCTCAAGGGCAAGGACGCCTTCGGGCGCGAGAGCGGCATGGCGGTGGTGCAGGCGCCGAGGGCCCTGCCGCGCATCATCGAGCTCCCCGCCGGAGGAGACAACCGCAACGGCCACGACTTCGCCTTCCTGTCCTCCATCATCCATGACCATGTGAACGACCTGTTCCCCGGCATGAAGGCCACCGGCTGCCACCAGTTCCGCCTCACCCGCAACAGCGACCTGTTCGTCGACGAGGAGGAGGTGGTGGATCTCAAGCGCGCCCTGGAGGGCGAGCTGCCGGCGCGCCGTTACGGCGACGGCGTCCGCCTGGAGGTGGCCGACAATTGCCCGGCCAAGATCGCCGATTTTCTGCTCAAGCAGTTCCATCTCACCCAGGATGACCTCTTTCAGGTCAACGGGCCGGTCAACCTGAACCGCCTGATGGCGCTGCCCGACCTGGTGGACCGCCCGGACCTCACCTTCCCCGGCTTCACGCCGGGGCTGCCGGACGGCCTGACCGCCAGCAGCGACATGTTCGAGGCCATCCGCAAGGGCGACATCCTGCTGCACCACCCCTTCGAATCCTTCAGCCCCATCGTGGACCTCCTGGCCCAGGCCGCCCGGGATCCCAGCGTCGTGGCCATCAAGCAGACCCTTTACCGCACCGGCCCGGACTCCGTGCTGGTGGACTCCCTGGTGGAGGCGGCCCGCCGCGGCAAGGAGGTCACCGTGGTGGTGGAGCTGCGCGCCCGCTTCGACGAAGAGGCCAACATCGGGCTGGCCACCCGCCTGCAGGAGGCCGGCGCCCACGTGGTGTACGGGGTGGTCGGCTTCAAGACCCATGCCAAGCTGCTCATGATCGTGCGCCGCGAGCGCAAGAAACTGCGCCGCTACGTGCACCTGGGCACCGGCAACTACCATGCCCGCACGGCCCGCATCTACACCGACTACGGCCTGCTCACCTGCGACCCCGACATCGGCGAGGACGTGCACCAGATGTTTCTGCAGCTCACCAGCCTGGGCCGTGGCGCCAAGCTCAAGAAACTGTTGCAGTCCCCCTTCTCCCTGCACAGCGGCATGATCGAGCGCATCGAGCGGGAGGCGGGGCATGCCCGTGAGGGCAGGCCGGGGCGCATCATCGCCAAGATGAACGCCCTGGTGGAGCCCAAGATCATCCGGGCCCTCTACCGGGCCTCCCAGGCCGGCGTGGAGATCGACCTCATCATCCGGGGCATCTGCTGCCTGCGCCCGGGGATCGAAGGGGTGTCGGAAAACATCCGGGTACGCTCCATCGTGGGGCGCTTTCTGGAACACACCCGCGCCTTCTATTTTCTCAATGGGGGCGAGCCGGAGGTCTTCTGCTCCAGCGCCGACTGGATGACCCGCAACATGTTCCGGCGGGTGGAGGCCTGTTTTCCCCTGGAAAACGAAAGACTGCGGGAACGGGTGACCGCCGATCTCGAGCTGTACCTTTGCGACAACACCCAGGCCTGGGTGCTGGAAAACGACGGCGCATACCGGCGGCTGCAGCCGGCGGAGGGCGAGGAGCCGGTCTGCGCCCAGCAGGGGCTCCTGCGGAAACTGGCGGAAAAGCCGTAGCCCTGCCCTAACTGATGATCTCCTCGAACCGGATGATATCCTTGCGCAGGGCGAAGATGATGGTATCCAGGGCGTTGCGCTCGGAGTAGCCGTAGCGCTTGACCATATTGCCCAGGATGGTGCCGATGAATTTCTTGATTTCGGAGGGATAGGCCTCGAAATCGTCCGGGGCGTTGCGCTTCTGGACGAAGGCCTCCTTCAATCGTTCGGGGTCGATGCCCTCCACGGTCCGGCGGTGGGAGAGCAAATGCGTGTACTCGCTGCCGAAGCAGCTCAGCAGGTTGTCCTTGCGCGAGGCGACGGCCGATTTGCCCTCCTCCAGCACCAGTTCACCGCTGTTTTGCAGCTCCAGAAAACGCTGGGCGATTTCACGCCGGTAGAGGGCGCAGGCGCCGGGAGGGGCGAGGATCTGCTCCATGGACTCCATGAAACGCTCATCGGGTTTGTCTATCTTTTCGCCGGTCTGCGGGTCCACGTAGGTGAACTTGGGGACCATGATATGGGCGAAGGCCCGGTTTTCCGCCGCCGTGACCAGCAGGGTGTGCTGCAGGTAGCGGCGCAGGTCCGAGGCGATCTCTTCCGGGTCCCGGTCCACGGTGGACACCGTGATCTCCTTGCGGATGATGGTGAAGTAGAGGGCCTGGAGCACCTTGACCAGGCCCTGGTAGTCGCCATAGTCCCCTTCGCCCTCCGACAGGACGACGGAGCCGATGGCCCTGGGCGCGATGGGCTCGCGGCCGTTGTTCTGCCGGCCCTCGATCTTCAGCCAGTGGTGAATGGTGGGCCCCTGGATGAACACCTTTTTGAGCTGGCTGAGAAAGGTGCCGACATGGATCTTGCTGCCGTCCGAAACGACAATGGTGTTGCGCATGATGTTCTGCAACTGCCGCACTGAAATGCCCTGCTTGCCTTCGTTCGGATAATGCTGGCTCCACAGCTCCCGCATGAAGTCGTCGTCGATGAGCTTGAGCTGTTCGCTGGTGAACAGGCCGGTCTGGTCCAGGGGCACGCTGTCGTCCCGGCGGGCGATCAGGTGGGCGTAGCCGGCGGGATCGTCCACATTGATGCCCAGCTTCGCCGCCTCGTTGCGGAAGGGATGCCAGAAGGGGATATTGCGGATGGTGCTCACGGGGTCGTCCGACTGGGCGGCATAGATGAAGAGCTTCTGCTCCGGCGTGATGGACAGAAACAGCTCCTTTTTCTCCTTGCTCCAGCCCTCGGGCAGCCGCTCCGCCAGCGGCGGCATCAGCCGGGTCATGACCGAGTAGTAGGCCGCCACCCGCAGCAGATTGGGATCCACGTCGTATTGCTCGCGCATGTTCGCCATGTCGCGGCGCAGGATGTCCATCTCCGAATTGGCGTCCAGCAGGTAGTTGACCGGGATCTTCTCGATGCGGTCCAGCAGCTTGGACGAGGTGAGCCGGCGCTCCAGAAGCTGCATCTCCTCGATATTGGTGGTGATGACCACCGTGGTGTCGATGGCGGCCTGGGTGGATTCGATGGAGGCCTTGCCGCTGCCCAGCAGCATCAGCAGGGGCTTGTAGTCCTCCTGGCCGGCGCCGTCTTCCGAGCCCGTGGTGAAGGCGTCATGGATGTGGAGCAGGCCCCGGTTGGCACTGACCAGGGCGCCCTCGTACTGGGCCAGGTTCAGGCCCGGCAGGTGTTCGGCCAGCATGGCCCCCAGCTTCTCCCCCACATCCAGGGGGCGGGTCTGCACCTTAAGCTGGGCCATGTCGTCGATGTTGGCGATGCCGCGGGCCAGGGCGTTGGAAAACTCGATCTCCTCCACCCGCACATATTCCTCGATGATGTCGAACAGGGATTTGCCCTGGTTGCGGGGATTCTCCAGCAGCGCCTGCAGGATATTCATGCTGCGCTTGTCCAGGGCGGCGTGCTGGTAATAGGTGGGTATGCGGATGGCGCCATCGCCGGCGCGCTCCTTCTGCAGGAACTCGAAAAACTCGTGCCGCGGGCGGATGAGCTGATCCTCCTGCTCCAACACCGTGGGAAACAGCAGGATGGGATTCTGGGCGAAGGCGGGGCGTATCTCCAGCCGCTGGTCCTGGCCGTCGCTGAAGCAGAAGTAGAACGAGTACAGCTTGACCGACGGCAGCTTGGTGTACTCCTCCAGCGCCTGGCAGATCAGGTCCACGATATTGGTCTTGCCGGACGCGGGGGGGCCCACCAGGATGATGCCCCGGCTCGGCCCCGACTCCTTGCCGACGGATTCGATGACGTCGATGATCTGCTTGGCGCAGAATTCCTGGCCGCACACCTCATTGATGCCGTTGGAGAAGGGATCCGCGAAGATTTTGTAATTGATGGTGGGTTCGCCGGAGCGCACCACGATCTCATAGCCGAAGTGCTTGACCGCCTCGGCGATGAGAGACGAGCTGGTGTGCAGGCACTGCCAGGGATTGCTGACCGCCTCCTCCACGAATTCGCGGAAGCTCAGGCTGCGTTTTTTGGAGTAGCCCAGTATGCGGTCGAAATTAAAATCGTTCATGTGCCTTCTCCGCAGTAACGATTACTTCCCTGTTGGCTTCATCCTGCAACCCGGAGGCCTTCTTCAAGCGGCCTTGAAAGGCTGCTGCTGTTTGCCCAGTCTTTCCACCACGGCCTCGAACGGCACCTCCGCCACGGTGCTTTCCTTGTAGCCGCTGGCGCTCGCTCCGTAGAGCTTGTCCTTGGACAACAGATAGACCGGGGCCTTCCAGATACGGTTCAGATTGTTCAGGGTGGGGCGGATCCAGTCCGCCCGCAGGCGCCGCCCGTCGTCCCGGTGCATCAGCAGCAGGCCGCCGTCCAGGTAGTCGGTATCGATAATGTAGACCCGGGGGCGGTAGTAGTGGGCGAAAAAGCCCAGCATCTCGTTGGGGATGGGCTCCGGGTTGAGCCATACCCACTGCCGGTCCGCCCGGACGATATCCTCGTTCTTCACCCCCAGCCGCTGGGCCGTCCGCTGGTCCAGCCGGTTGAGGTGGAATTTCTCCACCAGCTCGGGGGTGAGGAAACGCCGCAGGAATTCATAATCGGTAATGGTCTTTACCAGATGCCGCATACACTCCTGCGGATCACTCTGATCCGGCTGCTTCCACTCCCGCTTGGCGTCCAGATCGGTCTCTTCATGATAGGCCAGGCTCATTTTGCCTTCCCGGTAGAGCTCCTCGATGTGCAGCCACATGTGGTAGCCGAGATGATAGGGATTGCGCTGGAAGAAGGGCCGGGGATAGCAGACGCCGGAGAAGACCTTGGCGTAGTCGATGGCGCCGCGCACGGCATCCTCCCCGAACAGCTCCATCATGATCTTCTTCTCCCAGTACATGGCCCAGCCCTCGTTCATGATCTGGGTGCGGATCACGAAATCCTGGTGATGATGGGAGATATAGAGATAGTCGAGGACGGCCCGCTCCGCCCGGCTGGTGGGGGCGTACTGGCGCAAAAACCCCAGGATGTCCTGGCAGGGGGCACGCAGGGAATAGCCCCGGCGGCTCAGGGCCTCGTGGCGGTCCCGTTGTTTCTCCGCCTCCACGAACGGCCTGGGCTCGTCGAATTTGAGTATGGCGTTGAGGGTGTCGGAAACCAGGTTCAGCGGCGGTCTTTCCCTTTCCGGCGTCCTGGCGGGCTCTATCGCCCCCTTGGCCATGGTGGTCTCCTGGTCGATGCTGTTTTCCAGGTTGTACTGGGAGTTGGGGGCGATGAAGGGCAGCGCCGATTCACAGGCGTTCCAGTAATCGATATAGCGCCGCTCACCCATCTGCCGCCGGGCCAGATCCACCTTGCGCACCAGGTGCATGACATATTCGGTGCGGTCCCGGTCGGAGTCATGCAGGACATTCAGCTCCGAGAACTCGCAGTGGCCGGCGACATGGGCCATCACCGAGGCCTGGGTCAGGGCCGAGTTGGTTTCGTTCAGATAGGCGTAGGAGGGATTGCCCGTCTGCACCACCTCGTAGTAGAGGGCCGACTCCTGGCCGGTCTCGATGCGGTGCTTCTTGTTGGCGATCTTTTTGCCTTCCCAGATGTTGATGGGGCTGGTGGGGTAGACGTTCTTTTCCAGCAGGGCGGCGAACTCCATGGGGTCCAGGATGAAAAAGCGCATCTCCGGCAGGGTCATGTTGAATTTTTCCCGGGCGAAATATTCCACCCGCCGGGCCAGCTCGAACAGCCTGGGATCGGAGCGGAGACTAAGCATGGCGCGCCTCGAACATATGCTTGATGACCTTGATGATCTCGTTTTTGCCCTTCAGCGCGCAGGTGCGGATCACCCGGTCCGAACTGAAGGCCTTGGCGACCTCGGTGTTGAGGCAGCTCATGCGGCTGGGCTGGATCTCCACCAGGGCCAGGCGGTTGAACATGGGGTGCAGCCGCTCCTTGAGGATCTCCACGATCTCCTTGGCGTCATTGCCGAACAACTCGCCGTCTCCCACGTAAAAGCCATAGAAGTTGGTGGTGGCCGGGTTGTATTCGTTGAGGGCGATGTTGGAGACCAGGTCGAAAACCAGGGACGCCCGGGTGCCGCCGATGTTGCTTACCTGGTAGAACTGCTCCGGCGTGACCTCGTAGGCCTCCACGTCATGCACGAAAAAGCGGTGCTCCACGTTGTTTTTGCCATAGTTGAAGTCCAGCCAGTGGTGCACGAAGTTCAGCAGGCGCTTCTCCAGCTCCAGGCGCTCGCCGAAGGTGGAGTAGGAGATGTCGCCCATGTAGAAGACCACGGCATTGTATTTCGGGTGCTCCTCCCGCTGGGGAACCTTGTAGCGCCTGTCCTTGCGGCGGATTTCCACGTCATGACGGCCCTCTTCCGGCCGGTATACGCCGGTGCCGATGCTGGTCCTCAGCGCCCGTTTGAAGGTGCGCTTCTTGTCCAGGATGACCCCGACGGGGCCGAAGGTCTTGAACTGATAGGAGACTTCCTTGATCCTGCCCTTGCCCTCCTTGGTCAGATCCGGCAGGTGGAGCTTGTCCGCCACCAGCTCCATGAAGCGCTCGAAGGGCACTTCGAACTTGAGTTTGCCCTTTTCATCCCCCGGCTCGCCGCTGCCGGGGCCACCGCCTCCACCGCCTCCCCCGTCGCCATAGACCAGGGTGGGGGGCTCGATGTCATTCATTTCGATAATCAGATCGCTGCCGCTGGCGTCGCCCCGGTCCAACTCGCCCTCGTTGATGATCTCCTCGACCAGATCATTCAACTGATCTTCAATGAAGTCGTTGAAGAAGCCCTCGGATTCGTCTGATGTGATGCGGTCTACATCCATAACTGCCTGCTACCCTGGGTTGGCTGGGGAACGAAGCCCAACATATGCCAATCAAATATCAATGCTGGACGCATTGGCGGTGATGGTCAGGGCCTGGAAGGCGCACTTGCCGCAGTAGCCCTGGTGCTCCATCAGGTACTTTACCGTCTCGTTCAGCTGTTCCTGTTCCTTGGAGTCCACGCTGGCGGCGCTGCTGCCGCTCTTGATCCAGCCCAGCAGCTTGATGTTCTCGCCGGACTTGAACTCGTTCTCGAAGACGAAACGCTTGATCGCCGCCTGGTACGAGGGTTCGTCCGCCAGCAGCACCTTGCCGCTGACGCTGGCGATGGCGTCGGAGAGCTCTTTGCGGAAGACGTCCTTTTCCGGGATGCCCAGGTACTGCTCGATGGTCTGCATGAACTTCTCGTCCGGCTGCACGTCCATCTGGGTCACCTCGTGCTTGACCTTGGTGTTGTGGGCGTAGGCGCGCACATGGTCGGTGTATTTCTTCCAGGTGCTCTCCACGATGCTGGTGTCCCGCAACACGGCGGTATACACGTCGCTGGCGATCTGGCCGAAGATCCAGCCCTTGGCCTGGGGCAGGATCTTGGTGAGATAGTGGTTGAGCACGTTCTTGTTGGTGGCGAAGCTGTCCTTGATGGCGTGCTCCAGCCGCATATAGAGATCCAGCGGCGTCACGCAGGGGTTGTTCAGGGCGATGGAGGTAAGCATGGTGGGCTCGCTCTTCTCATCCTGCAGACGCTGGATGTTGGCGGCGTACTCGTTGATCTGGAAGTGCTCGGTGTTCTCGAACACGTTCTGGATGAACCGCGGGTCCAGACCGAAGGTGCCCTCGGAGGGCTTGACGAACTCGAACTCGTCCAGGATGGCCTTGGCCATGTTGTTGTCCACCCCGCTGTCGGCCCGCCCGGCATAGATCAGGGCCTTCTGCAGCAGCGACAGGTTGGGGTTCTGCTTGGACTGGTACAGCCGGGTCATCACCGCCACCAGGCTCAGCAGCTCGATGCTGTGGGGCGCCACATGGGCCACGTGCTTCTTCTTGTCGCTCCAGTTGCGGCGCTCGTTGGAATAGGTCAGATCATAGATCTTCTGCTCCTCCTTGAAGGCCACCGACAGGGGCATTTCAATGAAGGTGGTGCGCGAACGCAGGGCCTCGAAGGTCTCGTTGCCCATGAACATGTTGAACTCATGGAAGTTGGTGTGACCGATGATGACGCCGTTGAAGGGCACCGGCGGCTGGCCCTCGGGCTTGAAGAAGCGGTCCTGGGTGGCGAACAGCAGCTCGTACAGGAATTTGTCCGAGAGCTTCAGGATCTCGTGGATCTCCACCAGGCCGTTGGCCCCGGCGCAAAGTTCGCCCTGGTAGTCATGCACCAGCGGGTGGGATTCGCTGCCGAAACGGGGCAGCAGGCTGTAGTCGATGTTGCCCACCAGGGAACCCGCCTCCTGGCTCTTCTCGTCCCGGGGGGTGTAGGAGCCGATGCCGGTCTTGGTGCGGGCATCGAAGATCATGCGTTTGACCTTCAGGTAGGGCAGCAGCTCCCACAGGCTCAGCCCCCTGGCCTTCATGAAGTCCTTCAGCACATAGTCCGAATAGGGCGAGATGCGGCCGTCGATGCTGATTTCGAAGCTGCTGTCATAATGGGGATGCTTGTCGAGAAATTCCTGCAACTCACCGTCGCTCAGCGACTCGTTGAGCCTGGCGGTGAAATCCTTGCGCAAGGCCTGGGGAATGACCTGCAGGGGCCGCTCGAAAATGGGACTTTGCAGGTAATAGATACCGTCTTGCTCGAACAGGGCCTTGTCCTTGAGACGCTCGTCCATAGTGGGCAGCAGCAGGGTGTAGGTGCGGCCGTCCTCACTGGCGGAATAGATGCCCAGGGCCCGCTTGATGCCATCCATGGAGCGGGACTTGGCGGCGCCGGGCGGTCCCAGCAGGATCCACAGGCGTTTGGACGCCTCCAGCCCGCGGCTGGCGTTGTCGATCTTTTCTACCAGGTTCTCCTTGGCCTTCTGCTGGCCGAAAACCGCAAAGGGACCGACATAGTTCACGTCTTCGAAAAAGCCGTAGCGGTGCTTGATGGGCTTGCCCGGCATGATGGCGTGCTCCACCCCGGAGCTCAGCAGCATGTCGTGCACCAGCTGAAAGGTATTGCGGGTGACCCAGGGCTTTTTCGCCACCAGGGCGAGATAGTCGGGAAAGGAAAGGATCTCGTCTTCCACCAGATCCTGTTGGTGTTCATCGAAAACGCTGCGCAGATTGTCGAGCATGGGTCAGAACCTCAATATCCAGAAAACAACAGTGCCTCTTCGGTAAAAAGAATAGCGGCTTTGGGAATCCCTTTCCTTGCCGCCTCGAGCCGAAACCGGGGTTCCGGCAGGCGCCTTTCAAAGGGGTTTGACAATGCTGAAGCATAAACCGTGCCCGAGAGATCGCGGGATCCAGGATAAATCGGCTGCAAACGCCTGGGAACGGCGCTCCCACGGCCGGTTCCGGAACCCGCCGGGCAGCCGGCGGCTCCCTCGGCCTTGATGGAAAACCGTCCGTTCTTTAGAAGGTTAGGTAGGATTCGGACTGGAGCCGCCGGTTCTCTGACGCTTTTTCGGCGCACCTTCTCAGAAAATCCCTAATTACGGCCTCCCGCCGGGCCGGATAGCATGGGCCGATCCAAATTCCACGGAGGTTGGCCATGCATCGCCAAAAAACCGGCGGGGGACGGCCAGGCAATCCCTGCCTGTCCCTTTTGGGTGGAGCCCTTTCTCTGCTGCTTGTCCCGGTCGCCGCGGCGGATGAGACCCTGTTCCGCTGCACCTCCCCGGATGGCCGCATTGAATTTTCCCAGCGGCCCTGTGGCCCGGGCATCCAGGAAGAGCTCCGGATCAAGGATGAGCGGGTGGGCTGGAATGCCCCCCGGGCGATGCCGAAGGCGCAGCCAAAACCCCGGCCCGGAGACAGGCGCAAGGGTCAGAAACGCAAATCCACCAAGGCCGTCCGCCGGAAAAAGGCGCGCCGGGAGAAGGATTGCTGGAAAAAAGAGCGGCAGGTGGCGAAGATCCGGTGGCGCATGCGCCGGGGCTACAAGGCCGGCAAGGGGGTGGAGCTGAGGCGCAGGCGGCGGGAATATGAGGCGTATTTGAGGAAGTTTTGCCCATAAGGGGCCTGCCGGGGCTGCGGCCCCGGGCGCTTATCGCTCAGTCCTAAGTACTCTGTCAACCTGATAATTTAGGATATAAAAACATTTAACCGCAGAGGACGCAGAGGTGCGCAGAGAAATGAAATGCTAGCCAGCTTATTGATAATAAATAAAAAACCTCTGCGAATCTCTGCGTCCTCTGCGGTTAATATTTATCTTTTGCCAATCCTAATTTATAAAATTGATGAAGTACTAGGAGTCTGTCGGATTTAGCTCCTACATTCCTATAGAATAGTGACATCGTACCAAGAAGGGATTGAAGCCACCATGTCAGACAAATTCCAGCCGATCAATCGAGATACCGCCTATCTGTTGCCGCCATCATTGCAG